>JAIKXA010000014.1 GCA_024684355.1 Lachnospiraceae bacterium
CTTTGGCAGTTATAAAAAAATCTATAGTATCAGTATTAAAATTGATACCGATATCAAAAAGTCCTTTTCGCATCGAGAAAAGCCTTGAAAGTCGTAAAAGGTATATAACAGACTCAATGTTTTCCTTATTCCTGTACAATATATCTGTGAGGAACCTGTCACCGGAATCAGGGTTAATATGAGCGAGTTCATCCAATACAGGTTTAGGATGGTATTCGCCTATCATATTGTTGTTTCTGGCGTTACATGTAGTTTCTAACAGTTTTCTAAGCTTTGCTGCCGCAATATGCTCTACATAAAACTTACTGATGTTTTCACCGCTTATCCTTTCAGGTACTTGTTGTCCGCACTTTTTTCTGAGATAATCAAGCTTAGTTGAACTTAATCCTAATGATGTTTTAAGAGACATTATCTCACCTGCCAGGTCGTATGAGCGGGAGCGTAGTGTAGTAAATCTTTTATACAGTTCATTTTGTTTTAATGCATATATCCGTTTTCCGATAAACGGGATATCAAATGATTCACCTTTATAACTGAGTAATACCTTATAACTCTCAGCAATATCAAAAAACTTCTCAATGATCAAAGCTTCTTCATCGATACTTTCAGAGAACAGCTGGTCGAAATGCAATTCATCATTTTGATAGAAAAGTACACCTATCAGAAAAACACACCCGTTAGCTGCCTCAAAAGAAGTAGTATCAATATCATATATAAGTATCTGTTCTTTATCCAAATCAGGGAACATAATATCTGTAGTTTTAATAAATAAATCGGTTTCATCCGAAAAAGATTTAAATTCTTTCATGCTTTTCCTTTAGTCAATACTTCTAGCCATAAAACCCTTCGGATTTTAGAATAGCATATTTCCATTGTACTTTCAATAATAACATGTTTAAAAATGTTTGTATTCTGAGACTGAATTTGGTATAATATAACAGATTATGGACATAATATGAGGTGAACATGCAGACTTTAAAAGAAAACCTTGATGAAGCCTTAAAAAACAATAATGCGAGCTCTGACACCCCTGACTTACCGAAGCAGGGGTTAGACGTGTTTATCAGCTATTCATCACTAAATAAAAATGTGGCTGATGCCGTAGTTTCCGATTTTGAGCAGAATGGCATCAGATGCTGGTATGCGCCTCGCGATATCATGCCCGGTCAGGAATGGGTGACTGCCATACATGAAGCCATCAATGCATGCCAGCTCTTTGTCCTCATATATACAGACAGTTCCAACGAATCGAAACAGGTAGCCAACGAAGTAGCTCTGGCATTTAATTCCGGAAAAACTTTGATACCGTTTAAGCTTTCCGATACTCAGATGTGTAGTGAACTTGAATATTACCTGACACGTGTACACTGGCTCGATGCTGTAAATCCGCCTTTACTTGAAAGCATCGCTAACCTTAGAAAATACTCTAAAAAGATACTTGAGGGTAATGTACCTAAAGAATCAAAAATCAAGAATTCTAACAGCACTTTAAAAAAGTCTGTTCCCACATACTGGTTATATCCTGTGATAGCTGCATTGGTTGTATTACTCGTAATTGCTATAATTCTTTTGGTTAACAATAATAACAATGATGATAAAGGGCAAACAACAGTTATTACGGATTCCAAAGATATAACTAATAAAAACGATATTACAGATGTCCCGGCCACACCGACTGCACAGATAACAGAACCTGCGCAGCCGACGGAAACAGAAGATCCCAACATGTCGGAATCTGATAAATTATATAAAATGGCTTTCGACATTCAGAATAACAGCGATAAAGACAACCGTTATGAAGAAGCCTATGAATTATATATGCAGACCGGTGATGCTTTAACGGATGATGAAGAGATCATCAATGCAATAAATGACCTTGCAGCGTATTTTTATAATGACCTGGATGACGAAGAAAAGATAACAAAAGCTCTGGATCTATATAACAAAGCAGCTGCATCCGGCAGCATCAATGCAAATAACTTCTTAGGAAACTATTATCTTGATATAGACAGAGATCCCGACGAGATCAAATTTGCCGCAAACGCTTATGAAGGAAACGGAATGACGGATGCTTTGGCCAAGGCAATTACTTATTATGAGAATTCTGCTGCGAAAAATGACAGCATAGCATTATACAGCCTCGGTTTTATTTACGAAAACGCTGACGAGTTAAACAACCTGACTCATTTTTCGGATAATTCATCACACGACTACGAAAAAGCACTTGAGTATTATAAAAAAGCTGCTGATGCCGGGCACAGTTCCGCTTCAAATGCTTATGAAAGGGTAAAGAAACTGACAGAATGAAAAAAGAAGAGAAAACAAACGTCTGCCGAGTACTTGACAGCAAAAAGATAGCATACAACCTGCATACATACGAAGCTGATCCGACACTTACCGGAGAACAGATAGCAGGTATCCTCGGCGAGCCTGCAGAAAAGGTATTCAAAACATTAGTAACCGTAGGTAAGACCGGACAGCACTATGTATTTGTAGTACCGGTGGCCGAAGAACTAAACCTCAAAAAGGCTGCCAAAGCTGCCGGTGAAAAATCCATAGACATGATAAAGCAAAAAGAATTGCTGCCGCTTACAGGTTATGTACATGGCGGATGTTCCCCCATAGGCATGAAAAAACCATTTCCGACATTTGTACACGAGACCGCTTTACAATTTGACAAAATGTTCGTAAGTGCCGGCAAAGTCGGTTATCAGATAGAAGTTGCACCCAACGATCTTTTTACCGTTGTCGGATGCAAGAGCGCAGATATCATTGGAATAGAATAAGATGCATGCCTCACAGGAACATATTAATATTCAGTTTACTTGATTTTATATTGTGAATGTTGTAAAATAAATAGTTATGAAAGAAAACAAGCCTAAGCATAAAAGAGGATATGTAAAAACGTATATAAGCGGTTTTATCAGGGCGTTTGTTATAGCGCTTCTTCTTTTGCTGCAATTCGGTATCATCTTTCTTCTTTCGTATTATCTGTATTCTGCGGTATTCATTTACTTTGCGATAGAAGTAGTAGGTGTATTTGTGGTAGTAGGTCTTGTAAACCAGAGGACAAATGCATCGTTTAAAATAGGCTGGCTCATGGTCATCACCCTGGTGCCTTTGGCAGGTCTAATAATGTATATACTGTGGGGTGCAAACAGAAGTGACAGGATTAATAAGAGAAACATGTATTATGTTTCCTACGGGTATAAATTCCTTGAGCCTGATAAAGATGCACTTAAAAAGTATATGGAGCATTACAATGTAAGATCAAACGCTGTTACTTACCTTGAAAACTGCCATTTCCCGCTGTATTCAAATAATTCCTTTAATTACTATCCGTTAGGTGAGGATGCATTTGAAGCTATCATAGAGGACTTAGAAAAAGCGCAGAAATTCATATTCCTCGAGTTCTTTATCGTAGCGGACGGAATACTCTGGAACAGGATAAAGACAATACTTGTCGATAAAGCTAAACAGGGCATAGAGATAAAGTTCCTGTATGATGATTACGGTTCGATGTTCCGTACCAGCAAGCAGCTATGGCAGGAGTTAAGAGATGCAGGCATTGAGACTGCTGAATTTAATTCTATAGGAAAATATCTGGATAAGCTGTATCTTAACTACCGCAGCCACCAGAAGATAGTAGTTATAGACGGAAAAGTCGGCTATACAGGCGGTTTTAACCTCGCTGATGAATATGTTAACGAAGTAGAGCGTGTCGGCACATGGAAAGACACCGGTGTAAGGATAGTAGGTGATGGTGTGTTCGGACTTACCTCCACATTCCTTCAGATGTGGACCATGACCATCCAGAAAAAGATAGATGATTATACGATATACAAATCAGCTTGTTTAAATAAATGCAAAGACGGCAGATCCGGTTTCTGTCAGGTTATAGCAGACGGTCCTGCCAACAATCCTGAAAACCCCATAGCTGACACGATCCTGCAGTTGATATACAGTTCTCACGATATTTTGTACATCATGACTCCTTACCTGATACTTGATGACGATATCATGGAGGCACTTGCAATATCAGCCAAGCGCGGTACGGACGTAAGGATTGTTACACCGGGTATCCCCGATAAAAAGATTGTAAACATGATCACAAAGCACAGTTACGGATATCTTTTAAAGAACGGTGTTAAAATATACGAATATACTCCCGGCTTTGTGCATGCAAAAACCGTGCTTACCGATGATTGTGCATTGGTCGGCACCATAAACATGGATTACAGAAGCCTGTTCATCCACTATGAGTGTGGGGCGCTTATGTGGGACGAAGAGCTTAATCAAGTTATAAAGAATGACTTTACCGATACTTTCGGCGTCAGCCATGAAGTTACATACGAAGAATGGAAGAAGAGACCTATGATCACGAGAATACTGCAGAATTTCTTCTCGTTGTTCTCTAGCTTAATGTGATCCGGTTCTCTGAATCAAGAGCCTTCCCCTTGAGGGGACTGATTGCAGCCACGAAGTGGTGCAATGCCCGTCTGGCGAAGACAAGGGGGACCGCGTTAGCGGTGGATGAGGTGTAAATATAAATTCTGGAGGAAACCATGAAGAAGCGTTACAAATCAACATGTGTCTGCAAGCATTGCGGAAGAGAATACGAAGGCTACACCGGCACTTGTACCTGTGACGCCTGCAGAGATGTCGACAACATGATATTTACGCAGATACGTGTTTATTTAAAAAAATACCCCAACAGCAATGCAGTACAGATATCCGAAGCTCTGGGGATAAACGTAAGTATCATATTAAAATATATCGACGAAGGCAGACTTTTCTTCGGTGGCGGCTCGTTTTCCAAGTTATAAAAAATCATTAATGAAAACCATTTATAATAAAGATTTAAATGATTAAATTGTCATATAAAGATCATCAATGATATAATTGTCATCCTGAGCGAATGTGAAGGATCTTAATACCAAAAAACTATTTAGAATTATATAATTTAAGGATATAAGTTATGATCTCATACTTAAAAGGTAAATACATAGACAGGACTGATGAAGGCAGTCTGATAATAAACGTAAACGGCATAGGCTTTGAAGTCTTCGTGCCCGGTGAAGTGCTCGGCAGGGCAACATTTGCCGGCGATGAGGATATAGAGCTTTATACATATATGCAGGTAAAAGAAGACGGAATGTCATTATTTGGTTTCAGCACCATGGATGAGCTGTCTATGTTTAAAAAAATAATCAGTGTAAGCGGTATCGGTCCGAAAGGCGGCATAAGTATCTTATCAACTCTTAACCGTGAGCAGCTCATAATGGCGATATTGGACGAAAACAGCGATCTGATAGCCAAAGCTCCCGGTATAGGAAAGAAAACAGCTGCAAAGCTAGTATTGGAACTCAAAGATAAATTCAAATTATCCGATGCTTTAAGCGGCGGAAGCTCTGTTGATATAAACGACGCAGCACCTGTTTCAAAGGCTGATGACGGAATAGTTAAAGATGCTATAGCAGCTCTTGTTTCACTCGGTTACACATCGGCTGAGAGCACAAAGGCAGTAAGATCCGTACAGATCACTGAAGATATGACGGTAGACAAACTGCTAAGTCTTAGTCTTAGGAACATATAAAGATCCTTCGCTACGCTCTGGATGACTATTTATGATCAGGATTACAACTTTGTCATTCTGAGGGCAGAGCCCGAAGAATCTGTATTTCAAGCAGTCAAGTATAAAAGGGTTAAAAAGAATATTAATAATTATACAAAAACGGGGAAAAATCAGTGGCGAAAAGAATGATCACGACCGAATACACCGTTGAGGACAGCTCTGTAGAAGGTACTTTAAGACCGCAGATGCTGAAAGATTATATCGGTCAGAACAAAGTCAAAGAAAACCTTAAAATCTATATAGATGCAGCCAAGAAAAGAAATGAGTCGCTAGACCACGTGCTTTTATTTGGCCCTCCCGGTCTTGGAAAGACCACTTTGGCAGGTATCATAGCCAATGAGATGGGTGTCAACATAAAGACAACCACCGGTCCGGCCATAGAAAAAGCAGGAGATATGGCTGCCATACTTAACGGCTTAAAGGAAGGCGATGTACTTTTTATCGATGAGATACACCGCTTAAACCGCCAGGTAGAAGAGCTTCTTTACCCTGCCATGGAGGATTTCTGCATAGACATAGTCATAGGCAGAGGCGCAGCAGCAAAGTCGATCAGGCTTGATCTTCCTAAGTTTACCCTTGTTGGAGCAACTACCAGAGCCGGTATGTTAACCGCACCGCTCAGAGACAGATTCGGTGTAGTTAGCCGTCTGGAGTTTTATACCATAAAAGAGCTGCAGGATATTATCCACCGTTCAGCTGAAGTACTCAATGTCGAAATCGACCCGGAAGGCGCATTGGAGCTTGCCAGACGTTCAAGGGGCACGCCCCGTCTTGCTAACCGCTTCTTAAAACGTATGCGTGATTTTGCTCAGGTTAAATATGACGGCAAGATCACATTAGAAGTTGCAAATTATGCCCTTGACCTGATGGAAGTTGATAAGCTAGGCCTCGACAATATTGACCGTGCAATACTTCACACCATGATTGATAAGTTTGACGGCGGTCCCGTAGGTATTGATGCCATAGCTACTACTATAGGTGAGGATTCCGGTACCGTGGAAGATGTATATGAGCCTTATCTGGTACAATCCGGATTAGTAGCCAGAACTCCACGCGGAAGGATCGTAACAAAAGAAGGGTATTTACATTTCGGGCTCGAAAAACCTGAGAAATAAGGTTGCAAGCCTAAAAATAAAATACAAGGAATAAACATGAAAGATCTTACAGAATTACGCAAAGAGATCGACGTGGTTGATGCCGGACTTTTGGATCTGCTTATCAAAAGGTTTGACATCACCGAACAGATCGGAGAATATAAAGCAAAAAACAATCAGGAACTTTTCTGTCCCGAGCGTGAAGAAGAGAAAAAGCAGGCATTAAGGCAGTCTCTTTCCGGACATAAAAACTCCGAATACCTTGAATGCATACTTTGTGCTCTTATGGACTGCTCAAAGTACCAGCAGAGCAACAATACATACAGCTCCAAAGATATATACCTGATCGGTATGCCCGGCTGCGGTAAAAGTACCATAGGCAGAATGCTGGCAGAAAAGATCCAGCGTGATTTTATCGATATGGATCTGCTTTTCAGAAACACTTACAATATCACCAGCTCAGCTTGTATCAAAAACAAAGGAGAAGGCGAATTCAGGAGCTTGGAAACTGAGCTTTTAAAGCTTGTTTCCAACAAAGAAGACAAAGCAAGCAAAAGCAGTGCAAAGTCATTTGGCGGCAACGTACGTTCCAGAATCATTTCCTGTGGAGGCGGTATTGTAGTTAAAGATGAAAACAGACCGGTCCTTAAAAAGGATTCCGTAGTTATTTATATTAAACGTGACCTTGATAAGCTTTCCAGTAAAGGCAGGCCTCTTTCGGCACAAAACGGTGTTGAAGCTCTTTACGAACAAAGAAAAGCAAAATATGAAAGCTGGAGTGATCATACAGTAGAAAACAACGGTACTATTGAAGAGTGCCTTGACAGTATAATCAGAATTATAAAAGTTTAATGCAAAATGGCTGTCATTCTGAGCAAAGGGTTGTTATCTCAATCAAAGGGTTATCATACTAAGCAAAGGGTTGTTATATCAATCAAAGGGTTATCATACTAAGCAAATGGGTGTTGTCCCGATCAAAGGCCTGTCATCCTGAACGCAGCGAAGGATCTTATACATAAAATTGGAGGAATCATGAAAATCATAGTAGTCGGATGCGGTAAAGTAGGTATAGCTATAGTGGAACAGCTTGTTTCCGAAGGTCATACCATTACCGTTATCGATGTAAACAAGGAAAAACTGAATTCCAAACTTAACGGACTTGATGTTCTTACATACTGCGGTGACGGCTGCAGTTCATCCACATTGGTCGGAGCAGGAATCAATCAGACCGACCTGTTTATCGCAACCATGGATTCGGATGAGATGAACCTGCTAAGCTGCGTTATCGCCAAGAAAAAAGGTAACTGCAAGACCATCGCCAGAGTAAGAAATCCTATATACAATACAGAGTCCGAATTCCTTATGAAGGAACTTGATATCAATATGGTTGTGAACCCCGAGCTGATGACAGCATACGAATTTGCCCGTATTTTCAAGTTCCCTTACGCATCACAGATTGATACATTCTTAGGCGACCGTGTCGAGATGGTACACTTTAAGATAAAACCCGATTCAAGTCTGAGGGGCACCAAACTTATGGACATGAGATCCAAGCATAATTGCAATGTTCTTATAAGTATGGTTGAGAGAAATGACGAAGTTTACATCCCTGACGGACATTTTGTACTTGAAGAAGGTGACGTTGTCGGTGCCGTAGGTACCATGCGTGAGATATACGCATTCTTCAAAAAATTCGGATTTGCCACCAAAAAAGCATCTAACGTTATTATCGTCGGCGGAGGCAAGACCGGTTTCTATCTTGCACGTAACCTTATAGCTTCCGGTGTCAGCATCAAGATCATCGAAAACAATAAAGAAAGATGTGATTTCCTGGCTGAAAACCTTCCGGACGCAGATATCATCTGCGCTGACGGTACTGCAAAAGAAATACTCTTGGAAGAGGGTATAGAAAATGCCGCAGGTCTTGCTGCATTGACCAGTATCGACGAAGAAAACATACTTCTTTCACTTAATGCCATGTCACTTACCGATGTTAAGACAGCTACCAAGGTCAGCCGTACCAATTTCGAAGAAGTTATCAACAGGATGAATCTGGATACAATAATTTTCCCCAACAAGCTTGTATCGGACAGAATTCTTTCCTATGTACGTTCACTGCAGTACACCATGGGCAGCAATATCGAGTATTTCAGGCGTTTGGGCGGCGGAAAAGCTGAAGCCCTCACATTCAGGATAAATGAAAATGCTCTGATCACCGGTATACCGCTTGCAGAACTTAAGATGAAAAAGGGTGTTCTTATCTGTATCATATCCAGAAAAGGCAAGAATATCATTCCTTCCGGTTCAGACACCTTGGAAGTAGGAGACAGAGTCATTGTCATCCATACCAAAGTAGATATCAAGAATATTGATGATGTTTTGGAGTAAAATCTTAGAAATGTGTTAACAGATATTGTTCTCACTGACATAGAATAATTATTTAGCAGGTTAGATATGAATTACGGAGTTGTATTTTATATACTGGGATGGATATTAAAATCTGAAGCCATATTTTTGATGTTCCCATTTGTTGTAGGACTGATATATGGCGAAAATCAAGGCTTCAGTTATCTGATCACCGCAGGTATATGCCTGATATGCGGTGTATTGCTCAATTTAAAAAAGCCTAAAAAAGGCGGGCTTTTCCTTAAAGAAGGTTTCTTTGTAGTAGCACTCGGCTGGATCATAATGAGTATGTTTGGTGCCTTACCGTTTGTTTTGTCGGGAGAGATCCCAAGATACATTGATGCTGTATTTGAGACAGCATCAGGTTTCTCAACTACAGGAGCCACAATACTTACCAATGTCGAGATCATGTCACATGCAGCTCTGTTTTGGAGGAGCTTTACCCATTTACTTGGCGGTATGGGTGTTTTCGTATTCCTTTCCGCATTGCTTCCCATGCTGGGCGGAAATACCATCAATCTAATGAAGGCAGAGAGTACCGGCCCTTCTGTTGACAAGCTTGTGCCCAGGATCAAGGATACAGTTACTATCCTTTATTCGGTTTATCTGGCTATGGGTGCATTAGAGTGCATTATCCTTCTGATATGCGGACTCGATCTTTTTGAGAGCTTATGTACCACATTCGGTACTATCGGTACCGGCGGATTCGGCACCAGAAATGACAGTATAGCTTCAATGTCACCTGCCATACAGTGGGTTGTCACCATCTTCATGATACTTAGCGGCGTCAATTACAGCATGTATTTCCTTATCTTAAGGAAAAAGTTTAAACAGGCACTCAGTATGGAGGAGATAAGGCTGTACTTCTTCATGATAGTTGTCGCAGTAATAGCTATATCGATCAACATCAGCAATATGTATCCTACTGTATCGGAGACAGTGAGAACTGCTTCATTCCAGGTAGGAACACTTATCACTTCCACGGGATTTGCAACTACAGACTTTGATATGTGGCCGGAGTTCTCGAAGACGATACTTATACTCTGCATGTTCATGGGAGCATGTGCCGGCAGTACCGGCGGCGGTATAAAGATGAGCCGAATTCTGATCCTCTGGAAAAGCTTCAAGAACCAGATTAAGAACCTTATCCATCCACGTTCTGTCACCAAAGTCAGAATGGACGGTTCAGTCGTAGATGCCGGAACAGTACATACCACACTTGTATATCTCGCTGTATTCTTTCTTATATTTGGTGCATCGACTTTGGTATTGTCTGCCGACGGAAACGATTTTACCACAAACTTTACAGCGGTTCTGGCTACGCTTAACAACATGGGTCCCGGCTTTAATAAAGTAGGTCCGACGTGCAATTTTGCATTTTTCTCGGATCTGTCAAAGCTGACACTGATATTTGACATGCTGGCCGGACGTCTGGAGTTGTTCCCGCTGATACTTGTTATCACACCTACAAGCTGGAAGAAACAGTTATAATATTTTTTGAACTATATTTTGTCATTCTGAACGAAGCGAAGAATCTATAAAAAGACTTATAAAAAGAAAGGAAATCAATCATGTTAGAAGCATTAAAGAAAGAAGTCTTAGAGGCAAATCTTCAGCTGCCGAAACACAACTTAGTAACACTTACCTGGGGAAATGTATCCGGTATTGATCGTGAGAAAGGACTTGTGGTTATCAAACCCTCAGGTGTATCATACGAGACCATGACTGCCGATGATATGGTAGTACTTGACCTTGATGGCAACAAAGTAGAAGGAGACTTAAAACCTTCATCCGACACACCTACACATCTTGCTCTTTACAGAGAATATAAGAACTTGGGCGGCATAGTACATACACATTCACGCTGGGCAACAGTTATGGCACAGCAGGGTATGGATATACCTGCACTCGGCACCACACATGCAGATTATTTTTACGGAGCAGTACCTTGTGCAAGATGTCTTTCACAGGAAGAGATCGATGAGGACTACGAAGGCAACACCGGTAAACTTATCATCGAGACCTTCAAAGCACGCGGTATCAAACCCATGGATGTACCCGCAGTACTTCTTAAGTCACACGGACCTTTTGCATGGGGCAAAAATGCAGCCAAGGCTGTAGAAAATGCTATAGTACTTGAGGAAGTAGCTTTCATGGCATGGCATAACCTTTCATTATCAGGCTGCACAATCAGCCCTGTACCCCAGAGCCTGCTTGATAAGCATTACTTCAGAAAACATGGTGCAAACGCATATTATGGACAAAACAAATAATATTTTTAGGGACGTTTCTTACGTCCCTTTATTTAAAAACAGGAGCTTTTAATGGCCGAAATAAAATTAAAATCAGATGTATGTCCTTATTTTTCCAAATGCGGCGGATGCAGGTATATCAATAAAACATACGCAGAGCAGCTCGATATAAAGCAGCAAAACGTATCAAAATACCTAAAGGACATTGCTGCATCCCAAGGCATAAAGATTGACAAAATAATAGGAACAGAGCAGCCTTATTATTATAGGAATAAGGTTCATTCCGTATTCGCTCTGGATGCCGGTGGTAAGCCCATACGAGGCATATACAGTGAAAACAGCCACAGGGTAGTCGGTGTTAAAGGTTGTAAGCTTGAAAATCAAAAAGCCGACGAGATTATAGAAGAAGTGTTTAAGTTGCTGCCTTCATTTAAGTATAAGGTTTTTGATGAGGACAGTGGTACCGGCTGGCTGAGGCATGTACTTGTGAGAGTCGGACATCACCATAACAAAACAGAAGCAGCTCTAAATACCACCGAAAAAGAAGCTGTCAGTACTCAGATCATGCTTGTACTCGTCACAGTATCAGTACCTTTCCCTGGAAAAAACAACTTTATAAAAGCCATAAGAACAAAGTTCCCAGAGATATCCACTATAGTACAGAATATTAATGACAAGCGTACCAGTATGGTATTGGGAGACAGGAATATTGTATGTTACGGTCCGGGATTCATAGAAGATGAACTGATGGGTCTAAAGTTCAGGATTTCTCCTGATTCTTTCTATCAGGTAAATGCTTATCAGACTGAAAAACTGTATAAAAAAGCGATAGAGTATGCTTTTGAGAATAATATATCACCCGAAAAAACACCGAAAGTAAATCAAACTGAGACATCTTTGCCAAAAACCATAATAGATACTTACTGTGGTACCGGTACCATAGGCATGTGCATGGCTGATAAAGCTAAAAATGTCATAGGTATAGAGCTAAATGCTTCCGCAGTAAAAGACGCAGTACAGAACGCTAAGAAAAACGGTATCAACAATATAGAGTTCGTTAAAGCTGACGCAACCGAATGGATGCAGGAATATCAGGATAAGATAAGACTTAATGCGAAAGATTATATCCTGATAATGGATCCTCCCAGAAGCGGTTCCACAGATGCATTTATATCTGCTGCCGCAAACGCAGGGATCGAGCATATAGTATACGTATCATGTAACCCTGAAACATTGGCAAGGGACCTTAGAACATTTATAAAGAAAAAGTACAAAGTTAAAAAGATATCACCTGTAGACATGTTTCCTTGGACTGATCATGTTGAGACAGTAGTCTGCCTAGAAGGAAAGAAGTCAACAAACACAATTACGTGTCATCAAAATGGATGAATACGGCATAAAGAAAGTGAGAAAACTATGTCAGACCAATTTGCCAGGACTCAGTTGCTGCTGGGTGAAGAAGCAATACGAAAACTTAATAATTCCAGAGTGGCTGTGTTCGGTATAGGCGGAGTGGGCGGCTATGTTTGCGAAGCACTGGTGCGAAGCGGTGTCGGGACATTCGACCTGATTGATAAAGACACAGTAAGCTTGTCCAATATCAACAGGCAGATAATCGCCACTCATAAAACTATCGGGAAATATAAAACCGAAGTCATGAAGGAAAGAATGCTGGATATCAATCCGGATGTAAAAGTAAACGTCCATAATTGTTTCTTTTTGCCTGAAAATGCAGATACCTTTTTCTTTGAAGATTATGATTATGTGGTGGATGCCGTTGATACAGTCACAGCTAAAATATCACTTGTTATGAAATGCCACGAAAAGAATATCCCCATCATCAGCTCAATGGGTGCCGGAAATAAGCTTGATGCCAGCGCTTTCAGAGTAGCGGATATCTATAAAACCAAAATGTGTCCGCTGGCAAAAGTAATGCGTCATGAACTTAAAAAACGCGGTATAGATAAGTTAAAGGTTGTTTATTCCGAAGAAGAACCTTTAAAACCGATTATCAGCATGTCCGATGAAAGCAAGCGTGAGATACCGGGCAGTGTAGCCTTTGTACCATCCGTAGCAGGCCTGATCATAGCCGGAGAAGTAATAAAAGACCTGATAAAATAACCGAATCATATAATTAATTACATTGATTTTCATTATAATTTATTGTATAATCTGTCAGGTTAATAAAATTGAAAGAGAGTAACTAAAAATGATTTTTAACAATATCCTCGAAGCAGTTGGAAAAACACCCATGATCAGGCTCAATAAAATGGTCGATCCTGACAGTGCTGAAATCCTGGTTAAATATGAAGGACTTAATGTAGGCGGTTCCATCAAGACCCGTACAGCGCTCAACATGATCGAGGCTGCTGAAAAAGAAGGACTTATAGACAAAGATACTATCATAGTTGAACCCACCAGCGGCAACCAAGGTATTGGCCTGGCTCTGGTAGGTGCAGTAAAAGGCTACCGTACCGTGATCATCATGCCCGATTCCGTAAGTGAAGAGCGCAGGAAGCTGGTACGTCATTACGGTGCAGAGGTTAGACTTATCCATGATTTTGGCGATATCGGAAAATGTATAGAAGAATGTCTTAATACAGCCATGAAGATGAAGGAGAGTAATCCCCACGTTTTCGTACCTCAGCAGTTCACTAACATGAATAACATATACGCACACAAAAAATATACAGCACTTGAGATCATGGCTCAGGTCGCAGCCCCCATACACGGATTCTGCAGCGGCATAGGCACAGGCGGAACACTTACCGGCATCGGCGAAGTATTAAAGGCACAATATCCGTTTATCGAAATCTGGGCCGTTGAACCTGAAAAAGCAGCAATCCTTGCAGGAGGTACCATCGGTACACATATGCAGATGGGTATCGGTGACGGTATAATACCCGACATACTTAACAAAGAAATATATAATGAGATATACGTAGTAACAGATGCCGAAGCCATCGAAACCTCAAAGAGGCTTGCAAGAGAAGAAGGCTTAATGTGCGGTATATCAAGCGGTACCAATGTGGCCGCAGCATTAAAGTTGGCAAAGAAGCTCGGTAAGGGCAAGACAGTAGTAACAGTCCTTCCCGACACCGCAGAAAGATATTTTTCTACACCTTTATTTGAGGAATGAAATAATTACATACAATAAGAGCGGGCTTAAATATTTTGATTTACTAACATATTTAAAACCCGCTCATATTTTTATTTTTTAAGTTTGAAAAAAGATTCACATTACGGAAGTGATTTTACACAGTTTCTGCCGGCAGATTTAGCATTGTACAAAGCTTTATCCATTCTGACAAATACGCTGGTTGCTTCATCGCCGTCGAGTATCTCTGTAACACCGATACTGCAGGTGATATGTTCGATAGCCTTAAATGTTTCGGAAGCGATCTTCATTCTTAAGTGCTCGGCAAGTTCTTTGATCTCGTACTGGTCTGTATCATAACATACAGCCACGAATTCTTCGCCGCCCCAACGTCCGACTACGGTATCGCTGCCTTTGAAGAAATCGGTTACAAGCTGGCAGAAGCGTTTAAGTGTCATATCGCCGACCGAATGGCCGTAATTATCATTAACCTGCTTGAAATGATCGATATCAAGCATCATAACAGCTACAGGCTCGCCGGATTTCTTCTTCGCATCAACAGCATTTGAAAGCTCAGTCTCAATACGGCCATGGTTGAATACGTTTGTAAGAGGATCCATAGAAGCCATCTCTTCATATTTCTTAAGAGTGGACATAAGCTCTACTGTATTCTCGTGAATATCCTGTACCATGAAGACGAAACGATAGTCCTCATCGTTATTGGTCTCGGCACGGCTGAATGTAAGCTTAACCCAGATATATTTTCCTTCAAGGTTCATCATGAGACAGTCGAAAGAAGATGTATGTCCGGGTAAAAAGTTTGACTTAAGGTACATAGGATCTGTACGCTCCAGGAACATCGGCTGGTCCTCGGGCCAGATCATATTAACGATCATCATTCTCCAGTCGGAATACTTAAGCTGAGTATTAACCGTCTCATCTGAAATCTCGGTAATACTGATACTGCTTGTTGTATCTTTAACAAGATCCATGTACATGGAGAAGAGATATGTATTCTGAATTGTTGTAACCTTTGCTTCTGTCTGGAACTCTTCAGCAGACTCGCTGCTGTCAAGTACATCGAGGAAGAAGATATAAGAGCTGTTATCGCCGAAAGGATAAATAGTCAGCTGAACAGGTCTTGCCTCATCATTGAACATAACCTTAAGTCTTTTGCTGACTTTACCTGCTACCTTTCCGAGAGCGGGGATAAATACTCTGTAATCCTCAGTGATCTCATTTCCAGTATTATTGAAATGGAACCAGAATTTTCTCATAAGGTCCTGATATGAACCGTCATCTTCAATATAATCCGTAAAGTATCCGCGCTTTAAAACAGCATGATAGCTGTTCTCATCGATATTAACAACGATTATTGCGTCTACATTCTTATTAAACTGGTCTAAAGCATTTTCAAGTGTGAAGTCTTTGATGTTTTCCATAATCTTGTCAGCTCCTTGTATTTTTATACACATCGTACTTAAAATATTTCGGTAAATTCCCCTAAAAACTTTACAAGCAAATAATAATAAATTTACAGCAAAATGTCAAGATAACAAGAGATTATAATCTTATATAATAAAAGATTCTTCGCTGCGCTCAGAATGACAATCACAGTGTAGAATACATAAAATATTTTATAAAAAAACAGTTGACAACACGTTCAAAAAGATGTATAACTGTACTAACATAATTAATACAGTTAAAACATGTTACCTTTCGAAATTATATAATCAATTAATAACATGACGTCAGAAGAATAATGTTTTATCTATAACCCAAGGAAAGGAGGAATGCTGATTGATAAGTATCAACTACAGGGATTCAAGGCCCGTATACGAACAGATAGTGGACGGTTTTAAGAAACTCATTATGACAGGACTGATCAAAAAGGATGAGAAAATGCCGTCGGTAAGAGAGCTTGCATCACAATATGCCATCAACCCGAACACTATACAGCGTGCATACAGAGACTTAGAAAATGACGGATATATCTATTCCGTACCGGGAAAAGGTTCATTTGCAGTAGATGTCAATGAAATATCCGGCAAGCATATAGCTGAGATCTACGGCAGGCTTGATATAGTATTAAAGGATTTTGACATAGCAGGAGAGAGCAGGCAGCATATAGCTGATTATGTACTTAAAAATAACAAGATGCTTCCAAATAAAGGAAGAATAGAAGAGATATAGAAAGGAGATAATACTTTGATAAAAGTAGAAAATCTGACTAAAACATTTGAAGGATTTACGGCTCTGGATCAGCTTAACCTTCATGTTGAAAAGGGGTCGGTATACGGACTTGTCGGACCGAACGGTGCAGGAAAATCAACTATTATCAGACATCTTACCGGTATATACAGACAGGACTCTGGCTCTGTACAGATAGACGGACAGGATGTATATGATAATGCTTCTATAAAAGAAAGAATAGCATACATACCGGATGATCTGTTTTTCTTCCTTAATTCGGATATTACAGATATGATGAAATATTATAAAGGTATCTATCCTAAATTTAACGAAGAAAGATTTCACAAGCTGTTAACCGTACTTACAAATATTAACCCCAAAAAGACCATAAGAAAAATGTCAAAAGGTATGCAGAAACAGGTAGCATTCATACTGGCTATGTGTTCAATGGCAGATGTATTTATACTTGATGAACCCGTAGACGGTCTGGACCCTGTAATGCGCAGGCAGATATGGAGCCTTATCATGCAGGACGTTACAGAAAGACAGGTTACCGTGCTTGTTTCATCGCACAACTTAAGAGAACTGGAAGATATATGTGATACCGTAGGTATTATGAATAAAGGAAAGATGCTTATTGAGAAATCTTTATTCTCGCTGCAGGAAGGTATATCGAAAATACAGCTGGCTTTCAGGGAGGGCAATGTGCCTAATATCACCGAAAACAGCATTGACGATATCCAGGCACTTTCCCTGACCAAGAGCGGAAGCGTATATACCCTTATCGCAAAGTGTTCCGATAGTGAAGTCCGTGAAAAACTCTCGAAATACGATCCGCTTATCATGGACTTTATACCTTTGAATCTTGAAGAAATATTCATACATGAGCTGGGAGGTGAGCATTATGGAATCAAAGACATCATTCTTTAATTTTAAGATGATATTACGTGATATCAAAATGCACTGGCCTATCTGGGCTGTAACCCTGGCCGGATATCTTCTTTCATGTACTACGATAATATCTCTGGAAGGCGGCCGCAGTTTTTCATCTGACAGTAACAGACCTTTGTCTGTAGCTCATAGTATAATTGAGATCCTTACCGCAGATTCATTTTTCCTTGCAGCATGCCTCGGATTTATTGTTGCCGTAGCAGCATTCGGTTTTCTCGGTAAAAGAAGGAAACACTATTTCTTCGAATCTTTACCGTTTAGCAAGACAAGCCTGTTTGCCACAAGGTTTCTGTTTGGCGTAATAATAATGTTCATACCGGTATTTTCTATATATATTGTAGAAATCTTTCAGTCGGCAGCACACGGCTATTGCGCTATAGGTGAACTTACACAATGGCTTTTGATCAGTATTGCAGAGTATTTGTTCTGGTATGCGCTCGGCATTATAATAGTTGTTATATCAGGCAGATTGGCAATGGCAGGTTTTTGTTATATAGCTGTAACGGTTGTATGGTTGTTATTTGAACTTGTACTTGAAGCTTATTCTCATATACTATATTTAGGTTTTGATGGCGGACTCGGATTATTGTTTAATTATTCTGATATGAACATTTTCTCGCCCTTAGAATTTTTCGAAGCCATAAATTTGGATTACACCTCCGATGTACAATATGAAATATATCCCGACGGTACATTTTTAAAGGTGCTTATAGCACTCATCGCTGCTTCTGTACTTATAGCTTTGGCTTTAATTCTTTATAAGAGAAGGAAAGCAGAAAAAACTGAGGACAATTTTGTATTCGCACCGGTCAAGGTTATATTCTCGTACCTTTTTGCCTTCTTCTTTTCACTCGGATTTACAATATTTTTCACAGGAGTGTTTATATCGAGCGATGAAGGCCAGGCTCACATCCTGTCACGCCGTATAGGCATACTTATGCTTGTTATCATATGCGGATTTATAGGTTATATGGCATCATGCATGATAGTCGAAAAGCGGTTTAAGATATTTAAGGAAAATATGGTTAAATGCTGTATTTTTCTGGCATTGATAACCGTCTTTATGATTGCTATGTTCCATGATGTGTTTAATATCGAACGTTATGTTCCGGATAAAGAAAACTGTACGTATGCATATATTTCCGGTGATTACGTAGCTTATGGTGAAACGTATTTCAAGCGTTTTGAGAAAAAGGAAGCTGTTGAAAAAATAGTCGAACTGCATCAGATAATAGTCGATAATATGGATGACTTAATAGATAACATAGAGGCAAGGTACAGAGACTATTCTCATTATAATTATATCGATCTGACGATCCGTGAAAACGGAAGAGCGTTAAACAGAAGTTATTATATAAGAGAAAACAGCACATTGGACAAAAAGATCAAACAATTCTTTGCGGACAATAAAGACTTATTCAAAAATACTAATATTTATGATGATATCGGTTATTATGAATACGATCATTATTATGATTAAAGTTATTACAATTGAGCCTTTAAAATAAAATGTGCATTTTTTTCTGCAAATAATATCAAAAAAAGTATGCTTACTTCCCCTCATATTTGGTGTATTATAATATCACAAAATAGTCTAATAAGATTTGGATATTAATACATTCAAATAGAGGGGGAGTTAGTTTATGGCAAAATCAAGAGGTCTTGAAGATTTAAAGTGGGGAAATATTAAGGCTTTCAACAAAGCTTATTCACACTTATCTGTAAAGCGTGAGCCCGAGGATAACGACTTTATCCTTTCGGAAAGCGTAAGACTCAGACTTACCAGATACAGAGAGAACAACAGTTATAATAATAACGTAATTGTTATGGGTGCTTCCGGTTCAGGAAAGACCAAGCTTTATGTTAAGCCCAATATTCTTCAGCGTAACTGCAGTTATGTAGTAACCGATAAGGCTGGTCTTCTTTACAACGATCTTAATTCACTTTTTAAGAGTTCTGGCTATACAGTAAAGATCATCAACAGCCTGGATCCCGAACGTAGCGATTATTACAATCCTTTCGTTTACATTAAGACAGAAGAAGATATCACCGATGTAGCAAATGCACTTCTTGCTGCTGATGAGAGCGATGTTATCACATTAAGTGAAAAGAGAATGTTACTTGAAGCACTTATCAGTTACGTAAAGAACTTTGCAGATGATAATAACCGTAACTTTAAGATGGTTAAGCAGATGCTTAGCGAAATGGAGCACGGCGGTTTCGGTGACAGTGGTGATAACTGGAAGATCAAGCCCGTGGACGATCTTGACAGACGTTTCCTCGAGGTTGATACTACCAATCCCGATCATCCCTGCCTTGCAAAGTATGATAACTTCCGTATCATGGTTGGTACAGACAAGATGGAGATCGCAGAGTCCATCATCAAGACAGTTAATGCGGTAACAGCAGGTGTTATCGACCGTTCAGGCGATCTCGACTCGGTAGAGCTTGATAAGCTTGGTGATTCCAAGAGGATCCTTTTCATCGTCAGACCTAATACCGGTGTTAACTCAGAGTTCCCGGCACTTATCTATTCACAGATATTTACCACATTGTTTAAGAAAGCTTCGGGTATGCCTCTGGATTACCCTGTACACTGCATGATGAGCGAATTTGCTGACAACGGAAAGATCTACGATTTTCCTAGGATCATCATGAGTGCTAAAAAGTACGATATTTCATGTTCCATCATCGTTAGATCGATAGATGATATCAGAAATATGTACAAGGAATATCCTACCATCATCAGAAGCTGCTCAATGCAGGTATTCATGGGCACCAGGGATCGTAATACACTTGAGTATGTTGCCCAACAGGTAAATGAAACGAAATCAAAAGTAGCGGGCACGCTATACACGGAAATGCTGAACGAGCTGGAGGATGACGAGTGCATTGTTATCGCCACCGGCGGTGAAGCATATTACGACAACAAATTCTAAATAGCCTTCCCCTTGAGGGGACAGATCGCATCCATGAAATGGTGCGATGCCCGTCTGGCGAAGACAAGGTGGCACGAAGTGCCGGATGAGGTGTAAAACAAACAATTTTCAATATATGGAGACGTATATGAGCGTAACTTGCGAAAAAAACGACATCGAGTATGTTCTTTTAACTGAGGATCAGATCAAAAAGCGTGTAGAAGAGATGGGCAGGAAATTATCCGAGATGTACGAGGATAAATGCCCCATAGTAGCGAGTGTACTTAAGGGCGGTTCCGTATTCTTTACCGATCTGGTAAGAAATATGGACTGTCTGCTGTTCTTCGATTTTATAAGTGTTTCCAGCTACGGCAATGATGTTAAGACCTCCGGACAGATCATCATGAGAAAAGATTTCGATAACGATATAGCAGGAAAAGACCTTATAATAGTTGAAGACATAGTTGATTCCGGACTTACGCTCAGCTACTTAAAGGATTTCCTGTATGATAGAAAAGCTAAATCAGTTATAACGGTTTCACTGCTTAACAAGTATAACTGTCATCCGAAGGATCTTAATCCTACCATGTACGGTTTCGACATAGAAGATAATTTCGTAGTAGGTTACGGCCTCGATTATGCCGGATATTACAGAAATCTTCCTTATGTAGGAGTACTTAGACCTGAGGTTTATTCGTAAATAATATGTATGTACAATGCCATAAATTTTGAGGTGCATATAATAATATGTCATTCTGAGGGCTTTAGCCCGAAGAATCTTAAAAAAATTTGAAAATATACTTGCATTTATAGTTGCATTGTGATATTTTAAATATGTTGCTAATAGGTTAAAAGATTCGAGTGGGCGAAAGTCCACTCGATTTGTTTGTTAGAAACTATTCGCGGATAAATTCTTTATTGCACATCATACAAGCTTGCTTGTAAAGATGGGCACATAAAGATTTATCCGGGTAGGCTGGACTATATACACGAGTAAACAACAGTCGCGTAGCGACGACATACGGCGCAGCCGGATGGTTTATGAGTGTATAATAGGCCATCGCGGATAGTTTCGCAATAAGTTGGAAAGGATTACATGGCTAACAAAGAAACTTACGAATCAAACACAGAACGGCTGCTTGAACCCATATTGCAGGAGCTTGGATTTAAGCTGGTCGACGTCGAATATGTAAAAGAGGGTGCTGATTACTACCTAAGAGCATATATCGACAAAGAAGGCGGCATTATGATCAATGACTGTGAGCTGGTAAGCAGGAGACTTGAAGAAAAGCTTGACGCAGAAGACTTCATCCCTAACGCTTACATACTGGAGGTAAGTTCTCCTGGACTTGGCAGACAGTTAAAGAAGGAAAAGCATTACCTGCAGAGCATCGGCGAAAATGTAGATGTAAGGCTTTACAAAGCTTTACCCGACAAACGCAAAGAATTTAC
>JAIKXA010000056.1 GCA_024684355.1 Lachnospiraceae bacterium
AATGCCGAGATGGATACGTTTATCGCAAAAAACATGGCCAGTCCGACGAATTTCGGCTGGGTGGTGAGTCCTACCGCCGCCACCGCATATGAACCAAGCCTGCTCACCATAAACGAATCCACAAGGCCTGCAAATGCCACAAAGAAGGATTCTATTATGGCCGGCCAGGCCATATTTATAACATTTCTGAAATTTTCCCTGCTGTATCCTTTAAATATTTTTGATATCATCTTATCACCGTTTGTTTTATGACTATCAAGTATGGAAGTATATATGTCATTTGTTTTTATCTGGGGAATATTGTAGACCTGCGTATTGATTATTACAATGTACTATGTTGTAAAACGACTATGCACGTATTGATATACTGCCTTCCCCTTGAGGGGAAGGTGCCCCGAAGGGGCGGATGAGGTGTTGCCTTGGAATTGACATTTACACCTCATCAGTCAGCTAAAGCTGACAGCTTCCCCTCAAGGGGAAGCCTTGGCTTGATGTAAATGTGTATATAAAGCAAAAAGAACGATCTGGGGTGATCGTTCTTTTTCGGAGAAGGTATTTTTGCTAAAAGCGCCGAGTGCGCTTTTTTTGGGGTGTAGCAAAAACTATAAATGTATTGGGGTTTACAAGTATGTATTATAACAGGTTTTCAAAATAAGTGTGCACAAACATTTCGTTTTTTTAAAAAACTTTTTTAACACTTTTACCAAAATCCCGCATACAAGCCGTTATCAAGCTTCTGCTACAGGAACATTGTCAAAGAGTGCCTCAAATTCCTCTCTGGTGATGCGCTCCTTTTCTATAAGAAGCTCTGCACATCTGTGAAGCACATCCATATGCTGGTTTATGATCTCCTTGGCTTCATCGTAACACATCTTGATGATATTGTTTACTTCCTCTTCTATCTTGTTTGCTACGTTCTCACTGTAACTTCTGGTATGAGCTAAGTCTCTTCCGATAAATACCTCATCGTCATCGTTTTCGTAGTTGACCATACCGACTGATTCGGTGAAGCCGTATTTGGTTACCATCTTTCTGGCTGTCTGGGTAGCCTGCTTGATATCCTGTGAAGCACCTGTGGTGATGTCTTCAAATATCAGCTCCTCAGCTATACGTCCGCCCAAAGATACCATGATATCCTGGAGCATATGTCCTTTGGTGTAGAACATCTCGTCCTTTTCGGGAAGCGGCATGGTGTATCCTGCTGCCCCGCCGGTAGGTATGATGGATACGGTATATACAGGGCCTACATCGGGAAGCACATGGAAAAGTATCGCATGTCCCGTCTCGTGGTAAGCAGTGATCTTCTTTTCTTTTTCGGTTACGACCTTGCTCTTCTTTTCTGCGCCGATACCGACCTTTATAAATGATTTCTTGATATCTTCTTCGTTAATGAACTTGCGGTTTTCCTTGGCCGCGGAGATGGCTGCCTCGTTCATGAGGTTCTCTAAGTCAGCTCCGGTAAATCCCGCTGTAGTTCTTGCTATTTCTTTTAAGTCTACCTCATCGGAGACGGGTTTATTCTTGATATGGACCTTAAGTATCTCTTCCCTGCCCTTGACATCGGGACGTCCCACAACTATTTTTCTGTCAAAACGTCCGGGACGTAAGATGGCGGGATCAAGTATATCAACACGGTTGGTGGCTGCGAGCACGATGATGCCCTCATTTACACCGAAACCGTCCATCTCTACGAGCATCTGGTTTAAGGTCTGCTCTCTTTCGTCATGTCCGCCGCCCATACCGGTACCTCTTCGTCTGGCTACGGCGTCTATCTCGTCGATGAATATGATACAGGGAGCTGCTTTCTTGGCATCCGCAAAAAGCTCTCTTACTCTGGAAGCACCGACACCTACGAACATCTCAACGAAATCCGAACCGGAGATTGAGAAGAAAGGTACGCCTGCTTCTCCTGCCACTGCCTTTGCAAGCAGTGTCTTACCTGTTCCGGGAGCTCCTTCGAGCAGTATGCCCTTAGGGATCCTGGCTCCGACATCCACATATTTTTCGGGATTCTTAAGGAAATCGACTATCTCCTCAAGGTCTTCCTTTTCTTCCTTTAAGCCTGCTACATCCTTGAATGTAAACTTGTTGTCCTTGCCCACTGTCATCCTGGCTCTGGATCTTCCGAAATTCATGACTTTGTTTCCGCCGCCGGAAGATGCCGCACCCTGACCTGTAAGGATAAACAGGAATATAAGCATAAACACTATCATTAAGATATAGGGCATTACATTTGTAAAGAACCAGCCCGGTTTTTCCACTTCGTCCATGGTATAGGGTATGCCCGCATTTCTTACCAGCTTTTCTACCTCTACTATGTCGGAGCAGTTAAACTTGCCCTTTTGTCCGTCAATAAGTGTCAGACGTACCAGACCTGTAGGTACTTCCTCGGCAGGTATCAGTTCCACACTCTGGACCATATTTTTAGCTATGGCTGCCTCAAAAGCCTGATAGCTGTACTTTGCATACTGCGATTCGTTTAATCCCTTGGTAAGATATACCACCAGGATAAGCATAATTATGAAAGCCAGATATATGCTGAATCCTCTTGTTTTTTTCATTATTTCCCCTTTTTATCCTTTTTTCTTTACCACTAACACGTTTTGAGTCCCGGGTGTTATAAGACAGCTTTCATCCTGTCTGTATCCTATTACCCAGAGCACATGGCTTCCCACTGCGAGTACCGGGAGCCTGTCCCTTTCCTCCGGTGGGATCTTATTATCTATCAAAAAGCGGTTAAGGCTTTTCTTATGCTTTTCCTTTCCTATCAAAAGATAGTCGCCGTCTTTTCTCGTACGTACTTCCGGTTCTCCTGCCACAAGATCGGCATCAAACCATTTTTCATCCTCACCCCTCGGGATATCCCCCGGCAGTTCGGATCTTGACGCTGCGTACATAGTTACCGTATCGGATAAGTCGTCTTCCGTATCCTTTTCGGTTTCCTTTTTTAAGACTATGGTATTGTACTCTCTTATGGCTGTTACACCATACGGCATGGAAAGTTTTTTACCGCTTTGTTTTCCATATAATTCATCTATCGCTAAGATGTGCGTCTCTTCCACATCCTTCAGCTTTCCGGCCACTTTTTCAAATGCCCGTCTTAAGATGTTTTTCTTTAATACCGGATGCAGGCTTCCTATCACGGAATAATCGAGCCTGCAGGATACGGTCTTTCCGTCCGCATCCGCGGCATATGCTACCGCACCGCTGTATCTGTCGGTCTCCCGCTCTATAAAATCAAAAGCTTCAGCCGCCTGGGCGCTCAGGCTTTCTATATGCCCGGTCACATTGCTGTTTATATATTCCTTTATCTCGGGGATTATACGGTTTCTCAGCCTGTTGCGGGAGTAGGTGTCCTCCAGGTTTGTGGAATCGGTTCTGTAGCTTTGTCCGGTTTCCTTCAGGTATTCTTCTATCTCATCCCTGCTCAAAGTAAGTATCGGCCTGATAAGTGTAAGATTGCCGCCGTTTTCCGTTTTTACGGTTCTTTCCGGTGAAATACCCTTCAGACCCTTTATACCGCTGCCTCTTATGATGTTAAAAAGCACCGTTTCAGCGTGGTCACCTTTTGTATGCGCTACGGCTATCTTGCCGGCTCCGTACTTTTCGGCTGTGCGGCAGAAAAATTCATATCGGTAATTTCTTCCGGCTTCTTCTAAAGAAAGCCCGGTTTCCCCGACTATAGCGGGGATATCCGCTTCCGCCAGCTCAAAACCGATACCGTGGTTTTCGCAAAAGCTTTTTACAAAACCGGCATCCGCTTTTGCTTCGGCTCCTCTGATCCCGTGATCGACATGTGCCACAGTGATCGCAATGTCCATGCTTTTTTTCAGCTCCAAAAGAAGCATCAGCATGCACATGGAATCGGCTCCGCCGGAAACTCCGGCTATCAGCTTGTCGCCTTCTTTTATGAGGTTATATTTTTTTATATAATCAAATACTTTCTTTTCCGTATTTTGTCTCATAAATTTTTTTAATCACTGTCTCCGGGACGAAAGATCGTCTCATCGGGATCACGTAAGCCTATGGCGTCCTTTGCCTTGTCCTTTATGTAATCATCGGTCTGACGGTATTTCATTTCATCGGTCAGCTCCTGATTCTTACGCTTTTCGTCTTCTATCTGTTTTTCTATAGTGGTCTTTTCCTGGTTCTTTTCAGCCAGATCGCCTTCCAGTAGGATGGTTTTCCAATATATGAAAGCGCATATCAGCATCACTGCCGCCAGAATAAAGAACAGTCCCCAGCGTTTATTCGGTTTTTTGTTTTTTCCAGCCATCAGCAGCCTCCTATATGTACCTGAACAACTCCTTAGCTTCCTCTTTCCTGCTGGTATCTGCTATCGCGAGCACCTCTACCTTGACCGTCTTGTTTCCAAACACGATCTCGATGATATCGCCCACCTTAACGTTTGCCGAAGGCTTTGCTTCTTTTCCGTTAAGCAGGACCCTGCCCGCATCGGCAGCTTCGTTAGCTACCGTTCTTCTTTTTATAAGTCTTGAAACCTTTAAGTATTTATCTAATCTCAAGCTATATCTCCTGTTTCTGTTAAAAAACCCCACGATTTACACCGCGGGGTTACTAAAGCTGCCAAAGTCAGATCATTTCTTCTTGGTGTTTACAGCGTCCTTTAAAGCCTTTCCTGCCTTGAACTTAGGAGCGTTTGAAGCCTTAATGGTGATCTCTTTCTTTGTAAGGGGATTTCTTCCCTTTCTAGCTGCACGCTTAGCTACCTCAAATGTACCAAATCCAACAAGCTGAACCTTCTTGCCTGCCTTAAGCTCTGCGGTAACTGCATCGATGAAAGCCTTAACTGCCTTCTCGGAATCTTTCTTTGATAATTCAGCCTTTGCAGCAATAGCTGCTACTAATTCTGTCTTGTTCATTGATAAATCCTCCTGTTTTTTCCCTTTTCTGTTAAAGGGTAAAGTGTTTCACATGATTATTTATAATCTTTATAGGTGGATTTGTCAAGGAAAATCCTTGTTTTTTCGCGAAAAAAACCATATTTTCCCCAAAAACAGTAGTATTTTTCGGTGTTTTCTTATTTAAATGCCCATTCTAAGCCCGCTACAAGCTGTGCTCTCCAGAAATTAAAGTCGTGCACACCGGGGCCGGTAAAGAAGGTAACGGGTACCTTGTTTTCATCCAGAAATGCCTTAAATGCCTTGTTGGGCTCGATAAGGAAGTCTTCAGTACCGCATGCCATGTAAATGTCGGGGAGCTGTGCACCCTCTGCCACAAGCTTTTTAACCAGATACTCGGGGTTGTTTTCGGAAGCGTCAAAGTCGATACCGTCCTTAATACCGAATGTCCATGCATAATAGTCGTAGTTGGCCATGTGGTTGTCAAAAGCGGGATCCAGATGCTTTACCATACCCTGGATAAGTGCCGATGAAAGAGCCAGGATCTTGGAAAAAGTCTTATTAAACATAAGTCCTGTATGAAGTGCTCCGAAACCGCCCATGGAAAGACCGCCGATATAGGTGTCCTCTCTTTTATCGGAAAGGTTAAAGGTCTTACGTGTATAGTCTATAAACTCCTCACCCACATATGTAGCGTACTTGTAGCCCGTAGCCTTGTTGTCAAGGTAAAAGCTGTTGTCACCGTTGGGCATGAAGAAGTTTACGTTGTATTTGTTTGCAAGGTCGGACAGCGGAACGTTTGAATACCAGTCGCTCTCGCATCCCGAATATCCGTGCAGTAAGTATACGTTCTTGGTCGGACGCTTGTAGTAGGATGTGTCCGGTGTCCCCATAGCGTTGTCGTTGCAGAGTACCGCTACGAAATGTACCGGTCTTGCAAGTGTCTTTGAAAATATAGTTGCGTCAAATTTTGCCATTTCTTCTTCTCCTGTTATATTTTCCGGCCTTCCCCTTGAAGGGGCTGATCGAACCACAAAGTAGTGCGACATATCGAGCCACGCAGTGGCTATGACTGATCGAGCCACGGAGTGGCTATGACAGATCGAGCCACAGAGTGGCTTGATGCCGTCCCGGCGAGGGATGCCCTCGCGGCGAGCGATGCCCGTCTGGCGAAGACAAGGTGGCACGCAGTGCCGGATGAGGTGGAAATATAATACCTGTACTGTTGCAGACTTACACCTCATCAGTCTGCTTCGCAGACAGCTTCCCTTCGCCAGGGAGGGCATCGACACACTTCGTGTATCGATATGTCCCCTCAAGGGGAAGCCTTTATTTGATCGGTTCGAAATCTGATGCGGGATGCTTGCACAGAGGACAGATAAAGTCATCCGGAAGCTCATCGCCTTCATAGATGTATCCGCATATCTTACATACCCAGCCCTTCTTGCCTTCTGTCTGGGGCTTCGGCTTAACCTTATCCTGATAGTAGGTATAGGTCATGGTCTCCTTATCGGACATGACTCTGGCCTCGGTCACCTCACAGATGAACATACCGTGGGTGTCAAGGTCCACATACTGCTCTACCTTTAAGGACATAAATGCATTGATGTATCTGGAAAGGAATACAAGTCCGTTATCCGAGCGGAGCACATCCATGCCTTCGAACTTATTCACCGTTCTGCCGGATCTGAAGCCGAATGACTCAAATACGGAGAATGGAGCCTCAACGGACAGACAGTTTACATTCATGATACCGGTCTGCTTGATCACATGGTGTGAATAATTCTGCTTGTTGATACATACAGCCACTCTGTTGGGAGTGCTGGTAACCTGGGATACGGTATTGACTATACATCCGTTATCCTTGCTGCCGTCGTTGGATGTAACCA
>JAIKXA010000061.1 GCA_024684355.1 Lachnospiraceae bacterium
TCATGAATATAACACCAACAAGAATTATACCCATTCCTATAAAATCATGTATGTTCAGATGAGCGTTTAGAATTGTTACAGAAATCACCGCGAGAAATACGACTGAAATACCGGTCCAGACGGCGTAAGCAATGGCAAGATTAATAACAGCCAGACTTTTTCCGAAAAAGAAGAAAGACAAAGCGAGGAAAAAGCAGCTCATGAAAGTAGGGAAGGGCACAGTGTAGCCTTCCGAGAAGCTTATGTAATAATTACAGATCTGTTCACAAAGGACGCACAATGCGAAATAGATATAAGCAACTTTTTTGCTGATATGTTTTTTTCCAATACTGGTATCAGTCATTGATCCGCTCCTTTGTCATATGGTTCCGAACATGTGTATATACACGATGCCTGCAGCAATAAGACCGGCGCAGACCACGCCGGTTTTAGTAAGTTTCTGTTTGAACACGAACGTGGAAATGAGGGCAGAGGCGATTATACCTATACCTGCAAACATAGAGTAAGCTATGCTTATGTTCATGTACACAGATGCTTTGGCAAAAAAGAAGTAACTGAGAACACCAAGAATAATTCCTGCGGCTGAGTGAAGCGGTTTTCTTAAACCATCCGACGCAGTCAGCAGGGTACAGGCTATGAGATTTACGCTTATACAAAGCACCAGATATATATATGCCTGCATGCTCCGCACCTTTCTCAGGCCCAGTCCTTAAGACCTTTGCGCTGGTTTTCCATTACATATTCCAGACTAAGGGGTTTCTTGTCTTCTTCAAGATATTCCCGGAGCTCCTCTACACCTTCGCCGGTAATGTTATTGACTTCAAATATACGCTCGCACCCGGCTTCTTCAAGCCAGCCGCGTACCATTGGAACGTTGGCGTTGGGTTCATCGATCTTGGTGATTATGCCTATCAGGGGACGTGTAGCCACACCGATGATAGCAGGATCGAAAAGATTATACGGTTCGTCTGCGCTACAGAGAAGACCTATGATGTCTGAATCAAAAGAAAAGATGCCCAGAGCAAACGCAAGCCGTTTTGTCTCGGCGTATTCTCCGGGAGTATCTATAGTTATGTCCCATGTCTTTACATATTGCGTTTTTTCGTAATGTACATTTTCACCTTTGAGAGCCTGGGTGAGAGATGTTTTACCGGCTTCTGTCCTGCCGCAAAGAAACAGTTTCTGCATAAGGACCTCCTATTCATGGGATATGGGGCAGACAAAGTAACCGAGTGCATCTGAAAAATACTCACAGTTGCTTTCTATCGCGCTGTCCACTTCGGCCCGGTCGCCGGTCACGATCAGTGTTCCGCTGAATCTGTCCATGAATCCAATATCCACATCACCGGCTTTGACAGCAATGTCCGCAGCGATCACTGCGGATTCAGGAGGGGTGATATGGAGTATACCAATAGAGCTTCCCGTAGGGTCTTCACCTGCGTGGAAACCTATATCAAGTCCGAGATTCTTGTAAATGGGATATTCGGAAGTGCCTATCACATGCGCAAGGGTTATTTCTTTTCCGGGTACCATCTGCTGTACGACCCGGACTTTTCCGTTATGAGCGTGCCTGTAGGCTTCCGCAAGGAAAGCATCGACTGCCGGATTGTTGTAAGTACGTGTACCCATGCGAAAGACCTCCTATCTTTTTGTGATAGGGCAGGTAACATATCCCAGGGTGTTGCTGAAGTAATCCACGATCTCCTGTATCGCCGTAGTAACTTCGGCGATCTCACCGGTTATGATAAGAGTTCCGCTGAATCTGTCAGCAAAACCAAGATAAACATTGCCGCTTTTAACGGCGATGTCGGAAGCTATGACTGCTGATTCAGGCGGGGTGAGATTCATGATCCCGATCGCAGAAGTGCGGTAATCGATGTCGGGGTTAAGACCCAGTTTCTGATAGACAATAGGAAGAGGACCGCCGATGATATGGGCAAGAGTGATCTCTTTTCCTGCTACCAGTTCCTGAACTATTCTCATTTGTCCCGGGTCATTCTGGTTCATATCCATGTTAAGCGTCCTCCTTTGATAAGTCTAACTTTACTGCTTTTGCTTAAAATAACACATATAAAAACACTCGTCAAATACTTATTGCGGGGAGCACGGAAAAAGAGTTCCCCATAGGGGAAGGTTTGCGGCCGATAACAGGAAAAAAGAGGAAATACGAAGGGGAGTGCTACAAAATTTATTGTAGCACGCAGGTCTGCCGAAAGCCTTAAAAAAAGACAACGGGAGCATGGTTGACAATTGAAGCCGCAAGGAAAAAACATTTTTTTAACAATCGTTTATTGACATTACTCTAAGAGGAACGTGTAAACTTTATACGTAGTATAAGTATTCTCTATAACTATGCACAACCGAATGCTAGAAAGGAGTTTTGTCAATGCCTAGATTTTATGGTAAGGAAGCCGTAGGTTTCATTGAAACGATCGGAATGGTTCCTGCTGTGTATGGATGCGATAAGATGCTTAAGGCCGCAGAGGTTGAGTTAGTCTCTTATGAAAACATCGGTTCTACTCTTGTTACGATCATAGTTACAGGTGATGTAGCTGCATGCAAGACAGCGGTTGAAGCCGGTGCGAAGGCGGCAGCGTCTATCGGAACACTCACTGCACAGAACGTTATCCCAAGACCGATCTCAGAAGTAGGTGACATAGTATCCTGTCACGACGTTGATATCTATTGATCAGTATAAGAAAGGAAAGTAATCAGATGAGCAGAGGAAGAGCATTAGGAATGATCGAAACTTTCGGGCTTGTATTTGTTCTGCAGGCTGCGGATGCTATGGTAAAAGCCGGTGAAGTAGATCTGGTTGGTTACGAGAACACAGCATCGGGATACATTTCCGTTCTTGTTCAAGGAGATGTAGCAGCATGTAAGTCTGCAGTTGAAGCAGGCGTTAAATCTGTAGAGGACATGGGAGCAGAAGTATACAGTTCATGTGTCATCGCTACACCGCACCCGGATATCGATAAGATCATCGAAAGATATACCTTAGATAAATTATTACCTTATTAATCTGCGAGCAGACGGCAGAGGGAGTGATTCCAGATGAATTTTATTGACAACGATTTACTCTCTATCCAGGAAGCCCGTATTC
>JAIKXA010000066.1 GCA_024684355.1 Lachnospiraceae bacterium
ATCAGCAGCAGCCGTGAATTCCATAAAAAATACGGTGCAGATACAAAGGATTACAGTACCGATTATAAGAAAGATTATGCAGAATACTTAGAGTCAAAGGCTGCAGCAAAAGCAGCTGCTGAAAGAGGAGAAAATGTATAAACTTTAAGGGGCTGCCGCATATGCGGCGGCCTTTTTTATCAGGGATTCATAGATGGGCTCGTGACAGGTAGCATTTCGAACAAATTGCAGGCCGCAACGCCTTATCAAACTTCCTCTAAGAGCAGCCTTGAAAACGTTGCGCATCGCTCCGCGTTTTAGCTGCTCTAAGAGGTGATTTCGATTCGGCTAAAACCGCGGGTCCGTCGGACAAATGCAATTTTTTCGAAAGCATATCCATCACGAGCCCCAGATGTAGTCCTTGTATTAATATAGGACCGCGATTTAGCGACAGTATTGAGAAAAAGAAAGGGTTAGGATGCTGGATAGATTTAATAATGATACAATAGCTGCCATATGTACGGGACTTACGGGGTCCGGTATAAACATTATCCGTATCAGCGGAGAAAAAGCATTTGAAGTTGCGGACAGTATCTTTGTGGGTAAGTCCGGAAAGAAAATCGCCGAAATGCGCAATTTTTCAGTGAATTACGGATACATTGTTGATAAAAGTTATAATGTTGATAATGTGGATAACTTATCGGAAGAGACTGTGGATGAAGTCTTACTCATGAAAATGCAGGCTCCGCATTCCTATACTAAAGAGGATGTCATAGAGATAGATTGTCACGGCGGTATCATAGTTACAAAGAAGATACTCGGACTGATATTGAAAAACGGTGCTCGTCTCGCAGAACCGGGGGAGTTTACCAAAAGGGCATTTTTAAACGGAAGGATTGATCTATCCCAGGCAGAAGCGGTTATAGATATCATCAATGCGAAAAGTAATCTGGCATTAAAGAACTCTGTACAGCAGTTAAAAGGCAGTGTTAAGAAAAAAATCGTTGAGATCAGGGAAAAGCTTATCTCTAAGACCGCTTATATTGAAGCAGCGCTGGATGACCCTGAGCATATTAGTCTGGAAGGTTTTACAGAAGAAAACAAAAATGAGTTTGAAGAGATTGCAAAAGATCTAAAAAAACTTGTGGATACTTTTGATGAGGGAAGACTTTTAAACGAAGGGATAAATACCTGTATACTCGGGCTTCCGAATGCCGGTAAGTCTTCTCTTTTAAATGCGCTTCTTAATGAAGAAAGGGCCATCGTCACGGATATAGCAGGAACCACCAGGGATATTTTAAGAGAAACCGTTGTATTCGGTGATGTTGTATTAAATATAATAGATACTGCGGGAATAAGAGACACCGGAGATATTATAGAAAAAATAGGTGTGGACAGAGCCAAAAAGGAAGCTGAAAATGCGGACCTGATCCTTTATGTTATAGATCTTAACGAAGGGATAAATAATAAGGATCTGGAAATACTGGAAGAAATAAAAGACAAAAAGACAATTGTAGTATATAATAAAAGCGACTTGTTGCCGGAAAACGGAAGTGTAAGTTTAAACGCTGAAAACGCCGGAAACGGTTCAACGGGAAAAACAGCTATTACTCTCTCATCTAAAACAGGTGAAGGTATAGAAGAGCTCAAAACCATGATAAAAACACTGTTCTACAGTGGTAGTATAAATAACAGCGAGGATGTATTGATAACAAATGAGAGACATCGGGAACTGTTAAGCTCAGCATTAAGATCAATAAATAATGTAATAAACGCAGTACAGGACAATGTCAGTGAAGATTTCCTGACCATAGACCTTATGGATGCATATGAGACCTTGGGAAAGATCATCGGAGAAAGTGTTGAGGATGATCTGGCGGACAGGATATTCAAAGATTTCTGTATGGGGAAGTAATGAAATGATATACGAAGATTATGATGTGGCAGTTATCGGTGCAGGCCACGCAGGCTGTGAAGCTGCTCTTGCCTGTGCCAGACTCGGATTAAAAACAATAGTATTCACCGTAAGTGTTGACAGTATCGCTATGATGCCCTGTAATCCCAACATAGGAGGAACTTCAAAAGGACATCTCGTGCGTGAAGTAGATGCTTTGGGTGGAGAAATGGGTAAAAATATCGACAGGACTTTTATCCAGTCAAAAATGCTCAACACTTCAAAAGGACCTGCTGTGCATTCATTAAGAGCACAGGCAGATAAAAAAGAGTATTCAGCTTCTATGAGAAAGATCCTGGAAAATACGGATAACCTTACCGTACGCCAGGATGAAGTGGCTGAAATACTGGTTGAAGAATGTCAGGGATCCTGTAACGGTACCGAATTAAAAACACAAAATACTGAGAATGAGAATAATACGGATAAGTCTGTGATCAAAAAGGTTAACGGGGTAAAGACAACTTCAGGTAATACTTATCCATGTAAGGCTGCAATAATATGTACCGGAGTTTATCTTAAAGCCAGATGTATTTACGGAGATGTGAGCCATTATACGGGACCCAACGGGCTTCCGGCTGCCAACTCATTAACCGCTTCACTTATAGCTTTGGGCATCGATGTAAGACGGTTTAAAACAGGAACTCCTGCCAGAATAGATAAGAGAAGTATTGATTTTTCCAAAATGGAGGAACAGTTCGGAGATGAGAAAATAGTTCCTTTTTCATTTGAAAACACATCCGAGGACTTGGAAAGAGACCAGGTATCATGCTGGCTGACATATACTAATGAAGAAACACATAAGATAATCAGAGAAAATATAGACCGCTCTCCTCTTTTCTCGGGAGCTATAGAAGGTGTAGGTCCCAGATATTGTCCTTCAATAGAAGATAAGGTCATGCGTTTCGCGGATAAGGACAGACATCAGGTATTTATAGAGCCTGAAGGAAATTACACCAATGAGATGTATATTTCCGGAATGTCAAGCAGTCTGCCGGAAGATGTACAATATCAGATGTATCGTTCTGTTCCGGGCTTAGAGAATGCAAAGATAGTAAGAAATGCATATGCCATAGAGTATGATTGTATAAATGCTACGGAGCTCTATCCTACTCTGGAATTTAAAAATATAAGCGGATTGTTCAGTGCCGGACAGAGTAACGGCAGTTCCGGGTATGAAGAAGCTGCGGCTCAGGGTATTATAGCCGGAATAAATGCGGCCATGAAGCTTAAAGGGGAAGATCCGTTGGTACTTGACCGTTCGGACGGATATATCGGAGTACTTATAGACGATCTGGTAACTAAGGAAACCTCCGAGCCCTACAGAATGATGACATCCCGTGCAGAGTACAGATTATTGCTGCGTCAGGACAATGCGGATCTTCGACTTTCCAAATACGGTTACAGAGTAGGACTGTTAAGTAAAGAACGTTATGAAAAGACCGTAGAAAAGCAGCGGATAATCGATGCAGAGATAGAGAGACTGAAAAATACCAGTGTAGGTACAAGCGAAAATGTACTGGAACTGTTAAAAAGCTTAGGAAGTACAGAGCTTACTTCCGGTATTACGTTGGCTGAGCTTATCAGACGTCCGGAACTCTCCTACTTTTCCATAGCACCGATAGACAAAAAGAGACCTGAGATAGATGAGACTACAGCTGAGCAGATAAATATCGAGTTAAAATATGAAGGATATATAAGCAGGCAGATCAAGCAGGTTGAACAGTATAAAAAACTGGAAAAGAAAAAAATACCTGCGGACTTTGATTATGATAAGGTACCTTCACTTCGTATTGAAGCAAGACAAAAGCTTAAGAAGATAAAACCGGTATCCATCGGGCAGGCATCACGTATATCAGGTGTCTCTCCTGCCGATATAAATGTGCTGGTAGTCTTCATGAAGATGTAACAGCCAAAACCCATAGATTGTTTTCTGTTATAAAAAGCAATCTATTATATAAGGAAGAAACTGATTTGGAGTATATGGTGGATAAGGATAAAAGTACTTACATAATAAGTAGATTTAAAGATCTGTTGGGTATAGTTCCAACGGATGAACAGGTAGAAAAGTTGTTAGTGTTCTACGATATGACCATAGAGAAGAATCAGGTCATGAACCTGACAGCAATCACTGATTTTGAAGAGTTTGTAATAAAACATTTCGTGGACAGTGTATCTATTGTTAAAGTTCTTGATCTTAAGTCTAAAAAGATAAAAGTTATAGACATAGGTACCGGAGCAGGTTTTCCCGGGATACCGTTAAAGATAATGTTCCCGGATCTTGACATAACACTCTTCGACTCCTTACAGAAAAGGCTTAGCTTCTTGGATGAAGTGATAGAAAAGTTAAAACTGGATAAGATCTGTACGGTTCACGGCAGAGCCGAAGAATTTGGAAGAAAGCTTGATTATCGCGAGAAATATGATATAGTAGTATCAAGGGCTGTAGCTGAGCTGACAACTTTATGTGAACTTGCTCTTCCATTCTGTAAAGTCGGAGGAAGCTTTATATCATATAAAGGGGTAAAAGGCAACGAAGAATTAACCGTTGCAAAAAAGGCAATAATAAATCTGGGCGGAAAGGTTTCCGAAAACATTAATTTTGTTTTACAAGATGGACCGGGGCGTGACGATGAAAAGGAAAAATCAGTAAGAAATCTGATAAAGATAGATAAGGCAAAACCTACAGACCATAAATACCCTAGAGGTGGGGGTAAACCATTTAAAGCACCACTATATATAGATGGCAGCTCTAAATAGAGTAAAAACAAAGCTTCATAAGGGAGAGTGAAAGGCAAAAACTATGGGAAAAATCATCATTATAGCAAATCAAAAGGGTGGAGTCGGTAAAACAACAACCGCGATCAACCTCTCTGCTGCTCTTGCACAACACGGGATGAAAGTACTTGCGATTGACTGTGATCCGCAGGGTAATTGCACCAGTGGCCTGGGTATAGACAAACGAAAAGTTAAAAACAGTACCTATCAGATGATCACCGGAGAATGTACTATAAAAGAATGTATGCTGGACAGTGTCCTGGATAGTCTTAAGGTTGTACCTTCAAGTGTTGAACTGGCAGGCGCGGATATCGAACTGATCGGAATGGACAACAGAGAACATATCCTTGAAGAGAAAATCAAGGAAGTGGTTGATGATTTTGATTATATTATTATTGATTGCCCTCCGTCATTAAATATCCTCACGGTCAACGCAATGACAGCTGCTAATTCGGTCATAGTTCCTATACAATGCGAGTTTTATGCTCTTGAAGGTCTATCACAGCTGTTATATACGATAAACCTCGTGCGTGACAGACTTAATCCCGGATTGATCATGGATGGCGTTGTATTCACAATGTTTGACTCCAGAACTAATCTCTCGCTCCAGGTGGTTGAGGATGTAAGAAAGAATCTGAAGCAAAATATATTTGCCACTATCATTCCCAGAAATGTAAGACTTGCCGAAGCTCCCAGTCATGGGTTGCCGATATGTTTGTATGATAAGAAGTCAGCCGGTGCTGAAGCGTATGAACAACTGGCAGTGGAAGTTCTTGAAAATGACAACAAAGAATCGAAAGCTCCGGGTAACAATGCGACAAATAAAAAAGGTGGTCTGAAAGGGTTGTTCAAAAGAAAATAACAAATAATATATGAATCGGATGTTTCACATGAAACATCCGATTTTTTCTTGCGAAGGATGTTTCATGTGAAACAATTGGCACTGTCATCTTCTACTGATGTTTCATGTGAAACATATTATAAAATGGAAAGCTGTGCTCTGCAGCCAAAACACAATGTTTCACATGAAACATTCAAGAACATATTGACAAATGAAAAATCAGAGTGTAGACTTATACACAGATGTTTGTTTTATAATCTACATATAATGAAAGGCAGGACCATAATCATGGCAGCAAAAACAACAAAGAAAACAACCGCAAAGAACACAGTTAAGACATCTGCAAAGAAAGATGCTAAACCCGTTTCAAAAACAACAGCAAAGGCAGCGGCAAAGGAAACAAAAGAAGTCCCTGTCAAGAAGTCCGCACCCAAATTTGGACTTGGAAAAGGCATGGGTGCTCTGATTCCCACATCGGAACCTGTTGCACAGGAGAAGGTTGTTGAAAAAGAAGTTAAAGAAACAGTTATTGTTAATGGCGAAACTATGATCAATATTAACAAGATAGAACCCAATCCCAATCAGCCCAGAAAGAAGTTTGATGAGGACGCTCTTGGTGAGTTGGCTGAGTCTATTAAGATGCATGGACTTATCCAACCCATACTTGTACAGAAGAAGGATAAGATGTATCAGATCATAGCCGGTGAAAGAAGATGGCGTGCATGCAGACTTGCAAAGCTTAAAGAGGTACCGGTTATTATAAAGGATCTTTCAGAGACTGAACAGTATGAGATTGCCCTGATTGAGAATATCCAAAGAGAAGACCTTAATGATATTGAAGAAGCTTATGCATATAAGGCTTTAATTGACGAGTTTAACTTAAAACAGGATGAGGTTGCTGAACGTGTTTCCAAGAGCAGAGTGGCAGTTACCAATTCACTTCGTTTATTAAAGCTTGATGCCAGAGTACAGAGCCTGGTAGTAAACGGACTTATCACAGGTGGACATGCCAGAGCTTTACTCGGACTTACAGACGGAAATCTTCAATATGATACAGCTACACGTATCATTGATGAAAAACTCAGCGTGCGTGAGACCGAAAAACTGGTTAAGCAGCTCCTTAATCGTACTGATAAAGTTGTTCGCAGAAAGACCGGCGACAGTGATGCCGTTTATTCACAATATGAAGAAAACTTAAGAAGCATCCTTGGATCAAGAGTAGAAATAAAGCAAAATGGCCAGAACAAAGGAAAGATCATCATCGAATTCAGTTCAGCTGATGAATTTGAAAAAATATTCGATATAATAAAGCGATAAAAAAGAACAAACATTCGGCAACACTGAAAGATTAAAAGAACAAATGTTCCTGTGATGGCTTGTTAAGCCGACAGAAAGATAGGATATTTTTATGGGTTTATTTGATAAAATAGGTATTGACTCCGGCATTTTGATAATAGTTCTGTTCATACTATTGATAGTGCTTTTCTTATACTGCCTTTCCATGAGAAACCTGATACTTAAATATAAGAAGAGACAGGATCTTTTCCTTCAGGGCAGTGACGGGAAAAGCCTGGAAAAAAGCATACTTCAGAAGTTCAGGGAAATTGATAAAGCGAAAGAAAAGGTAGAAGACAGTTCTGCAATAGTAAAAGAACTGAAGGAATACGGAAAATTTGCATTCCAAAAGTTCGCGGTACATAAGTATGATGCGTTTGAAGGGATGGGCGGCAAGTTAAGCTTTTCGCTCTGTGTTTTGACGGATAACAACGACGGTTTTATTTTGTCGGCAGTACACAATGAGATCGGCGGATGTTATACATATGTAAAAGAGATTATCCGCGGAGAGGCTTATGTGGTATTAAGCTCAGAAGAAAAGAAAGCTCTGGAGCGTGCCAAGGAAAGAAAGAGCTGTCTGGATGATTAGTAAAACAGCAGGAGATGTTAAATGCATACGTTTATAAAAGCGATCGGCTTCAGTAAAAAAGTCAGTCAGGTAGAGATAGATGCCTTGGTACGACTGGTAGTGGAACAAGCCGATTCAAACCAGGTAATTTTAAAATCCAACGGTAGTAAGTTTATAGAATATAAGAAGGAATTCGGAGAGAATTTCGGAATAGTTGTCCGTGGAGAGGAAGATGAGAAGGACGAGTTTCATGTTGGACATTTTTTCCCATACTTAAAAAGTACGGTTAAGCCTATTAAGGAAAATGAAGTGTTCATACATAAGAAGGTTGACTCGGATGCTTATACCGGTATGTGTGATGATAACCGCTTGGGAGTTTCACTGATCTTTTATCTCCAAAATGTGGTTGACTATATGAAGCAGGACAATAAGATCCAGCAGGTTTACAATGACATGGAGATAAAGCTTGCAGCTTTGGCAGAAAAGGGAAAGATAATACTTCCCACACAGAAACGTATATATTCGCATATTGCTTCTAAGATTGACAAAGCGGTTACCAGCCAGCTTATGGATGACGCCAAAAACGGAGATATGGAAGCGCTCGATTATCTGACATACAACGATATGGATAAAAATGCCGCACTTAGTGAAAGGATCAGGCATGAGGATCTTTTTTCCATAGTAGAAACATGTTTTATACCATATGGTTCAGAGTCAGATCTGTATACGGTGCTCGGAAATATCGTGTCTTCAAAACAGATGTTAAATCAGGCAACCGGAGAAACCATATGGATACTCCGGATCGTATGTAACGATATCGAGTTTGAAGTAGCTATCAATACGAACGATCTGCTTGGTATGCCGCTTCCGGGGATGAGATTTAAAGGTGTCGTATGGATGCAAGGAGAGGTAAATGAGTAAACATAAATCCCGGAAAATAGGGTACAGGCAGGTTTTTATGATGGTTTTTACCCTGTTTTGGGTTATATATCCGTATATTGCCAGAGTATTGATAAAAAAGGTACCGGATATTGAAAAAGAGTACTTTGCGACTTCTAACGGATACATTATCGACCTGCTTCTTTTCTGTAAGGAGATCGCGTTAGCTGTATTTGTCGGCGGATGCATATTGTATTTTATCGGTGAGAGGATATTTCCCGACAGGCCGGTAAAGCTGGATAAACAAAGATTTTTAAAGCTTAAGTATCCGTTTATCTTTATCGGAGGCTATCTGCTGTTTTCGATTCTTTCCTTTTTGTTCAGCAAGTACAAGGAAACGGCGTTTTTCGGAGTAAACTCGGAATATGAGGGACTGCTTGCGGTAAGCTGTTATGTGGCGGTGTTTTTACTTGCATGTTTTTTCTTCAGACCAGACGCAGCAGGGGATAAAAAGCTTTCGCTTACAGCAATCTTTAAATACGGGATAATAGCTGTATGTGTGATCACCGGTATTCTGAGTGTAATAGAGATATTTGCAAAACCGATACTGGAGTTTACTTTTGTCCAGGACCTGATATCTTCTGAAAAAAATCGTGAGATTGCACACAGTATAAGGAACGAAAATTTTATAGGACAGATATGCCTTACCTTTCAGAACCCCGGATTTTTAGGCGGTTTCTGTGCACTTATGATACCTGTGTGTCTGGCGGTCGCTGAGGAAGGAAAGCGAGTAAGAGGTATCATCTGTTCTGTGTCAGCGGGACTTATGATACTGGCCGTTAAATGGTCGGATTCAAAGGCAGCTATGGTATCTCTTGTCCTGACTATCCCTGCGTTTGTTATTATAACAGTGCTGGGATTAAAGAAGAAGACTGTTGATGCGGGAGCGGGGATAACCGACAGTGTAAGGAAAAATAAGATACGGCATCTTTTGACGGACGTAGGGATAGCAGTGGTTACAGGTGTGGTAATGATAGTGTTATCTGAGGTGCTTCCGACTTATTCTTCCAGATACAAAGAAAACGAAGCAAAAACGGCAGATGCAGGCGTATCTGCAAGTGAAACGGATGCTGAGGCTGCAAATACCGGGACCAACACTTCTTCAAAGCCCAAATATAAGCTTACAAAAGCAGAGCTTGCAGAAGGGTCGCTTAAGCTTTATTCCGGGGAAACACTTTTACAGATATCCGTTGATGAAATGGAGTATATGAACCAGATCCTGAAGGGTACAGATGCGGATTATACACAGTGTCTTACTTTCAGTGACGGGGAAAAGTTCATACATGAAACGGTGCCTGCTGTTCTTACTGCCACTACGATCAGAGGAGAAAAGCAGGGATTCGGATTTATCGACAGCCGGTACAGTGCTGTTAAGATCGCATTGGACGGGCGCCTGGTATATCTTGATCTCGGATACTCAGGTACCATAGAGTTTTATATAAAAGAGGATGGCTTAAAACTTTTCGGACAGGGCAGCACCCTCTTGGATGAAATACCTCAGCCCAGAGTAACCGGACTAGAAAAGCTTTATTCTTTCGGAACGGGCAGAGGGTATATGTGGGTGCAGTCGCTTCCTCTTTTATGGGAATCCGCTTTGATAGGAGGAGGAAACGGAACATTTGCATTCCGTTTCAGACAGAACGAGATAGTAGGTCTGCTCAATACTCACGGCAGCTGTAAATATGTTATTGACCGTCCGCATAACTGGTATCTGCAGATAGCTCTTTCAGATGGGGTACCGGCTCTTTTATGTGTGTTGGCTCTCTTTTTATGGTATATCATAGTGTTTATAAAGAGATTTTGCTTAAGAAAAAAAGATAACGGTACCGGAAATCCTGCATATGCGGCACCTGAAGTATTTGATATCGGTCTGTTCTTAAGTTTAACAGGCTTTATGCTGTGCGGTATGATCAATGACAGCTGTATAGCCGTGAACCCTTGGTTTTGGCTGTTACTCGGATGTGCAGTGACAAGACCGGTAAACGATGCAAGTCTTAACACGATATCGAGAAAATGACGATATGGCAGGGGTGTTAAAATACATTCAACTTGACTATGCCTTAAAATTGTGATAATATAACGTAGGTTTCAGGTAACCGGAACCGGCAAGTCCGCGTAGCTCAGCAGGATAGAGCGACCGCCTCCTAAGCGGTAGGTCGTGCGTTCGAATCGCATCGTGGACGTAGAAAGGAACGGATTTGTTTTTCCGTTCTTTTTCTTTATGAATGAAACATGTTGAAAAAATTTATCACTTATGTTATAATCACCGTGTTTGTTTTAAAGGAAGGGGATTTTGAGAAATGAAAAAGATATTCGGTATAATTCTTGGTA
>JAIKXA010000091.1 GCA_024684355.1 Lachnospiraceae bacterium
CCTTAACTATCCTGTCGGAAGCATGTCCATCATCGAGATAGCAGAATTTATCCGTAAATTCCTTATATTTCTCCTTATACTCCTCTTCCACCGCCTCTATGTTTTCAAGTGCATGGAGTATCTCCTCATTGGTACGCAAGAGAGGTCCCGGACATCCTGTGGTCATATCGAAATAGAAACCGCGGAGTACTCCGGCATATTTTTCAAAGTCATATACGAAGAAAAGTATAGGACGCCTTAAGTTGGCGAAATCGAAAAATACCGATGAATAGTCGGTAATAAGGATATCAGAGATAAGATAAAGCTCTCCTATATCATTGTAACGGCTCTGGTCCATTACGAAATCCTTATCTTCTTCCGGGATATTCAGGTGGTCGGCTATAAAATAATGTGTCCTTAAAACAAAGAAATACTTATCCCGAAGCTTTTTCATCATCTCCAGGTCAAGCGGCAGATCAAACTTGTACTGTGCCGGACCGTAATAATCATCGTCACGCCAGGTAGGAGCGTAAAGCACCACCTTCTTATCTGCAGGAATTCCAAGCTTTTCCTTTATCTTACGGGCTCTTTCATCCCTGTCCTCACCATACAGAAGGTCATTTCTGGGATATCCGAGCTCAAGTATCTTCTCTTCAGGGTAGAGGAACGCACTCTTAAAGCACTCCGTTGAGAAGTGATTGTCCGAAAGCAGGTAATCCCAAAGCCTGGACTGCTTATATACCGTCATCTTGTACTTAGGACTGAAGGAATGCACATCCTCCATATCAAAAACAAGACGTTTTAAGGGTGTTCCGTGCCAGCATTCAAGGAATATGACACCCGGACGCTTTTCATACCATGCAGGCTGTCTCATGTTGTTGATCCATACCGAGCACCTTGCCACATAATAGAAATACCTGAGTGAAAAGAGCTTGACTTCCTTATGCTTTCCGGGGATTTTGGCTCCCTTGTTGTCTATACACCAGACAAACTTGGGATTCTTGGCAATGATCTCACCCTTGTCAAGCCTTCCTTCACTCTCAAGCTTCTGCATGTACTCGTAGATATATCTGCAGGAATCGCCGTAGCTTCTTCCAAGGAAGCTCTCGAAAAATATGAGGTTTTTCTTAACGGACATTTTCCTGAAAATCCTCTTATATACGTTCCATTTCCACTGCAGGGGAGTACCCAGTAAGCCCTTCTTCTTCCTTATCATGGAATAAAGGTTTGCCGTTTTCTTTGCACCCTTTACCTTGCCTTTTGCAAGCTTCTTTATTATCTTCTTTTTCCAGAATTTATATCTTTTTCTCTTAAATTTATATTTCGGGATCTTTTCCATGAACGGTACGAACTTTCCGAGCTCTTCATCCGTCCACTTTAATGCCACGGGATGCTTTCCCTTGGTCATTTTTCTTAAAACATAAGCCAGGATATAGTTTTCAAGGTAGGCAAGGTTTACATTTTTGCCCTCCTCATTCATGCTGCCGTTTGCATCCGCAAGCTTCCATGATTCATCAAGGCTGCGTATAAATTCGTCCTTTTTCCCGGCAGCTTCCTCCTGAAGCAGTGAAGGCATCCTTACGGAATCATTGTGGCTTCTCTTGTAATAGCTGATCCTCTGCCCGGTCACCATGTTTTTTCTGCGGTTAACGATGGCGGTCTTTAGACACAGGCGTGTCATAAAAGGAAGATCACAGTAATAGGTGTAGCTTTCATCAAACGCTTCACCTTTAAGGTACTCACGAGGGATCAGCACTCCGAGTGCTGTAGCGGAACCATACCAGTAATGGATAAGAACAGCCTCATCCTCAAGCTCATCATAATACTCGTCACCCTCTACCGCACTCAATGCATCGGTGGCTTCTTCACCGAAATCATCCGCTACTGCTGCGTTATCGTCATCCGAGCCTTCCTTTAAGGCAGCTTCGATCTCGGCGAGCTTCTGTTCCTTCTTCAGTCTTCTTTCTTCTTCCTTCTGGAGCTGGCTTTCCCTCTTAAACCAGGTCTTTTTCTGGACAAGCCTTACCATCATGCCGGGGTTTTCCATAGCCTTGGTGATAAGCCCTTCAAAAGCCTGCGCGGAAAGATAATCATCGCTGTCCAGGAACAGCACGTAATCACCCGTACAGTTTTTAAGTCCTATATTTCTGGCCGCTGCCACACCCTTGGGGTTCTCCTTTTTTGCTCCGGTCGAAAGCACCTTTATATTAAGCTCCGGGAACTCAGCTATCACCTGATCTGCTTCGTTGCCGCAGCCGTCCTTTACTACCAGTACCTCAAGTTCCGGTATCTCGTTTAAGAAGGTTCTTTCCACATTGGCCGGAAGGTCAAGCTCAGGCAGGTTTTCATCAAAGGAATGGTATTCCTGTGCCTTTAAGCTTTCCAGGCAGTCCTTAATATATGCATCTCCGCGGAAATGCGGGATGATAACACTGATCTTCATTTCGTATCCACCTTACTCTTTATAATCCTTTACGGGGTTCAGGAAGCCTTAGCTTTTGTCTCAGTTCTTATCTGAGATCATCTCTTCATACTGTGCACATATCTTCTCTGCTTTACCGGACGCTATCACATGACCATGGTCAAGGATTATCGCCTTATTGCAGTTTGCTATTACCTGTTCGCTAGAATGCGAAACAAAAAGCACAGTTACGCCTTTTTTCATCATCTTGGTAAGCTTTTTCGAGCTCTTTTTCCTGAACTTGGCATCTCCTACCGAGAGCACTTCATCAAGTATCAATATCTCGGGCTCCACTATAGTGGCTATCGAAAAACCGAGCCTTGCCTTCATGCCCGAGGAATAATTCTTTACCGGAACGTTTATGAAACTTCCCAGCTCCGAGAATTCAACTATCTCATCAAATCTTTCCTTTATGAAGGATTTGGAATATCCGAGCATGCTTCCGTAAAAATATATGTTTTCCGCACCGGTATAATCCTTGTCGAAGCCCGCACCGAGCTCTAAGAGCGGCACGATATTCCCTTTCACGGTAACCGTACCTTCCGAGGGCTTCAGCACTCCGGCAATACACTTTAGGAGTGTTGATTTACCCGCGCCGTTAAGACCTAAAATCCCGACTCTGTCACCTTTTCTTATCTTAAGGTTAACATCCTTTAATGCCCAGAACTCCTTGTAATTAAGCCTTCTCTTGATAAGCCTTACAAAGTATTCCTTAAGGTTATCCACCTTCTGTTCCTGTATCCTGAACTTTACACCTAAGTTCTCAACCACTATAACCTTGGGCGGAAGCTTTTTCTTTTTCTTCTTTTTTTTCTTGGGTGCCGGAGTGGCTGCCCCGGTATCTGCAGGAACCTTTGTTTCTGTACCTGCAGGAGCCGGTTCTATGCTTAACGCTTCAGCCGCGGTTTTATCCACAGGAACCGCATCCTTCGTAACCGGATTTAAACTATCGTTTATATCTTCCATTTATATATTACACCTCATCAGTCAGCCTGCGGCTGACAGCTTCCCCTCAAGGGGAAGCCTTTTTGTAAAGTTCTTTTCTTACACGTACCTCATCATACATACAGTATGAACTTGTCCTGCTTTCTCCAGAATACCAGTACACCGATAAGGAATACCACTACCGAGAAAATAAGTGCATACCAGAAATGGTACCCGTCGCAGACTATACCGTCGCTTGCCATGATGCTCCTGCCAAACACCGCATTTCTGAACATTACTATAAGAGAATACAGCGGGTTAACCTTAAATATCCACAGGTTAGAAGCAGATTTTATCTTGTCCACCTTATAGAAAATGGCACAAGTGTACATTATGAGCATCAGTGCCACGGTCCAAAGGTACTCCAGGTCCCTGAAAAAAACATCAAAGGTTGCAAGCAGCAAGCCCACTCCCATGGCCATGATAAGGATTATGATCATCGGTATAAATGCCTGGAAAATATAAACGGTGACATTCACCTTTTCAAATATCATGACTCCGACCAGCACAACCAGGGATACCATAAACATTATGTAGTTTGAAACAACAGCGGAAAGCGGATACATGTATTTGGGCACATACACCTTTCCGATCATGCTGCCATGTTTTCTTACCGACTTTAAAGCCACCTTGGTGCCGTTTGAGAAAAAGCCATAGAGCAGACGCCCGCACAGTATGTATACCGGGAAATTGTCATCGCCTTTTCCGAGCAGCTCAGAAAACACAATAGTAAGTACTATCATTGTCAAAAGGGGTTCCAGGAGTGTCCAGAACACTCCCAGAACCGAACTTCTGTATTTCAGCTTTATATCTTTTTTTACCAGCTCCCAGAATAGGAACCTGAATTTCTTTAAATTGTTAATAAATTCCTTCATAATACCATTTTCTTGACTGACTAAAGTTTCTCATCCATACCAGACGGGCTGTCCGTCATTCATCGAGATGTTCACTGTCATCGGGATTTTCCTGACGGACATCATCGACAAGTACATTTATCCTGCCCAGTTCAAGCAGATACTCTCCTTCGTAATCGCTTGCTACCTGAACTGACTGATTGCCTTTTTCAAGTTCGGACACATCAACATACAGACCGAAATCGGAGGCTTCAACATTTGTCAGCTCGCCGATCTTTCCTCTTACCACAACCTTGGACATCCAGTTAACGAATACATTATAGGTATGAAGATCATCCGTACCTCTGAGCTCTACATCCTCAATCCTGATATCAAGGCTCTTCTCTTCCATCTGAAGGATCGGTACCTTTACACCCATTGAGGTTGTCTGGTCTACCAACTTAAGACCTTCAACACGATAATTATTCTCTAAAAGTTCTTCAAGGTTGATCTGCTTTTCAACAGTCTCAGATGCTCCGTATATGCTTACATCCACAAGTATTTCGGAAATACCGTTAAGTACAACTTCATCGGCTGTAACCTGTACTTCTCCCGGTGCAAACTCAACATCACCCTGATAACAGTATTCTGCCGGGCTTCCGTTAACTCTTACATTAAGCGGGATGGTCTTGATGGGACATACCTTAAGATTAACCTTTATGGTATCGGGTACCAAAGTGATCTTTTTAGGATCGATCTTAGTATTGGTAGCATCTACAGCATAAAGCTCAACCTCTAATTCATCCGAATCTTTTCTGCCTTCGATCTTAACTTCGGCTACTACCTCTTTAACGTTAGCCACCTGGCTCTCGGCACCTTTTACGCTGACCAGACTGGTATCTGTGGAATAGTCGTACAGATAGTAACCTTCCTTAACATCTCCTATCCTGTCGATACGGATGCTCTTGGATACCGTACTCTCCGCTTCCAGAAGTATGGCCATGGATTCGGTACGTGCAGTCCATGTGATCTCACTTTCGTGCTCGTCCTTGCATTTTACCTCTATGGGCACCATCTTCATGCTTGATACGGAATTAAAGTCTGCCGTGGCGATAAAATCATCGGCTGTGATGCCGTCTACCACCGATCTTCTTCCCTTAACCCTGATATCAACTTTTTCACCTGATTCTATGGTATATCCGTATCCTCTTGACTTTATAACATCGTCATTTATTATCTGGACAGGTATGTCGGATACCGTACGCGTAACCGCAGGATCCTCAACGTTCATGACTATCAGCCAGAGCAGCAGCGCCAGAAGTACCGAAAGCAGCTTCAGACCGATATTATTGGATATAAAATTCTTCATACCTCACCTTTCTGCTTTCTTTCGCTCTTATCATTCTTGCCTATTCTTAAAATACCCTTTTTCTTCTTGGTATTGTCTTCATTCATCCTGTTCTGTATCTCTTTCAGCTTATCATAGAGGAACTCACGGGTTACTCTTCTCGAAAGCTCTCCGTTCTGAGCTACGGATACGGCACCGGTCTGTTCCGAAACCACTATAGTAAAGCTGTCCGTGATCTCACTGATACCTACCGCAGCCCTATGACGCGTACCAAGCTCTTTACTGATCTTCATACTGTCTGTAAGAGGCAGATAACATGTTGCTGCCGTGATCCTGTTTCCCCTGATGACTACAGCTCCGTCATGCAGCGGAGTATTGTGCTCAAATATATTGATGATAAGCTCGCTGCTTATCTTCGCATCGATCATGATACCGGTAGCTTCTATATCATCCAGCTTCTGTTCGCCTTCTATGATCATCAATGCTCCGGTCTTAACCTTTGCCATGTCAAATGTGGCTTTGATAATACTGTTTATTGTTTCCTCAGAAAACTTATCCTCTGCCTGATTATTTCCAAAAAGCGGTGTGACCAGACTTATGTTACGTTTACCGAGCTGCTCCAAAGCTTTTCTGAGCTCGGGCTGGAACAGGATGATGGCAGCCGTAATGGATACGGCAATACCGTTTTGGAATATCCACAGGATAACATCGAAGTTTAACAGTGCCGCTATCATATAGAAAACAAACAGCACAACAACACCCTTCATGAGAACCCATGCACGGGTGTTTTTCATCCACTTGATAATATTGTATATAAGGACTGCAATGATAAAGATCTCAATACAGTCCATCACTTCAATCTTTACCATTTTCAATGGTTCCAGCATGCCGCTGAAAAAATCTTTAATATACTCCATATCTTACCTCAGGCTTTGTTATCGTCATCCGTTTCTTCGTCATCATCAAGAAGCATTTCTTCTTCGTAATCTTCTTCATCTATATCATCGGGAAGTTCTGTACTGTATTCTCCCTCTTCAGTACCGTTTCTTTCTTCTGCGTCGGAGCTTTCCGGGTTTTCAAGAAGGATGTACGGGCTCCTGTATCCGTCAGGATTGTACTCCTTCATCTCCGCATCCTCTTCCTCATCTTCTTCAGGTTTTCTTTCGTATGCGTTATCCGGCTCGTAATCATCGTCCTCTGTTTCCTCTTCGTACTCGTAATCCTCGCCGTCTATCGCACTTCTGTTAAAGTGTTTAACATCCATCTCTCGGAGACTTATGTTAACCTTAGGTACTGCTTTTACGTAATAGTAATAGTCATCATCCTCAAACTGTACACGTTCCACCGCAGTATAATCAAGTATTCGTTTCATGTAATCACAGAACATCGCTATTATACCGGACAGCACACTCATAAGGATAAGTGTTCCGACAGATACGGTTACATCATACTTAAGATCTGCGATCAGGAAACCGAGGATATTGACCAATACACCTGCTCCGAGCGAGATCTGGAATGAATAATCAAATGAGAATCTTCTGATGAACCATACTACGGTGATAACAAGTGAAAATACGATTATCATCATTATCATCTTGTAATTATCCATCAGTGAATCAAACACGTCCGTGTAAAGCCCGACAACATCCTCAAGATTAAGCTCTACCTCTCTTCCGGCTGCCACCTTTACCACATCGATCAAATGATATACTATGACACCGCATATGGTAGGAAGTATGGTAACAGGATTGGATGTGCTTCCCATTATGATCGGAACACTGTAATGCAGGTTATACTTTGCAAGTACAGGTACGACTACGGCTACTGCCACATGCTTGGGACTGTACCTGAGTAACAGGCAGTAAAGCACGATATATATTAACAGCAGTAATATGGTTACAAACAGGTTGACCGCGTATACATGAAGCAATGTAAGCACAGCTGCCAAAAGTACCAGTACCTGGCTCGGTGTTACAGCGGATACAGCTGCAAGCCCCAGAACTATCGGTATACCGGTAAACTTGGTGTTAAAACCAAGATCACTGTTAATGGCAGAGAATACCAGGACACTGAACAGGAACTTTACAGCCGGGTTTACTATAAATCTTACTTTTTGATATGCCTTAAGGATAACCTCCCTAATTTCCAGCAATATGGTTATCATTTCTCTTCGTCCTCCTGAACGATACCATCCTCTACAAGATAGATATGGTTAAGTTTTCTGAGCATTCTGAAATATCTTGCAAGCTTTTTTCTCGATGCTGCGTATTTTAGCGAATAACCGAGCATCGCTACGATCACATATGTGGCAAGCACTATTATGTATAGTCCGAGTATTTTTTTGCCCAGTAAAGCGTAATCTATATTGAAGGCGTTTTCTATAAGGTACTCGAGCTTGTATATAACGGCTACCGCTACCAGCAGCAAATATGCCACAGTCACCGCCACACCGGTTTTCCATGCCTGAAACCTGGCGTAATCGCTCTTATAAAACTTCGAGAGTTTGACGTCTTCTTTTCCTTCTTTTTTCTCATATATGGCAAGCTGAGTCATCAGCCTGATCTTTCGTTCGTTGAGCATATGGAACCTCCTTACAGTATTCCCCAAATTACAAGTATATCACAAGTTGAAAATAAATGAAAGTTTTTTTTATTGGTTATGCGGCGGCCCCAATCTTAATATCGCCGTTAGTGTTTATATGGCTCTGTCCGCGTAACTCCCTTTTTGATTACCTGCCGCAACGCCTCGTCAAACTTCCTCTAAGAGCAGCCTTGAAAACGCTGCGCCGCTCCGCGTTTTAGCTGCTCTAAGAGGCGATTTCGACTCGGCTAAAACCGCGGGTCCGTCGGACAAATGTAATCAAAAAGGGAGCCACGCGTCACGAGCCGGAACAAACTGCAACTCCGGCGATATTAAGATTACGCCACGCCCGAGCCGCCGCCGCATATAATCCAAGTCCACCTTTAGAGCAAAAAAAGAAACACTGCCATCCATTAGGATAACAGTGCTCTATGTATCCAGTTACTCTTCAGGTAACCATCTATCAAACTGTGATGTATATGCCAATATTTCTTCCATATCCTTATATACATTTACGTCTGTTGGATAATACCGCTTATTTTTGGGTTGTTTACGAACTCTCTCCATCTGCTCAATGTACACATCATCCGGATAATTATATGGATCATGCACTCGGAACATATCCCCTTTATCATCAACATAATAAACATAACATGTATTGCAGTAAAAATCTTCTTCGTACTCTTCCGGTTTAATTGAAGACTTATTTAGGAAAAGGAAAACTTCATCTCCAACCGATACCTGATCAAAAAAGGCAATTGTCTGATGTTTTAATCTGTCCATATCGTCTTCGTACGTATAATATGAGTACGAAAGCTGTTTTTTCCCTATAACCCGTACGATGCATCCATCCTTATCGTCACCTTTATAGGTTTTATTAACAGATATTTCATACATATGGTATGTTTCACCATCAATATCAAATTCCGAATCTGCAACATATTTCCCGTGAATAATTAGTTCTGCGTAGACGCATTGCGGATAGAGCATTATTTTAGGATCAATAATATCTCCCTCCAGTTGCTGTACTCCAGAACTCTCAGCACTAGTACCGTCTGTCATTGTCTGCTTACCGTTTTCACCATCTCCAGGTGCATAATCACCAACCTTGAATATAACAATCAATACTATCACTAAAGTGGCAATTAAAACCGGGATTCCAATATAAATAGCAGTGTGAATTCTTTGTTTTTTATTGGTTTTGTCTTCAATATCCGGAATGATTTTATTGATTTCCGGTACATTAAGCGACTTATAATAATGCCTTAATTCGTTTTCTATTTTCATTATTTATTCTGACAATAGCTCCTTTAGTTTTTTTAACGTACGCTGATATCTCTTCTCAATTGCATCTACTGACAATTCCATCATCTCAGCTATTTCTCTAAACTTGAGCCTTGAAAACACTTTTAACACAACAATCTGACGATCTGTTTCATCAAGTTTCCATAAAGCCTCCTCAATGGCAACTTTTTCGTCAATCGAGGAAGAATCTGCCTGAATCTCATCTTCAAAATCATCGATATTCAGATTTTCCTTTCGTTTCCTTAACAGATCTATCGCAGTATTCTTTGAGATTTTCAATACCCAATTATATCCGTTTTTCGTACTATCATAATCCGATATATGATGCTGGATCTTTAAAAAACTCTCCTGCAAAGCATCTTCAGCATCCTCCCTGTTACCTAAAATTGAGTATGCTAAAGCATACATCTGTTTACCTGCTATCTTATAAACACTTGCAAGTCCGCAGATGTCTCCCGCTCTGATTTTTTCTAATGCTCTGTTACATTCAAGGCTTTTAATAATGTTTTTCATATATCAAAAACGTTTAGATTGATAGTCGTCTCATGATCAACGTTAATATCTCTAATATTTTTCCTCTCACAGAATCCATATATGTTAATGATCTTGTGTTTTTTTGAAATTTATTTGACCGGTTTAACGCTTTATCGATAAGGGAATAGTCTGTTCTCCTATCATCATGCTTTTCCCTATAGTCATAAAGCATCATATAGAATGAGGTTCCACACTCTATTATGTTATCCTCATCCATGTATTGATCCCCGTAGAGCATGAATGAAGCAAGCGTATTCATATACTCATGTTCAGATATTATTCCTAATTTGAATAACGATTCTGCTTTTGCCGCTTTGTTAGGACAATGGAGTGAATACTGCTTGTTAACAAGGTATTCTTTCCCACCAGCCTTTACATTATATACATATTCAAGCGATAAATCCTTTTCAGCATCATTTGTAATACATGATCTGTTAAGTAAAACAAAGTCTCTTTTAATTATCTTGGGATATGCAAATATAAACTGTCCGTTTTCATCAAAGCACGTAGCGACATCCATATCAACATCGCAAGCACGATCCACAGAATAAGAATCACCATGATTAATATCGATACTTGAAATCCTTTTTAATTCAAATGTAAATTCATCAATCCCGTTATGGAAAAAATATGAATTAGGACAAACACCATACCCATCCGGAAGCGTATCCAAATTTACCGAAACCAATAAATTTTCACTTGGTTTTTCAACAGACACAGAACCATTTAAGTCAAAGTTTAAGCTATTGTTATAATATTCAGAATAATAATATGTGCCTACTCCTGGTTCTGAATAAGTGCATTCTGCAGAATAAACATCAAGTACGACTGAACTCAGATCAATACTCTTATCATCTACAGAAATCTTTACTTTGCAACGCTCTCCTTTTTCAAAACCACTTGCTTCAACATTTATTGAAATACCCAAAGAAAACAGCAAAGCCAGCAAAAAACATGATAAAAGCCTTTTCATAATATACCTCCTTGCCATATTATTTGATGCATTGTTTATATCCTTCTATACAATACTACGAATCAAATAATTAAAAACGGACAAGGAGGTAAATTTACAAAAATCCAACTTAGGGTGCATTACACCCCAAATTGGATCAATCTCTTTATATTCGGATCAATATCCGAATTTACCTGCCAAGGACTCGTCATCATCAATCCAGTCTCTTACATGGATCTTGCGGTACTTGTCCTCAGTGTCACGGATAAATACTTTATCTATTCCGGAGTTAATGATCAGACGCTTACACATGGAACAGCTGTTGGAGTTGGCTACATATTCACCGGTTTTAACATCTTTTCCGCATAGGAACATGGATGCTCCTATCATGTCCTGACGTGATGCACTGATTATAGCGTTCGCCTCTGCATGTACGCTTCGGCAGAGCTCATAACGCTCACCTCTGGGGATGTTGAGCTCTTCACGGATGCAGCGTCCTAAGTCCGAACAGTTCTGTCTGCCTCTGGGAGCTCCCACATAACCGGTGGATATTACCTCGTCGTTTTTTACTATTACGGCTCCGTATGCTTTTCTTAAGCATGTTCCACGCTTTGCAACCACTTCCGCCAGATCAAGGTAATAATTAATTTTGTCGCGTCTTTCCATGTGCTTCCTCCTTAAAGATACTAATCTATTTAACACCTCATCAGTCAGCTACGCTGACAGCTTGTCTTCGCCAGACGGGCATCACACCCACTCCGTGGATGCAATCAGTCCCCTCAATGGGAAGCCTTATAGCCAACTCGTTGATGCCTTCCCCTCGAGGGGAAGGTGCCTCCTTTAGGAGGCGGATGAGGTGTTACCCTATATTCTCAACAGCAGCTCTCTCTGCTGCAATACCCTTCAAATATACTTCCTCAAATTTATCAAAGCCTGCTACAAGCTTTGCATCGGGAGCGATGGTCTCGCCCTTCTGTCCTGCAAATACCTTGCTGTTAAGGTAATCCTGAAGTGACTCGCCGGCGCTCTTTTTTACCATGTATGCAGCAAGGATAGCCATACCCCATGCTCCGCCTTCGCCTGCTGTTTCCATAACAGATACTGAGGAGTTGAGTGCTGATGCAAGTATGCCCTGTGCTACGCCCTTGGTCTTAAATATGCCACCATGACCGTACAGAGTGTCAACCTTTACACCTTCATCCTTTATCATAACATCGCAGCCTGTCTTAAGTGTTGCAAATGCTGAATAGATATGGGTTCTCATGAAGTTTGCGAGGTTGAACTTTGCATCGGGTGTCCTTACGAACATGGGACGTCCTGCATCGAGATCTGTTACTCCCTCACCTGAAAGGTAATTGTATGAAATAAGTCCGCCGCAGTCAGCATCACCTTCTAACGCCTTGTTAAATAAGGTTACATAGAGCTTACCCTTATCAACTGTACCGCCGTTTGCCTCTATAGCTTCAGCAAGTAAGTTAACCCATGCGTTGATATCCGATGTACAGTTGTTACAATGTACCATGCCTACCGCACTGCCATCAGGAGTGGTAACTATATCGATAATAGGATATACCTTGGAAAGATCTTTTTCAAGTACTACCATTGCGAAAATGGATGTGCCGGCTGATACATTACCTGTACGCTGTGCGACAGAATTGGTAGCTACCATACCGGTTCCGGCATCACCCTCGGGAGGACAGAGCGGTATGCCTGCTTCAAGCTCTCCACTTTCATCAAGGAGCTTTGCACCTTCAGCTGTAAGTGTACCTGCATCGTCACCTGCTGTAAGCACTTTAGGTAAGATATCACGCAGCTTCCATGCGAAGCCTTTTCCTGCTATAAGTGCATCAAACTTATCAACCATACCCTGGTTGTAATCGCATTTGGCGGTGTCGATAGGGAACATACCCGATGCCTCGCCCACACCTGCCACACGCTTACCGGTAAGCATATAGTGGATATAAACCGCAAGTGTGCTTAAGAAATCGATCTTTCCTACATGCTCCTCGCCGTTTAATATCGATTGATAGAGATGTGCTATACTCCAGCGCTGGGGAATATTGAAATTGAATTCCTTTGTAAGCTTTTCTGCAGCTTCGCCTGTAATGGTATTTCTCCAGGTCCTGAAAGGTACCATAAGGTTTCCTGCCTTGTCAAATACCATATATCCGTGCATCATGGCTGAGAAACCGATGCTTGCAAACTTCTTTATTCCTACGCCGTATTTTTCCTTTACGTCCTTTTTAAGATTTGCATAGCAGTCCTTAAGGCCTGTCCAGATGTCATCGAGTGAATATGTCCATACACCGTTCTCAAATCTGTTTTCCCACTCATGACCGCCCTCTGCTATGGGGTTGTGGTTTTCGTCTATAAGTACTGCTTTAATCCTGGTCGAACCGAATTCAATACCCAATACGCTTTTTCCGCTTTCGATACATTTTGCTGCATCCATTTTTATATCCTCCTCAACTGATATTACTCATAATAAAAAGGTATTACATATTTAATGATTTGTCAATTGTTATTATACACCTCATCCACCGCTTCGCGGTCCCCCTTCCCTTCGCCAGGGACGGCGTCAAACCACTTCGTGGTTCGATATATCCCCTCAAGGGGAAGGCTTAGCCGGGATAGCACAAGCCCTTTACATTTCTGGAGTAAAACTCTTTCTTACGGTCTCAAAATCGCCGCCCTCTATAGTGCCGTCGGGGAGACGCCTGAAATTGCTCATGAATCTCCATGAGTTTTCACAGGTATGCTCCCTGCACTCATGGCCCTGCTCGGAGATGGAAGCAAGTGCATTATAACACTTTCCTTCGCCGTTTTTGAACATCTCTATGGTAAGAACTGCTTTTCTGTTTACATCAAAGGTCCTGTATCTTACGTCTCCGTTTATACCCCAGATCTTGTTTGCCCAGTTATCCTTATCGGCTAAAAGAGCATCATAGGTCCTCTCTATACCGTTTGAAAGCTTTGAAGATATACCTTTCTTTACAGCTTCAGCAACGTTTTCGTTAGCTGTAGTCTCGGCATTGGGGCTGTCCTTTACCGCACCGTCGAGCTCTAAGATGTATTTGATCCTGTCCAAGCACTTCTGAGCCTGGAAAGGAAGTTCGGGCAGAGGTGTAACCTCGCCGCCTGCATAAAATACAGGTACCGGCACCGTGGTATTAAACTCGTAAGGAGAAGGCTGTCCGAATACGTTTACACCCATCTCGAATGTGGCATCCATGGGAGCTGCCGCAGCAAGATATGACGGATGCTCTGCTATAAAATCCCAGCTCTTGCATCCGCCCATAGAGAAGCCGCTGCAGTAAATACGGGTAGCATCTATGTTATATTTTTCTTTAAGCTTATCGATAAGTGCAGTCATCTCGGTAGCTGTGCTGTTAAGGTGATGCTCTATGGATATGAGCAGGAAATTATGCCTGTGAGCTATATTTGCCCAGCCGGATATGTATGAGATATAGAAAGCACTGTCTCCGCCGCCATGGAATGCCAAAAGCATCGGTACGGGGCCGTTATCGAATATGACCTTGTTGTAGAATGCGAAATATCCTACCCTGTGTGTCTCGGTACCCTTATCATCTCCGCCATTATCAGGCGAGGTCTTAAGAGTTTCACTGCCGGGCTCTATCACCATGCCGTCTGCTTCCAAGTCGGGATCAAGCTCGAGCTCACCGAGCATACGTCTGAATTTTCTGGAGAAGTTGTAGAAGTCCGCTACGGTATCTGCCTTATCCTTGATGTAAAGGTACTTAACCTTTTCCTTTAATACTTTATTTATCTCATCGCTGTTTGCAACGGAAATAACGGGTATATCGGAAGCCTCAACCTCCGGGATCACGGAAAGATTCTCTAAGATACAGGTAACTGCCGCACTGTCGGCATCCTTAAACCAAAGACCTGCCCCTTTAAAATGCTTCAGGTAATTCTTCGCGATAAAGTCAGCTGACTCCCCATAGCCATACAGGTTTGTCCTGAATATCGCACCTCTTATATGGTACTCCTCAAGCTTGTGTGTGAAACGATTCCAGCACTTAGCTACGCCGTTCTCGTAATACTGGTTGATCCTTGAATTCTCAAGTATCTCGTCAAATATCTTAGCGTCCGCATTCTTCCAGCCGTCCGCAGTAGGGTAGATAAATACCACGCTGCTCGCAAAGTCCTTAGCCAGTTTCTCAAAACCTTTTTCTTTAGCAAAAGCAACTGCCTTTGCATAATCAAATTTCTCAGGTGCAAATACCAGAAGATATGGTGCCACAAAACCATAATTTAACAGTCCGTCATCCTTATCGTTCTCCGGCACATAACACAGAGCGCTAAACCTCTCAAATGTATGCTCCCAGCATACACCACCATCTACTTTTGTTATTACAGGCATTTTATCCATAAGCAAACCCCCAAATGTTTTTAATAATTGTAATATATAATCAAACGTTTTACAAGACAAATGTTGCTCTTTAATCTTTAAAATTTTCTTCCTGTTTTCAAGACTGTTTTGCAGGTTTAATTCCGCCGGAGATCATAAATAATAAGCGTTCCTATTTCTTCATTATTATATTTGACATTTTATTAAAAAAATATTAAAATATAACCGATTATAACGATTTATCGCAAAAAGTCAGACGAAAGGAGAAACGCCTTATGTCAAAAAGGAATGGATTTAAGCATAAACAGCTTGATATACGTATAAAAATA
>JAIKXA010000105.1 GCA_024684355.1 Lachnospiraceae bacterium
AATACCTGCGTACCTATGGTAGCTTCGATATTGAAGCCCATATCGTAGAAACGCTTAACCAAAGGAAGTGCTTCCTCTTTGTCTTCATCCGCAAGTGTAACTACTACGGTACCGTAGTTCTGCAGCTTCATGCCGGAAGCAATCATAGCCTTGTACATGGCACGGTGCAGTTTCTTGTCATATCCTATGGCTTCACCGGTGGACTTCATCTCAGGTGAAAGGTAAGCATCCATTCCGTTCAGTTTCGAGAACGAGAATGCAGGAACCTTTACGTAGTATCTCTCCTTTTCCTTCGGATAGATCTCGGTTAAGCCCTGTTCCTTTAATGACTTTCCGAGTATTACACGTGTGGCTATATCCGCTAACGAATATCCCGTAGCCTTTGAAAGGAATGGAACAGTTCTTGACGAACGGGGATTAACCTCGATAATGTATACGTTTTCTTCAGGATCAACTATAAACTGGATATTGAAAAGTCCTATGATACCTATGCCCATACCGAGCTTATAGGTGTAATCAAGGATGATGTCCTTTACTTTCTGTGAGATACTGAACGGAGGATAAACACTGATAGAGTCACCGGAATGCACACCGGTACGCTCTACAAGCTCCATGATGCCGGGTACGAAAACGTCCTTGCCGTCACATACTGCATCAACCTCTACTTCCTTACCTCTGATGTATTTATCAACCAATACTGGCTTATCTTCATCTATCTCAACAGCAGTCTTTAAGTATGAACGGAGTGCCTCTTCCTTTGCAACTATCTGCATAGCCCTGCCGCCAAGTACGAAACTCGGGCGCACAAGTACGGGGAAGCCTATCTCCTTTGCTGCCTCTACACCAGCTTCTATACTGGTGACTGCCATTCCCTTAGGTCTGGGGATATTAAGCTCATACAGAAGTTTTTCAAACAGATCCCTGTCTTCTGCACGATCGATCGCATCATCATCGGTACCGATGAGCGTTACACCGTAACCTTTAAGAGAATCCGCAAGGTTTATGGCTGTCTGTCCGCCTAGTGTGGCAATGACTCCCACAGGCTTCTCGAGGTCTATGATATTCATAACATCCTCGGTACAAAGCGGCTCAAAGTACAGCTTATCCGAACAGGTATAGTCTGTTGAAACCGTCTCGGGATTGTTATTGATTATGATTGCTTCATAGCCCGAAGCCTTTATGGTCTTTACCGCATGTACGGTAGAATAATCAAACTCTACACCCTGACCGATACGTATAGGACCTGAACCAAGCACTATGATTTTTTCCTTGTCGGATACTATCGACTCATTTTCATCCTCATAGGTCGAATAGAAGTAAGGGATATAGCTCTCAAACTCCGATGCACAGCTGTCGATCATCTTGTATACGGGAACGATGCCGAAATCTTTTCTTAAGTCCCTGATAACCTTTTCCGTGGTACCGGTAAGGATTGCGATCTCTTTATCAGAGAAACCGAACTTCTTGGCTTCCTCCAAGACTTTCAGGCATTCGTCCATATCATCAGGCTTTCCTGTTACGGATGCCGGTGCTTTGCTGCCTTCAGCAGCATCCGCACTTTCATACTCGTCCGCATTTCCGTTAGCCAGAATACCTGATTTACTCTCGTCAATAAATTCCAGACCCGGATTATATGTATTGTATTTCAGGTTCTTTAATTTCTTCTCGATATCTATTATGTTCTTAAGCTTATCTAAGAAAAAGCTGTCGATCTTCGTGATATCGTGGATAGTCTCTGTTTCACAGCCGCGCCTTATAAGCTCGCCTATAGCAAAGATTCTGTCATCCGTTCCGTTTATGATATACTTTCCGAGCTCTATAGTGGAATAATCATCAAACTTCTTGCAATACAGATGGCACTCGCCGGTCTCAAGCGAACGGATGGCCTTAAGCAGGCTCTCCTCGAAACAGCGGCCTATGCTCATGACTTCACCGGTAGCCTTCATCTGGGTGCCGAGTGTGTTGTTTGCATCCGCAAATTTATCAAACGGGAAACGGGGCATCTTGGTTACTATGTAGTCAAGTGCAGGCTCAAAGGATGCGGGTGTGTTTGCAAGCATGATCTCATCCAGAGTCATACCGATACCGATCTTTGCAGAAACTCTTGCGATCGGATAACCGCTGGCTTTTGAAGCAAGTGCGGATGAACGGGAAACTCTGGGGTTTACCTCTATCAGGTAGTAGTCAAAGGAATTGGGGTCAAGTGCAAACTGTACATTGCAGCCGCCCTCTATCTCAAGTGCTCTGATGATCTTAAGCGCCGAGTCACGGAGCATCTGGTATTCCTTGTTGGTAAGTGTCTGTGAAGGACATACTACTATGGAGTCGCCGGTATGGATACCGACCGGATCAAGGTTTTCCATGTTACAGATGGTAATAGCGGTATCGTTTGAATCACGCATTACCTCATACTCTATTTCCTTAAAGCCCTTAATGCTCTTTTCAATAAGCACCTGATGAACGGGTGAAAGCTTCAGGGCGTTCTTCATTATCTCTTCAAATTCGGTTTCGTTTTCCGCAAATCCGCCGCCTGTACCGCCTAATGTAAACGCAGGACGAAGGACTACAGGAAAACCGATCGATTTGGCCACCTTTAGTCCTTCTTCTATAGAATGTGCTATATCGGACGGAAGCACCGGTTCATTCAGCCTTTCACATAATTCTTTAAAAAGCTCCCTGTCCTCTGCCATTTCAATACTTGCACTCTTTGTACCTAAAAGCTCGGTACCGCATTCGGCAAGTATTCCCTTCTTCTCAAGCTGCATAGCAAGATTCAGACCTGTCTGTCCGCCCAGTCCCGGAAGTATGGCATCGGGTCTTTCGTAACGGATGATCTTAGCTATGTATTCAAGAGTCAGCGGTTCCATGTATACCTTGTCCGCTATGGCTGTATCCGTCATGATGGTTGCGGGATTCGAGTTGCAGAGCACCACTTCATAGCCCTCTTCTTTTAACGCCAGACACGCTTGAGTTCCGGCATAGTCAAATTCCGCTGCCTGGCCTATTACTATAGGTCCTGAACCTATTACAAGAAGTTTTTTGATGTCCGTTCTTTTCGGCATGATCTTTTCCTCTGTTAATTATTATCTATAAGATCCTTCGGGCTTCGCCCTCAGGATGACATTTCACGTTTCCAATCAAAGAATCATTCCTGTTATTGTTTGTCAGTGATTGCCTGTAATTGAAAATGTGACATAGAGAACCGTCCCCATTGTCATAGAAGTTTTAGGAACTCTCCGAACAGGTAACTGCCGTCACGTGGACCGGGAGCACTTTCGGGATGGTACTGGACGCTCATGACTCTGTCATTCACGCACCTTACGCCTTCCACTGTGTTATCCAGAATGTTGATATGTGTTACTTCAAGCGGAGTGTTCTTTACACTTTCTGTATCAACCGCATAGGAATGATTCTGTGATGTGATCTCTATCTTTCCCGTAAGCAGGTTTTTAACCGGGTGGTTTCCTCCACGGTGTCCGAATTTCAGCTTATATGTTTTTGCACCGTATGCAAGTGAGATCAGCTGGTGGCCGAGGCATATTCCGAATATCGGATATTCTCCGATCAGCTTTTTGATGGTTGCGATGGTTTCGGGTACATCCTCGGGGTTGCCCGGTCCGTTCGATACGAATATTCCGTCCGGGTGGAGCTTCTTTATCGCTTCGCTGTCCGTATTCCACGGTACTATGGTAACATCCAGTCCCATTGCATTCAGGGAACTTACTATATTTTTCTTCATACCGCAGTCTATGGCTACGATATGTTTTTTCTTTACTATTACAGGCTTGGTCCCGACAGCCTGAGCTGCCTGACTCAGTATTACTCTTGACTTCCATGCATTACTGCAACTGACCTTACTTACCGCATCCGTGGGGATGGATGTTTTTTCAAGTATCTTCAAACTTTCCTCCAAGGTTGTGGTTTCATCGGTGATAAGCGCTTTACAGCTTCCGTTATTTCTTATGAAACGGACAAGCTTTCTGGTATCGATACCGTAAAGGCCCGGTACATCATATTTTTCCATTACTTCAGACAATGTGTTAATACTTCTGAAGTTGCTCGGGATATCGTTATATTCATGGACTATCAATGCTCCGGCACTCAAGAATTCCGACTCATAATCATCCTCAGCCATACCGTAATTGCCTATCAGGGGATATGACATAACTATGGCCTGATATGTGTATGAGGGATCGGATACTATCTCCTGATACCCCGCCATGGAGGTATTAAATACGAGCTCGCAGACGCGGCTTGCACCTGAACCGAAGCCGTATCCTATGTACTCCTGTCCTGTTTCTGTAATTAATTTACGTTTTTTACTCATGATATTGATCCTTTCAAGGGCTGTTCGAAGCGGTCCTTTCCCGAATCATCGGGGATCGTGGTAGGATAACCGCCGGTAAAGCAGGCATCGCAGTAACCCTTGCCACCGGTGAGTTCTCCAAGTCTTTCCACCGGGAAATAACCTAAAGAATCAGCTCCTATTATATCACATATCTCAGGGATAGTATGGTGGCATGCCACAAGATTTTTTTCCGAATCTATATCGGTGCCGTAATAGCAGGGATGCAGGAATGGCGGTGAAGAAATCCTTACATGTACTTCCTTCGCGCCGGCATCTCGCAGCAGCTTAACCACACGTCCCATCGTGGTACCTCGGACTATCGAGTCATCCACCAGGACTACTCTTTTGTCCCTTACCACCTCGTCTAAAACAGCCAGCTTTATCTTTACTCCGTCCACTCTGGTCTTTTTCGTGGGCGAGATGAATGTACGTCCAATATATTTATTTTTTATGAATCCCATCCGGTAAGGGATACCTGACTGTTCCGAAAAACCTAACGCCGCATCCAGCCCAGAGTCAGGTGCACCTATAACTATATCTGCATCTGCCGGATGTTCCTCTGCCAGGATCTTTCCCGCTCTCACACGGGATGCATGTACGGATACGCCGTCTATTATCGAATCGGGCCTTGCAAAATATATGTATTCAAAAACACAGATTTTCTTTTTATCTTCATTTATGCCGCGACAACCGGGTCTGTTTCCGGTGTTATCGGTGTCAGAGAGTGTTCCCTCAGCATTTGTAACAGTCCCACACGTCCGGATCGATCTTACTTCGCCGTTATAAAACACTAGTATCTCTCCGGGCTCCACATCTCTTATGAGCTTTGCGCCTACGGCACGGAGAGCACAGGATTCTGATGCTACTATATATGTACCGTCCGCTGTCCTGCCGTAACATAATGGCCTGAATCCTAAAGAATCTCTTACACATATAAGCTTCTGAGCAGACATGATGACCAATGAATATGCACCTTCAAGGTACTTCATGGCTTTTTCGACAGCCTCCTCTATGGAAGCCGATCTGATACGCTCTCTTGTAATATAGTAAGCTATGGTCTCGGTATCGCTGGTGGTATGGAATATGGCACCCTGCATCTCCAACTCGCTTCTCAGCTTATATGCGTTTGAAAGGTTACCGTTATGTGCAAGCGCCATCCTGCCTTTCTGATGATTGACCTCTATGGGCTGGATATTTGCCCTGTTTGTAGCACCTGTCGTACCGTATCTTACATGTGCCACAGCCATATTTCCGACAGGCAGGCTTTCAAGGATATTCTCAGAGAAAACCTCACTCACAAGTCCTAAGTTCTTGTGTGAGTAAAACAATCCATCCTTGTTTACCACTATTCCGCAGCTTTCCTGGCCTCTGTGCTGGAGTGCGTACAATCCGTAATAGGAAAGCCCTGCCACATCCGTTTCTTTTTCCGAATATACTCCGAAAACTCCACATTCCTCATGTATGCTCATGTTATGCCTCTATATACAAAAAACTTCCAATGTGCTTTTTTACTGCTATGTCTTACGGCGTATATTACAATTTAAGCTTCAGCTTTAATGCTGCTCCGATAAAACCCTTAAACAGCGGATGAGCTTTATTCGGACGGCTCTTAAACTCAGGATGATACTGTACTCCTAAATGGAAGCACTTGTCGGGAAGCTCTGCTGTCTCTACCAAGTTGCCGTCAGGTGAAAGACCGCTTAAGACCAGACCTGCCTGTTCCAATCTGTCTCTGTAATCGTTGTTTACTTCATAGCGGTGTCTGTGTCTTTCACTGATATTCAGGCTTCCGTAACATTCCTCCATCTTTGTGCCCGGCTTTATGCAGCAGGGATATGCACCAAGTCGGAGTGTCCCGCCCTTGTTGATCTCATTATTCTGTCCGGGCATGAAATCTATGACTTTATTCTTGCAATCATCATCAAACTCACCAGAATTTGCATCTGCTATTCCGACTACATTTCTTGTATACTCTATAACCATGATCTGCATGCCTAAGCAGATTCCAAAGTAAGGTATATTGTTTTCTCTTGCGTATCTCTCTGCCTCGATCATACCTTCTATACCGCGGTTTCCAAAACCGCCGGGAAGAATGATACCGTCAAGTCCATACAGCTTTTCGGCCGCATTTTCACGAGTGATCTCTTCAGAATCTATCCAGGCGATCTCAACATGCGCATTATGATAGAATCCTGCATGTCGGAGAGCCTCTGCTACAGACAGGTATGCATCGTGGAGTGCTACATATTTTCCGACAAGACCTATGGTCACATTCTGTGTACGGGACTTGATAGTCTCCACCATATCCGTCCATTCTGTCAGATCAGGCTCAGGTGCATCTATTTTAAGCTCACGGCATACAACACCTGAGAAATGAGACCTTTCAAGCATCAGAGGTGCCTCATACAGGCAGGGCAGTGTAACATTTTCTATAACACAGTCTTCTTTAACATTACAGAAAAGGGCTATTTTTCTGAATATATCATCCTCCAACGGCTCATCGCTTCGTAAAACTATGATGTTAGGGTTGATACCCATTCCCTGAAGCTCTTTAACAGAGTGCTGGGTGGGCTTTGATTTATGCTCCTCGGAAGCATGTAGGAACGGAACCAGAGTTACATGGATAAACAGGCTGTTTTCCCTGCCGACTTCCAGAGATATCTGACGTACTGCCTCGATAAAGGGCTGGGACTCGATATCACCTATGGTACCGCCTATCTCCGTGATAACCACATCAGCATTTGTTTTCTTGCCGACTCTGTATACGAATTCCTTTATCTCATTGGTGATATGGGGGATGACCTGTACGGTCTTTCCGAGATATTCACCGGCTCTTTCTTTATTTAATACATTCCAGTAAACCTTACCGGTAGTAAGGTTGGAGTACTTATTTAAGTCCTCGTCTATAAAACGCTCATAGTGACCTAAGTCAAGGTCTGTCTCGGCGCCGTCTTCTGTTACGTATACTTCACCATGCTGATAAGGACTCATGGTGCCGGGGTCAACATTGATATAGGGATCCAGCTTCTGAGCTGCCACCTTAAGACCTCTTGCCTTTAAAAGACGTCCTAAAGAAGCTGCCGTGATACCCTTACCCAGTCCCGAAACAACACCGCCGGTAACGAAAATGTACTTTGTCATATGAGCTCCTTTCTAATCACACAAAAAAGGTGTCTCGTCCCCCAGGGAACGAAACACCTTTGCCTCATCACAGAAGAAAATATACACTTTTCGAAAAAAAATGTCAAGTCATTCATGAAAAAAATTTCTCTTATTCTTTAGTCCTTACGTTACATACAAACTTTCGCATTTTTTCGGGGTCTTTGAAACCGTCCGTCTCTATCCCGGAGCTTACATCCACTCCGCAAGGATGAAGCCTATTCACAGCCTCACCTACATTTTCAGGATCAAGACCGCCTGCTAAGAAATAAGGTCTGTTAAAACTTTTAAGCAGATCCCAGTCAAAGCTTACTCCGTCTCCCATACCGGCATCGAGCAGTATCATATCGGCACTTGAGACTTCGGCTTTTTTAAGGTCTTCTTTTGTTTTTATCTTAAATGCTTTTATAAGAGGCCTGTCGGTAAGCTTCCTTAAAGCCTTTATATATTCCTCATCTTCATCTCCGTGAAGCTGGGCTATATCGATTATTCCTTGTTCCAGAAGGTCGGCCACGGTTTTCGGATTTTCATTAACAAACACTCCGACAGCCTCCGTATGATCCGGCAAATCCGTATCGGATCTGCTTGTCCCGGAATCCAGGATACTTTTTAAAATATGTGCCTCTTCGGGAGAAATGTATCTTTTACTCTTCTTATAAAAAACAAATCCGATATATTCGGGCTTAAGAAGCTTGGCTGCTTCTATATCCTCCGCTCTTCTTAAACCGCAAAGCTTAATTTTCGTCATATATCTCCTTAAAACGGGTAAGCATTTCCTTTTTATCTTCAGCTCTCATAAGGGCTTCGCCGATAAGTACCGCATTAGCTCCTGTAGCTTTTACCAGCTTTATATCATCGGGACCCTTTACTCCGCTTTCGGATACAAAGGTGATCCCGTTCGGTACAGTATCACGCAGGCGTTTTGAAAGCTCTATGTCGACACTGAAGTCCTTAAGATTGCGGTTGCTCACTCCGATTATACGTGCGCCGCAGGATACGGCAGTTTCTATCTCAGCTGCATCATGACACTCGACTAATGCAGAAAGTCCCAACTCGTCACAGATACCTATGTACTTTTTGATCTGCTCCGCACTCAGTATCGATACGATCAAAAGAACTGCCGAAGCACCCAGCACCTTTGCCTCATAGATCATGTATTCGTCTACGGTAAAGTCTTTTCTTATTATAGGAATGTCGACCTCAACGGATATCTCTTTTAAGTATTCGTTTTTCCCGAGGAACCACTTGGGCTCGGTAAGCACGGAAATGGCATCGGCACCTGCTGCCTCGTATTCCTTGGCTATGTCAAGGTAAGGGAACTCCTCTGCTATGATACCTTTTGAAGGTGATGCTTTTTTACATTCACAGATAAAGGAAAGGCCGGACTTAGAAAGGGCTTTTTCAAATGAAAAATCACCTTTGGGCATGGAGAGGGCTTTTTCCTTTAACTCTTCAGTTGATATATGCTGTTTGGCTTCTGCAACACGTGTTTTTGCGTATGCTGCAATTTCTTCAAGTATATTCATATATATTATTACACCTCATCAGTCAGCTACGCTGACAGCTTCCCCTCAAGGGGAAGCCTCATATTCTTAGCGGTTGCTGACCTCGATCATCTTCTCTAAGGTTGCCTTTGCCTTGCCGGAATCGATAAGTTCTTTTGCAAGCTCTATACCGTCCTTAAAGCTTTCAGCCTTACCGCCGATGTAAAGTGCTGCACCTGCGTTCATAAGTACTGCGTTTCTCTTATGTCCCTTTACTCCGTCAAGGATGTCGCGGGTGATCTGTGCATTTTCTGCGGGTGTGCCGCCCTTTAAATCATCCTTGCTGCATCTTTCAAAACCAAACTCCTCAGGAGTGATGGTGAATGATTTGAACCATCCGTCTTTGATCTCACAGACTTTGGTGGGTGCAGAAAGGGATATCTCATCAAGCTTATCTGTTCCATATACTACCATACCACGCTTGATGCCAAGGTTAACAAGTACCTGTGCCAAAGGCTCTACAAGGTAACCGTCATATACGCCTAAGAGCTGCATGGAAGGAGAAGCGGGATTGGTAAGAGGTCCTAAGATATTGAATACGGTCCTGAATCCGAGCTCACGTCTGATGGCGCCTACATATTTCATGGAGGTGTGATATTTCTGTGCGAAGAAGAAGCACATGCCTGCTTCCTTAAGCATTTCAATACACTTCTCAGGGCTCTGGTCGATATTTACACCTAATGCTTCAAGACAGTCAGCAGTACCGCAGAGTGATGAAGCTGCGCGGTTTCCGTGCTTAGCAACCTTGATACCTGCTGATGCTGTAATGATGGCTGTAGTGGTAGAGATATTAAAGCTGCCTGCGTTATCTCCGCCTGTACCAACTATCTCAAGTACATCCATACCTGTCTCAACCTTTGTGGCATGATCACGCATGGCTGCTGCACAGCCTGCTATCTCGTCTGTGGTCTCAGCTCTAGCGCTCTTGGTGGAAAGTGCTGCCAAGAATGCGGCATTCTGTGTGGGTGTGGTCTCACCGCTCATGATCTCATTCATAACGGTGTATGCTTCTGTATAACTTAAATCCTCTTTGTTTACGATCTTAACGATGGCTTCTTTTATCATAGTGGTATTTATCCTTTCTGTATTTAATCTTTTTTTTACACCTCATCAGTCAGCTACGCTGACAGCTTCCCCTCAAGGGGAAGCCTTAATATGTAGTTCTAGTCATCAAATAATTTTGTTCTAGTCATCAAATAATTTTGTTCTAGTCTTCAAATAATTTTGTTCTAGTCTTCAAAAAAATAGTCCTAGTCTTCAAGAAAATTCTTCAGCATTCTCTTGCCTTCGGGTGTCATTATGGATTCCGGATGGAACTGGACACCGTATATCGGGTATTTCTTATGCATTACTCCCATTATCTCACCGTCTTCGGTCTCAGCTATCACCTTTAACTCATCTGGAAGTGTTTCCTTCTTTACTGCTAAGGAGTGGTAACGTGCCACCGGAGTGTTTTCGCTGCAATCCATAAATATGGGAGCGGTCCTGTCAAGGTGCGCTATCGACTGCTTTCCGTGCATAAGCTTTGATGCGTAGGTAACTGTTGCATCAAATGCGAGGCATATTGCCTGATGTCCTAAGCACACTCCGAGTATCGGGATGTCTTTTCCCAGTTCACGCACCACATCCACGATCACACCTGCATTTTCAGGTCTTCCGGGACCGGGTGATATAACTATGTGAGAGGGATGCATCTCCCTTATCTCTTCTATGGTCTTTTCGTCATTTCTTATAACTTTTATATCCTGTGTCAGCTCTCCTAAATACTGGTAAAGGTTGTAGGAAAAGCTGTCATAATTATCAATCAAGAGTATCATTCTTCCACCCCCTCGGCTAAGGTAAGGGCGGTAAGTGAAGCCCTGGCCTTGTTCATACACTCTTCAAATTCTTTCTCTGGATCGGAGTCGGCTACAATACCTGCACCACTTCTTACGAATACCTTGCCGTTTTTCTTGTACGCGATCCTGATTGCGATACAGGTATCCATATTGCCGGTAAAATCTATATATCCGATCGCGCCGCCGTAGATACCTCGCTTGTTGTTTTCCAACTCTCCTATAAGCTGGCAGGCTCTGATCTTGGGAGCACCGGAAAGTGTACCTGCGGGAAGCACTGCCTCAATGGCGTCAAGTGCATCCTTGTCATCCCTTATCTCGCCTCTGACAGTCGAGCCGATATGCATTACATGTGAAAAACGTTCTATGCTATGAAGCTTTTCAACACTGACCGTACCGAATTTACTGATCTTTCCCAAGTCGTTTCTGCCTAAGTCTACGAGCATATTGTGCTCTGCAAGCTCTTTTTCATCCTGAAGAAGCTCTGCCTCAAGCCTGTTGTCCTCTTCCTCTGTCTTGCCGCGGGGTCTGGTACCTGCTAAGGGGAAGGTGTGGAGTACACCGTCTTCCAATTTAACAAGTGTTTCAGGAGAAGCACCGGCTACTTCTATATCTGTACCCGAGAAGTAGAACATGTAAGGTGAAGGATTAACTGTTCTAAGCATTCTGTATGTATTAAGCAGGCTGCCCTCAAAAGGAGCACTCAGTCTGTTCGAAAGCACGATCTGGAAGATATCTCCCTCATAGATATATTTCTTTGCTTTTTTTACCATATCGCAGAATTCCTGCTTTTCAAAAAGAGGAGTAACACTGCCCATAAGCTTTCCGGGCTTTTCCTGCTTCTTTTCGCCGTTTTTGATAAGGTCTGCCAGGTGCTTGATCTCCATAGCTGCTTTGTTGTACCCGGTCATACCTTCGTCAAGCTTCATGTTAACGATAAGGATTATCTTCTGGCAGACATTGTCAAAAGCTATAACCTTGTCAAACAGCATCAGGTCAACATCATTGAAGCCTTCGGTATCCTCGGGATTCCTTTTTGCTTCGGGCTCGCTGTAGCCTAAGTAGTCAAATGCGAAATACCCTACGAGACCGCCTGTAAACGGAGGCAGGTTATCAAAACGCACGCTCTTGTATTCTGCGAGGATCTGCCTGATATAGTCCGAAGGATTATCGGTCTTTATCTTAACGTCTCCCGCTTTAAGCTCCCCGTCTATACACGTGATGCAAAGCTTGGGATCAAAGCCTAAGAAGGTGTATCTGCCCCATTTCATGTCAGAGCCCGCAGACTCAAGCATGTAGCAATGCTTTGATACGTTTTTAAGTTTTCTCAACACCTCAATAGGTGTAATAAAATCGGATAAGAGCTCGGTGCTTACAGGCATGATCCTGTATTCTTTATTTTCCGCAAGCTCTCTCATTTTTACTGTACCGGGTTCGATCTTCATATGTTATGCTCCAATTCTTTTTTAAGATCCTTCGCTACGCTCAGGATGACAAACATCTGCTTAGGATTAAATCCTTTTTCTTAGGATTACAGCCCTTTGGTCATAGACTTCACATACTCTGCAAGTTTTGCGGGTGCATCCTTGCCGTTCTCAGCCACGATCCTTACCATGGCAGAACCTACTATCACACCGTCAGCCTTCTTTGACATTTCAGCTGCCTGAGCGGGTGTACTGATACCGAAGCCGATGGCTGCGGGTGTATCTGTAGCTTCTTTTATAAGCTTTATGATGGAATCAAGATCTGTCGTTATCTCACTTCTAACACCTGTAACGCCCAAGGAAGATACCACATATATAAAGCCCTTTGCCTGAGAAGCTATGGTCTTTATCCTGTCCTCACTGGTAGGTGCTATCATTGAGATGAAATCCATGCCGTACTTTGCTGCGCTTCCTTCAAACTCTCCGCGTTCCTCAAAAGGACAATCCGGAATGATGATACCGTCAGCACCTGCTTCTGAAGCATTCTTGAAAAATTCATCTGCCCCGTAATGATATACAGGATTGGCATATGTCATAAACACGATCGGAATACTATAATCTTTTCTTAAATCCTTTACAAGCTGAAATACCTTATCGGTAGTCATACCGGAGCTAAGTGCTCTGATGTCGGCCTCCTGGATTACCGGACCTTCTGCTATAGGATCCGAGAAAGGTATACCGACTTCTATCAGATCTGCTCCCGCTTCGATCACTGCCCTGAAATTGTTTAAGCTTGTCTCATAATCCGGATCACCGGCTGTAAGGAAAGCTATGAAAGCTTTTTTATTGTCAAATGCATTTTGTATTCTGCTCATTTTTTCCACCTCACTCGTATATCTCTACGCCACGGTAACGTGCTATGGCTGCCACATCCTTATCGCCTCGTCCGGATATGGTGCATACTATGATGCTGTCCTTAGGCATCTTAGGTGCTATCTTCATTACATGTGCAACTGCATGGCTGCTCTCGATAGCGGGGATGATGCCTTCTGTCTTTGACAGATACTCGAAAGCTCTTACCGCTTCTTCATCTGTGATCGGTACGTACTGTGCTCTTCCGATGGATGCTAAGTATGCATGCTCGGGTCCGATACCGGGGTAATCAAGACCTGCCGAAATGGAATATACCGGAGCTATCTGTCCGTATTTATCCTGACAGAAAAGTGATTTCATACCATGGAAGATGCCGAGCGAACCGTTTGCCATTGTAGCCGCATTCTTGGGATTATCAACTCCTAAGCCTGCTGCCTCACAGCCTATAAGCTGTACTCCTTCATCCTTTATGTATTCGTAGAAGGAACCTATCGCATTGCTGCCTCCGCCTACACAGGCTATTACAACATCGGGAAGCTTTCCTTCGGCTTCTAAGATCTGTGCCCTGCTTTCCTTGCTTATAACTGACTGGAAGTCTCTTACTATAGTAGGGAAGGGATGAGGCCCCATGACCGATCCGAGTACGTAAAGTGTGTCATCGACTCTCGAAGTCCACTCACGCATGGCCTCGTTTACCGCATCCTTAAGGACCTTGGTACCGGTCTTTACCGCATGTACCTTTGCTCCTAAGAGCTCCATACGGTATACGTTAAGGGACTGTCGGATGGTGTCCTCTTCACCCATGAATATCTCACATTCCATATCCATAAGTGCTGCTGCCGTGGCAGTGGCTACACCATGCTGGCCGGCTCCTGTTTCAGCTATGACTCTGGTCTTGCCCATCTTTTTAGCTAAGAGCACCTGACCGAGTACGTTATTTATCTTATGTGAACCGGTGTGATTTAAATCCTCACGCTTAAGATATATTTTTGCACCGCCCAAGTCTCTTGTCATCTTCTCCGCATAGTAGAGAAGTGAGGGACGGCCTGCGTATTCCCTGTTTAACCTATCAAGCTCCGCACAGAACTCAGGGTCATTTTTGTAATGCTCATAAGCTGCCTCAAGCTTGTGGATCTCATTCATAAGTGTTTCGGGAATGTACTGTCCTCCGAACTCACCGAATCTGCCTTTAACTGCGTTTTCCAAAATCTCGCTCATGTTGTGCCTCCTTTTTTACACCTCATCCGCCCCTTCGGGGCACCTTCCCTTCGCCAGGGACGGCATCCCTCGCCGGGACGGCATCAAGCCACTCTGTGGCTCGATCTGTCATAGCCACTCCGTGGCTCGATATATCCCCTCAAGGGGAAGGCTTATCTCTAGCCTTCTAAAGCAAAAAGAAAAGTCCTTGACAGAAATACATCTGTCAAGGACGAATAATATCTTTTATCCGCGGTGCCACCTTGATTCACGGTATGACCCGTGCTCTTGCAAGATACCAACATATCTCCGGCAACTTACGTATGCCTCACGTCACGGATACTCGAGCTTATCTCTTTCCCCATGCCCTCAGCGGACCATATAAGAAGTTTCCTTCACGCATTCCTCATACCACCCGGCTCACACTGTCCCGGACTCGCTGAAAAAGCTTTGCTTTCCTGGCGATAAAATACTTTTTCTTCCGCTTCATCGGTTTGTTATGTTCAATTTTTTACGATTATAAACATATTGTTTTTATTTGTCAACTACTTTTTTAAAAATATTTTTTCATGTTAAATTCTTAATCTAATCTTTTATAGCTTACACGGCATAAATCGCGTGTTTCCAAGCACCGCTATATGCTCCGCATCCATACTTCTGTCTTTAAATGACGGGTAGAGGAATCCATGATCCGGAAGTCCGGGATCATAGTTTTCATATACGGGACATATGGCACATATCAGGAAGCTGTATACCTCTTCGGAATCGTCCATGTATTCCTTGTCCGCGCCTTTTATCTTAATATCATATGAGCCGTAAAACATAAATATACCGAAATCATTTTCGGGTTTGAATTCTTTTACATACTTTTCACTCATTATGTCGTAGAAGACATCAAGAAGTGCGTCATTTTTGAGACCGCATTCTCTTAATGATTCAAGCATGCTCTTAAATTTCGCTTTATCGCCGTCCCTGCCGGTAATATCGTACTCTTTAAGCTCCGTATTGGTGTCCGCAAATACAACGGCTTTGGCTATTTCTATGTTTTTTATCTTATCTTTTTGATCAAGCTTAAGGAATGCGGTATTAAAGCTTCCGTCATCATATCCTTCTTTATCCCTGTAACTTCCGGCGATCCTGAAGAAGCAGTTTCTTGTTAGGTTCATCCTTCGTGTGAGTTCCATCATGTCATTGCGGTTAAGCATGTATTTACCTCATTCTTTTGAAACCAGCTCTTTTGTGATCTCAAATACTCCGCGGTGTTTCAGTTTTCTCGGTTCAAAGTGCATTAGTGAATATACCAGCTGCATTACAAGGCCGGCACCGAATGTACTGATGAGAGTACCTATACCCACCGGTCCGTCCAAAAGCCATCCGATAAGGAGTACCACTGCCCAGAGCGCTATCTCAACTATACCGATGGGTATCTTGGGCATTCTTTTCCCGAGCCCTACCAAAAGGGCATCTCTCGGGCCGCAGCATTGCTCGCTTTTCATATATATAGCCATCCCGAGTGCCATGAAGATAAATCCTACCACCATGATCACTATCCCCAGCCACATGTTGGTATTAAGCGGCAACGGATTAATGCTGTTAAACATCTGTACAAAATTGCCTGTAAGCAAAGCATCTATGATCGTTCCGTATCCTATTTTTTCTTTTAGTACTATATCTATTATCAGGACCGTTACCGCCATCAGTGTCATGGATAGCCCGTAATTAAGCGGTGTATGGTAGGATATGCCCATCCCCAGACAGTCCCAAGGTGCAAGCCCTATATTTGCAAATATTGTCAGATGTACTCCGAATGCAAAGACCAGCAGGCCTAAAACAATTCTGAGCCATCCGATTATGATCTTCTTTTTCATTTCATGTTCCAGCTTTTTATAATATTGATTTATGATCCGGGTCAAAACTTTTTATATTATACATAATCAGCTGTCAGATTTCAAATATTACTTTTTTATAATTCCCCTTTAAAACAGGGACGGCTCATTTTTGAACCGTCCCTGTTGCTTTTTATAAAGATCCTTCACTACGTTCAGGATGGCAAAAATTTTGTATCATTCTGAGTGTAGGAGGAAAATCTTAATCATTTAGTTTTCAAGCACTGTTACGATATGCTCCAGATATGCTTTATCCATTGAATCACGTTCCCAGGTATTATTTGAAAAGCCGTTCATGTCTATAGTGCCCTTAACTCCTTTTCCAAGGAGGTAATCAACCAGGTCCGAAGCGTAACCGAAATCACTGTGGTAACGTTCGTCCCAGCCGTCTGTTTCTGTGGAGTCATCAAATATTTCCTCATTTTTGCCATCCGAAAAGGTGACATTCATCTTTAGTTCCGAATCCTTGTAATAGATGTTATATGCTCCTATTTCATCAAACTTATATGTTTTTTCAGAGCTGTCATGCTTTACCGAAATGCTGTTTTCGCTTAATGCGATATTGTTCTTTTTGCAGCTTATTCCCTGAACAATGATCAACGCAGCTATGGCAAGTATGATACCGGCCACAATGACCCTCTTGGTTTTAGTCCATTGTATACGTATGATCAATTGATTAACATCCGCAAAGAAGATTGTAAGGATAACCGCAAGAATAATGACCCATATCGTTGCCCAGTCATCATAGGTGTATTTTACCACTGCCTGCATATCAACGCCCTTAAGCAAAGCATTTGAATAAACCAATCCGGAAATAAGAATTATAAAAGAAATAAACGAATATGCGAGAACTATTATTGCAACTATTGTTTCAATAAAATACCACACCATCAATATAAAAGCATATCCTGCTCCTGTTTTATGGGTTCTTGCAAAATTCATAATATCCATTTCCCAACTCCAGATAACAAGCGGGATGATGAGTATCATGCCACCATAAAAAAAGACATTGCTCATTTCTATGACTTTAAATGCGCCGGCAATAAGTACTGCTGCGATCGAAATCCCCTGAACCACCATGAACTTTTCAATAAGCAAGCCAAAATATGCTCCTACATCAAAGCCATGACTTCTGATTATACCCGACAGCTCTGTAAACATAAGTATCTCAACGGTACGAGGGTCGCTGTCTGCTCCTTTTATTCGTGTGGTAGGAGCCAGTTCGGTATACTTTCTGAAATATACGATCGATCCCATTGCCAAAAGTATTCCGGAAACTATGAAATGTATGTCAGTAGCTTTTTCCGCATTATTATTCGAAACACCTCCGTTGAGCAGCAGTATTATTACACCGCATACCCAGAACAGGAGCCACTTAAAATGGTATTTATGCTCTTTCTGCATATAGTGCAGAAAGTTTTTCATTATCTTTCTTTCGCTCATCTTTTTTCCTCATTTATATCTGATATAAAATCCTTCGCTACGTTTGGGGTGACAAGGCCAATATGTGATTCTTCATATTTCCACAGAATGTCACGTTCGATAAAAGATCCTTCGCTACGCTCAGGATGACAAATTCGTTGTAAGTTTCTTCGCTTCGCTGGGGATACCAAAGCTATCAGTTATTGTCATTAAGAACCTCTCTAAGATTTCCGTCTCCGTCACCCAAAAGCTCAAATCTGCTGCCGTGCTTCTTGATCTCACCGTTATCAAGCACATATATATAATCCACCATGTCTGAAATCTCATCGATCAGATGTGTACTTATAAGCACACCGGTGCCGTTGTCTGCCACGCCTTTCTGTAACAGCTCAAGTATATCCACCTTAAACACCGGATCTATATTTGCCAGCGGCTCATCCATGATCAGCAGCTTAGGTTTTCTGGCAAGCAAAAATGCTATCTCCACCTTTGCCTTTTCGCCGGTTGAAAGCTCTATATAATATTTATCAAGTGTACTTTCTGCCTGTGCCAGGGTTATAAGACTGTCAAACAATTTTCTGTCAAAAGTGGGATAAAGAGTTGAAAGCATTTCCACATTTTTATTTACCGTCAGACCCGATGCGCACCAAGCTTCTCCGAAATATGCCACTTCCCTGTGGTATGCTGCAAGGTTTTTATAATTAACCTCTTTTCCGTCCCAGCTTACTTTTCCGGACTTTGGTCTCAGCATACCGTAGAGCAATGAAAGCAATGTTGTTTTTCCGGCAGCGTTCTTTCCTAAAAGGCAAGTGATATAGCCGGGTTCTGCGTTTAAGAATACATCTTTTATGGCAAACCCGTTTTCCTTGGGCGGCGTAATGCCATAATGATAATTAAGTTTGTATGATTTTAACATTTTCTATTCTCTCTTTCTTTTGTGATTGCCACCTCATCCACCGCTACGCGGTCCCCCTTCCCCTCAAGGGGAAGGCTTTTACACGTATACTTTTAGTCCCAGAGGATGCCAAGCATATCAATGGCTTCATCTTTTTTCATGCCTGAAGCTTTCGCAATTTTAACCCATTCGATAAGCTTTTCCTCTAATCCTACCGTCTGC
>JAIKXA010000121.1 GCA_024684355.1 Lachnospiraceae bacterium
GGCCCACATTAGTACAGTGGATGCGATCTGTAACATAGCGTACATCTGGCTGCTTACATTGATATATGCACTTAAGTTAAATAACAAAACATTAATATCACAGAGCAAAAACAATACCAACCCTATAAGAAACAGCACAGGATGAGGGAATGTGCTTATTTTGGTTTCAATATCGTTTACATTGGTGGGCTTTACTCCATTGCCGGCAGACTTGAGGATATCACGGTTATTTATTAGTTTTAAGAGAAGCATACCGACGTTCCATACAAAGGAAATACCATATAGCAATACAAGAAACAATACGGAATTGAGAGCTGAATCATTCGGATATTTTATAATACCAGTGCTTTTAAGTATGACAGTAATAATGATAGCGGCTATGATCCTGATGACGGTATATATGCCGGTCATCTTGATATCCTTACTGGTGATCACGAACAGATATATAGTATGGACTATGCAGAAGCTTATAAGTCCCGGCACTATGTTTTCATTCTTGAGTAACAGAAAATAATCCGATATGGCTGTAAAGAACATGGCTGCAGTAAGGAGAGTATAAGCGTTAACAGTGTCCTTGCTCTTGTTTTTATAATAATAAATTACAGATATCAGCAGACAAAGTATTATGGAATAGTATTTTATATAAGTAGGACTTAGTACGCTGCTGCTCATTATAGCGGCCAGGGAAGAGTCAGCACTTACATTTCCGCTTGCCAGCATGATGTCCATATACATATATACGAAATACAGAAGTATTTCGACAGCGATAAATATAAATATAGGTAAAGCATTTTTCTGCTTTTTGGTATTTGAAGGCATTTTTTTATATTCCTTTCCGGGAGATTGTACTGTATTAATGATTGGTGTCATTCTGAGCGCAGCGAAGAATCTTGCAGCTCATACAAGATCCATCACTAAAGTTCAGGATGACAATTTAATATTTGGCATAATTAAATTAGGGTAAGTATATGTTTCCATTTTTGAAACACTCTACAGTATAATAGCAAATTACCCGGATTTTAACAAGTGAAAGATGGAACCTTATAGTAAGATGCATCGTCTAACAATCAGAAAAGCAGTTAATACTGCGTTATATTGGAGGTAGGATCATGAAAAAGAAGATCAGTGTACTATTGATATTTATTTTGGTACTGGGACTTGGTTTTGGTGCTGCAGATGTAAATAATGCTGAGGCTAAGACCAAAAAAACGGCTGCAACTGTTACCGGTAAGGCTATGAAGGTAACTAAGAAAGCTAAGCTTACCAATGAACAGATGACTGAAGGGTACAATCTCTTTTCACTTAAAACTCTGAAAGAGACATTAAAAGGCGAAGAAGCCGGCAAGAATGTAATGATATCACCTGCATCCCTTATGTTTGCACTTGATATGGCAGCTATGGGAGCACAGGGAAATACTTACAAGCAGATGGCCAACTTAATAGCTGAAGGCGCAAATAAAAGAGACCTCATCAACTTTGCAAAGAGCTACCGTAAGACACTTGAGAAGAGCGGTCTTATGAAGATAGCAAACTCTATCTGGATCAATGAGGATAATCTCTCAGCGAACGGTGTTAAGGTAAATGAAGAATACCTTAACCTGCTCAGAAAAGTATTTAAGGCAGCAGCTGCTTCAAGACAGTTTAATGATGCTGCAAAGAATGAGATAAATACATGGATATCCAAGCATACCAACAAAATGATCAATAATGCTGTTGACAAGCTTGATGAAAAGACCATAATGCTCATCATCAACTGCATGGCATTTGAAGGCAAGTGGGAAGAGCCTTATGAGGGTTTCCAGATAAACGAGAACGGCAAGTTTACTAACTTCGCAGGTAAGACAGAAACAGCTAAGATGCTTTCATCAGAAGAAAACTGGTATCTTTCATCTGATACTGCACAGGGCTTCTTAAAGTATTATGAAGGCGGAAAGTATGCATTTATGGCAATGCTTCCCAATGATGAGAATATCTCGATAAATGATTATGTAGCAGGTCTTTCAGACGATGAGTTTATAAAGTTCTTCGAGTCAAGGAGCAGAGAAGCGGTAGATACTATGACTCCCGCATTTACATTTGATTACGGCATCAATATGAATGATATGCTTAAATCACTGGGCATGGTAACACCTTTTGAGTATAGCGCTGATTTCTTTAAGATGCTTGATCCTGAGACTATTGATCCCGATATTGTACTTTACATCGGCAGTGTTATCCAGAAGACACATATCGAGCTTGATGAAAACGGAACCAAGGCAGCTGCAGTTACTATCATTGATATGAAGTGTGAAGCTACAGCGGTAGAGCCTGTTAGGATCAAGAAGAGAGTAATACTTAACAGACCTTTCGCTTTTGCGATCATGGATACCGAAACAGGTACACCTGTATTTACCGGTGTTGTTAATACAACAGCTGCAAAGTAATACTGATCATAAAATAAGGAGCTGCGATCATTACGCAGCTCCTTAAATTTATTTTTCACTTATACATTGGTTTAACATCTTTGCGGCTTTCAGATAGAAGAGACCGATCACTACGGAACTAAATATGGATATGACACTTATTATACTCGAGATGGTAATAGCTGTCGGATCGCTTGCCATCATATAATTATATATATCTTCATAAACGCCGGCTTCTTCACCGAGCTGCATTAATAATTCATCGAGCTCGCCTGAAAATGATCTGATGCTGTCGGTAGATACCAGTATGTTTCTGACTAACATGATCACATTTATCAATACTGAAACAAACAGGATGATCGAAGGTATAGTGGATATACGTATCGGATCGTCTTCATTTGTAATGCAGAACCTTATGGATTTAAGATTCTTGGTCTGGTACGAATAAAGGATTATGGAAACTATTATTGCAATAAATACAACGAGTATAATTATGACCACTGTGGCACTGACTGCGGCTTCGGACAGTTTAACCATCGGTGAGAGCATATCCTGTAAGAGATATACAAATGAGTTGAATACCGAAAATATCTTGATCAACCCAAAAGCCAAAGCAGCGATGGCAATGATCATTAACACCTTCATAAAGGTTGATACACCTGATGCTATCGAAAGCCCCGTGGTATTAGGCAGAGTATTGTTCTGCTTTGATTTCTTGGCTGATAAATAAGCGGACCAGCCTGCATAGCACATCAGCATATAAATGGGATGTAAAAAGTCGCGCATCCCGATTATATACAGTAACAGTATTACAGAAACAGAGCAGGCATACATTAAAACAATAGGTGAGGCAAGTAAGTCGCGTCCGTTTACAAATTTAGGAGCAGCCATGAACTTCTTTAGCCGTTCTTCCTCAGATATATATGTATATGCCTGATATGGCGGAGGAGTGCCGGGGCCGGCATAATCAGGAGTCGGCTGCTGAATATTTTCAGCAGGAGTGTTGTTAGGAGTGGTTTGATTGTTGTCCATATAATCCTCCTTTATATATACACCTCATCCGTCAGCTTCGCTGACACCTTCCCCTTGAGGGGATATATCGAACCACGAAGTGGTTTGATGCCGTCCCTGGCGAAGGGAAGGCTGATATAGGTCATCAACCCTTGTTCTGTGCAGCTACAAGGCTTTCACCGCCGTACATCTTTCTGAGCTTCGGCTTTTCAATCTTTCCTGTAGGATTTCTGGGTATATCATTAAATATGATATGATGAGGTCTCTTGTAACGGGGAAGCTTGAGACAGAACTCGTTTACTTCGTCTTCTGTAAGAGTAAAGCCTTCCTTAACCTCGATAACGGCAAGTGTGGTCTCACCGAGACGCTTGTCGGGTACACCGATAACTGCTACGTCTTTTACAGCATTATTGGTACGGATAAAGTCTTCAATCTGAACGGGGTACATATTCTCACCACCGCTGATGACTACGTCCTTCTTACGGTCTACAAGGAAGATGAATCCGTCGGGATCCTCCATAGCCATGTCACCGGTATAAAGCCAGCCGTCAGCGAGTACTTCATCGGTTGCTTTTTTGTCATTATA
>JAIKXA010000138.1 GCA_024684355.1 Lachnospiraceae bacterium
GTAAGGGTTGTCCTTGTCATTGGCAATAAGATTGCCGTTTTCATCCTCATCAAGGATACCGAGCTTGAAACGTGTGGTAAGCACATTTGTAAGCGCTTCGTCTATTCTTTCTTCGGTGGTATATCCCATACCTACTGCCTGGAGCAGATACTCATAGAGGTTGCCGCAGTTGATATCGCAGCCGTTAGTCATTGCAAGACCTACCGATTCTGCGGGAGTCTTGGTGATGCCATGTCCTTCGTTGATATCTCTTATAGCCCAGCAGTTGGATGTAACATGACCTTCAAAGCCCCATTCTTTTCTTAAGATATCCTGAAGTAAAGTCTTAGATGCGCAGCAGGCTTCTCCGTTTGTCCTGTTATAAGCTCCCATGACTGCTTCTACCTTAGCCTCGGTAACAAGAGCCTTAAATGCGGGAAGGTATGTTTCTCTTAAGTCCTGCTTGGAGCACTCAGCATTAAAGCTGTGACGGATGCTCTCGGGACCGGAATGTACAGCAAAATGCTTGGCACATGCAGCTGCCTTCATATATTTGTCATCATTGCCCTGGATGCCTTTTACAAAGCTTACACCGAGACGTGATGTAAGGTACGGATCCTCTCCGTATGTCTCATGGCCTCTGCCCCAGCGGGGATCTCTGAATATGTTGATATTGGGAGCCCAGAATGTAAGTCCCTTATATATACCGTTATCACCGTACTTATTCTGTACATTGTATTTTGCACGGCCTTCTGTAGAGATAACGTCAGCCACAAGTCCCAAAAGCTCTTCATCAAATGCTGCAGCCATACCGATCGCCTGAGGAAATACAGTTGCTTCACCTGCTCGTGCTACTCCGTGCAGAGCCTCATTCCAGTAATTGTATGCACCAAGTCCCAGTCTGGGAATAGCGGGTGCTGTGTGACGGAGCTGGTATACCTTCTCTGTCAGAGTCATTTTAGATACAAGGTTCTGTGCTTTTTTGCGGCATTCCGCTTCTCTTGTTTTGTTCATTCTTTTTCCCCTTTTTATATTTATAGTCTACTTAGGCTTCCCCTTGAGGGGAAGGCTATATTAGTACTACTTTGAAATAATATCCAGTGCTTTATTCAATATCTCATCGATATCGTACTTGTCGGTGATCTCGATCACAGGGATATCATACTTCTCGGCTTCTTCCTTAAACTCTTTGCTGCAGTTTATAAGCCGTTCCAGATCGACTTCGTCTTCAAGCCTTCTCTCAATCACGCTTCCATAATCAGCAACAGTTCCGATGTTTTTACGAAGATAATCTTCCGACATGGTGATGAAAAAGCATTTAATGTCTTTTAAATAGGACTCATCAAACTGATCACGCCACTCTGCAGGAATGTAACATCCCTCTACGATCATGTTTTGGTTATTCTCTATTGCTGTCTTGATCAGTTCTGCAGCATATGGCCAGAGAAAATAACGCATCTCGTAGTCGTCTTCGCAAGTAAGATCTGTAAGTCTGCCGCGTATGAACATCATTTTCAGGTGATCAAGCGAAAGATATGGATATTTTAACTTTTCCATAAGTTTCTGAGCAAGATAAGTCTTCCCCACATGTGAACTTCCACCAATTAATATTATCATAATATCCTCTATTTATTAGCTACACCTCATCCGGCACTTCGTGGTCCCCCTTGTCTTCGCCAGGGACGGCATCCCTCGCCGGGACGGCATCAAGCCACTCTATGGCTCGATCTGTCATAGCCACTCTGTGGCTCGATCTGTCATAGCCACTCTGTGGCTCGATATGTCTTCGCACTTTGTGCATCGATATGTCCCCTCAAGGGGAAGGCTTATTATTAACGTATACCGAATGCAAGTACTGTGAACTTCTTGTCTTCGTCACCCTCGTGCATAGCAAGCTTTACATTGTGCTTTGCCTTTTCATCATTATCAAATATGATCATGGCATTGCAGTGAGTCCAGCCTATTTCTTTAGGGTTAACGGTCTTTACGAGTTTATCATCAACAAATATATCAACACAACCTTCGTCAGGTGCTGCCGAATCAAGTGTGACAACCATTATAAGCTTGCAATCCACATCAAGTGACATGGGCTTTGTACCGCTTATATGTCTTCTGTTGTCAGAGAACTGCATGGTTCCGAACAGATCAAAATCTCTTTCTGCATACTGGGATGCGGAATCTTTATCGCTAAAGTCACCAACGTTAAAGTTGCTTACGCTCCAGGTATTACCGAAACCATCTCCGCCCTCTGCACCGTTATTGATGCAGATACCACCTTCGATATTTGCTGACTCCTCACCTATAGTAAGTAAGCTTACATATTCAAAGTGATCTGTCATAAGAGCTTTCTCAGGCATCTTATATGTTTCAAGGCCCTTGCTGATGGGTTTCAGCATAGCGTCCGCAAATGTACCGGCCTTCAAATCGGAAGCCTTCTTTACTGCTGTCGCAGCTTCATCAGCTTTCTTCATCAGATTGATTATGCAGTCAGCCATTATGGTATGACCTAAATTGGTAGGATGATATCTGTCATAGAAATACTGATCTTTTGTGATGATCCTGCCCTGTTCCTTGGACATATAGAACTGCTCGGTTACTGCGTTCTTGGCACTTACCATGGGCAGATCATAATGATATCCGATAGGGCTCAGTCTTTCCTGAAGGTTGTAATCATCGATAAATACGCTGAAGATCACGATGACTGCAGGCATATTTTTCATCCTTAAGAAACGTCTGATAAGACCTTCAAAGCACTTACCCTTCGTTTCGTCGCCTTCATCGTTAACTGCGAACTCAACTACGGCTATATCCGGCTCACGTGCGGGTTCATCCGATTTGGTACCGTCTAAGAAATATCCGTTTCTCAAAATATCACGGTCAAATCTTACAATACCGAACTCTGAAGGAGTACCGCCTACACCGGCCTTTACATATTCTGTATTATGTTTTGCAGAGAACATCTCATCAAATGCTTTAAATGTCTTAAAAGCATAACATTCTGCATTGATGGGTGTTGCGCCTGCGCCCTGAGTGATCGATCCGCCTATAAAAGCCATTTTTACTGATTCACCGCGCTTAGCTTTTTCTATAGCTTTGTTCAATCTCTCAAAATTACCCATAGAAACAAGCGACTGGGCAATAAGCTCTTTATACCTGTCAGAATTAACATCAACAGGGTCAGAAGGTACAAATTCCGGAGCTGTATAACCGTCATTAAGGTAAAGCTTAACCATAACGGTAACAGGGAATCCTGACTCCTTAAAATGGAACCTGATCTGTCCGATCCTGTCATCATCTCCTGTCCAGTCAACGTCCGATAACGGTATCAGATACTCGGTACCGTCCGAAGTAAGCTCAGCCTTTAATGAAGTACCGCTGTTATAAACATCTTTCTTACCATACATTTGAAGGACAAACTCTCCGTTTATCCCTTTGTCATTTATCATTGATACGCCGATACCGTATACTAATTTCTTAAATTCATCAGTAGGTCCGAGCATCTTAAGGATTTCTTCATCTTCAACTCCACCTACCATTCTAGCCATGGCGGGCATTCTACCGTCATCCATAAAAAGAAAGCAGACACCTGAACCGTCTCTGAACGGATTTGCATAAATCTGCTTATCATACATAAGGTATATCGCCGGTCTTTTCTTTACCGGATCTTTAGGTGCCACAGGACCTGCCATAATAGTTTCCTCCCTGAAAATAATGTCATTTTTATATTATC
>JAIKXA010000140.1 GCA_024684355.1 Lachnospiraceae bacterium
TTGTGGAAGAAAGCACCTGATGCTGCTCAAATGGAAGATAAGATAAACAAGGTTGTCGGAGTAGTTGAAAATGGTTTTTTCTGTAAAAAAACACCTGTTGTATTTGTGGCTCATGAGGATGGTACAGTTACAGAACGATAAAACTATAGATTTAAGATATAAGGAGCAGATAATATGAATAAACCGGTAGTATTGGTAATTATGGATGGAGTAGGGGAGACAGCAGAAGAACTTGGTAATATGGTTTCAAAAGCATCTACTCCCACCTTAGATGAATTAAAAGAAAATAATCCCTGGCAATGCATAAAGGCGCACGGAACGGCGGTAGGCCTGCCTTCGGATGACGATATGGGAAACAGTGAAGTCGGACATAATGCTTTAGGCTGCGGTCAGATTTATTCACAGGGAGCAAAGCTTGTAAATGAATCTATAGGATCAGGAGCCATTTTCCAGAGTAAAACATGGAAAAACATGATCGGCTCCGTCAAGGAAAATAATAAAACATTGCATTTCCTCGGGCTTCTGTCGGATGGAAACGTACATTCAAATATCAATCATCTTTTAGCAATGCTGAAAAAGGCTAAAGAAGAGGGGATAACAAAAGCACGTGTTCATATCCTTCTTGACGGCAGGGATGTTCCGGCCACCAGTGCATTGGAATATGTTTCTGCTCTGGAGAATACTCTGACCGGCCTTAATAAAGATGGCTTCGATGGCCGTATTGCTTCGGGAGGCGGCCGTATGTGCATCACCATGGACCGTTATCAGGCAAACTGGGCTATGGTTAAAGCAGGTTGGGAAGTACACGTACACGGTAATGGCAGGTTCTTTGAAAGTGCTGCTGAAGCTATAGAGACATTAAGAAATGAGACAGGTGCCATAGACCAGGACCTCCCTGCATTTGTTATAGCTGATGATGGTATACCCGTTGGAATTATGGAAGACGGTGACGGAGTTATCCTGTTTAATTTCAGGGGAGACAGGGCGCTGGAAATATCAATGGCGTTTGACGGAGATGAGACCTTTGATAAGTTTGACCGCGGTATAGTACCGAAGGTTATGTATGCAGGTATGCTGGAGTACGACGGAGACCTGAAAATCCCCAGAAATTTCCTGGTTAATCCGCCACAGATCCATGACACTCTTACAGAACTGCTCATTGCAAACGGAATTAAAGAATATGCTGTTTCCGAGACTCAGAAATATGGTCATGTAACTTATTTCTGGAACGGAAACCGCTCTGAGAAATTCTCCGAGGAACTTGAAGATTACTGTGAGATACCGAGTGATGTACGTTCGTTTGATGAATGTCCCTGGATGAAATGTACAGAGATCACGGATAAGGTTATCAGTGCGATAGAAAGCGGAAAGTATGGGTTTATCCGTTGCAATTACCCGAACGGAGATATGGTCGGTCATACCGGAAATCTTCATGCAACTGAAATTGCAGTTGAAAGCGTTGATCTGGAGCTGGCCAGAATAAAGAAGGCATGTGATGAAAACAGCTGTATTCTTGTGGTTACCGCCGATCACGGCAATTCAGACAAAATGCTTGAAATGAACAAGAAAGGCAAGGTTGAAGTAAGGACCGCCCACAGCTTAAATCCGGTTCCTTTTATCATTTATGATAAAGATATGCGTCATGAAATGAAAAAAGGCAATTACGGATTGGCCAATGTAGCTCCTACTATAGCGGACTTACTTGGATTAAAGCCGTTTGTAAGTTGGGAAGAAAGTATGATATAATAAAACAGCAGACTCTACTAATGAAAAAGGTTAAAGAGGTATCATATAGCACTGCATGTGGATGACGAATCCGTCATCTGTTCCTACGGCCGTGAATACGGATTTGAAGCTTTCCAGCTTGACGCCGATGATGACAACTGGAAGGAGAAGGTAATCGAGAGGGCCGAGGAAGTAAAAAGAAAACGTGGTGTATGAGGAGTAAAACATGCGACACGCTGAATTTAAAACTTTTATGAGGCTTTACCTGATAGCGGTAATAGCTGTCATGACTGTACTTTTTATACTTAATCCTATACTTTCCACGGACTGTGATCCTCTGATGATCATACTTACCGGCGGAGGAAAGTTGGTAGATTATCTGGGTGCAGCTTATGACACTGTATATGAAGATTTTCAAATATACAGACTTATAACATACGGATATTTTCAACCGGCTGTATGGCACCTGCTGGCAAATGCTTTCGCATTATGGTATGTCGGGTTGTATATGGAGAAGGTTATCGGTTCACTACGGTTTATCATAATATATCATATCGGACTGATAGTCTCATGTGTTGTGTTTCTGCTATTGTTTCAGAATGGACTGATGTATGGAGCATCTCCGGCTATTTTCTGTTTCTTTGGAATGATGGCATCATGGCTGATAAAAGATAGAGCTTTATTGGATGAATATATAAATATCAAAGGCAGCCGGTATCTGCTATGCGTAGCGGTAATTTCCAACTTCCTTTCCGTTGGGACGTTTGTGGTACATGTACTGGGATTCTGCGTGGGGATATTGATCGGATTTGTTGTAAAAAGAAAAGGATAAAATAAGACGTGAAAAATACTGCAGACATTGTATTATTACGTGATTTTACCATACAGGATATAGAAGATGAGATAAGATGGATGACTGAACAAACCGAATGGATAAAATCAGACACTCCGTGGGAAGATATTGAACCAATCGATAAACAGGAACTGCGCAGTGAATTACAGGATATAGCAGATAACAGTCTTGATGGATTTGTTCAGAACAGAAAAGAGATTATGGTTAACGGACATCATATCGGATTTGTTTCGCTGTACCCGATGACCCTTGATGAATATGATGATATTCTTCCCATTGATGATAAAGATAAGGAAAAAACAGCTGTAGGAATAGAAATATGTGAGCCTTCCTTTTGGAATCAGGGTTATGGGACAAAAGCTTTGAATATGTGGCTTGAGTATTGTTTTAAGCAAGGAATTAAAGAAGTATTCTTGGAAACATGGTCCGGTAACTTTGGCATGATCAAATGTGCCGCTAACTGCGGCTTTAACAGAGTAGGTATAATAAAGAATAACCATATGGTTGATGGACGGACTGTTGACAATATATTGTTTTTACTTAAGGCAAAGCAGGTTGATGAGAATTAAAAACGGAGATTTTGGGAGAAAAATATGACCGAAATAGAAAGATTAAAAGACATAATACAGACCCTCCGCAGTGACCACGGCTGCCCCTGGGACAGGGAGCAGACGCATGCGAGCCTGAAGCCCGAGTGCATAGAGGAAGCGGCAGAGGTAGTATGCGGCATAAATATCCTTGAGAAAACCGGCAATGCCGAGAACTTAATGGAAGAGCTCGGAGACCTTTTGCTGCAGGTGATGTTCCATGCGGTCATGGCGGAAGAGAAAGGTCTTTTCACCTTCGAGGATGTGGCTGGGACCGTAGCCGATAAGATGGTGCGCCGGCATCCGCATGTATTCAGCGGCGTGACATTCGCCTCGGAAGAAGAGCGGAAGGCCTCCTGGGAGAAGATAAAACAGGAAGAAAAGAAGGGGAAGGAAGACTCTAACAAGTATCTCCCCGAAGCCTTCGAAGAAGCAAGGAAACTCATAGACAAAGCGGAAGAACGCAAAGGATACAGGAAGTAAGATATAACATATAACGGAGAAGTAAAATGAGATTAATATTAGTACGACACGGGGACCCCGATTATGAAAATGACTGCCTGACAGAGCTTGGACACTATCAGGCTGAGCTGGTAGCAAAGCGCCTCTTGGATGAGGGCATACAGGAGATATACTCTTCGCCGCAAGGGAGAGCTAGGGAGACTGCGGAGCACTTCGCAGCCCTCTCAGGTCTTGGACCCATTAAGATACTTGACTTTATGCATGAGATCAGATACGGCTGGGAAGACTCAATGTACCAAGCGGGTAACCCCTGGCTGGAAGCAAAGGCCCTCATTAGTAAGGGAGCGGACCTACAGTCACCTGACTGGAGAAAATACCCCTGTTATGACGGAAACACGGCTACCATAGATGCGGACAAGGTGGCAGCGGGCACGGACGAATGGCTGAAAACCTTGGGATACGAGCGTGAGGGCCTGTACTACCGCTGTAAGACCGAGGACGACAGGAAGAGGACATTTGCATTGTTCTGCCATGGCGGATCGATGACGTCATTCTTATCCCGTGTGTTCAATATTCCTTTCCCGCACCTGTGCATGGTACTGGGCTTCATACAGTGTACGAGCATCACAGTACTAAGATTTGACCGCGCTCCGGGTGAATTATATATGCCATTTTTAGAGGTGGCAGCAGACGCACACCATCTGAATGTAAAAACAGCCGACATAGAACAGAAAGCACCGATCAAGTAATTATATGTGAGACTGTTCGGAAAGAAGCGGGCAGGATACTGATATGAGAAAAAGAAGACTGATATTTGGGATAATAACCGCCGCTCTTCTTATTACAGAGGTTTTGATCGGAAT
>JAIKXA010000008.1 GCA_024684355.1 Lachnospiraceae bacterium
GGTTTATCTGCTCGCGGCAGAAATTCAATTGTACAGTGACTTGTCGTCAGTTTTGTAAACTTGACATTCGCTCCACGGAAAACCTGCAGTTTTTATGCTGCAGCAACCTCACGCTTCTACGCTATCAACTCACAGCGAGAATCATTCTACCATGATTCTTTTTAAAATGCAAGTACTTTTTTAAAATTTTTTCTTGTTTACGGGCGGAGTCCGATACTCTTGTCAAAAATGTTGACCGCTTTTTCATAATATAATATAATATAATATAATATTATTTAATTTAATATTGTAGAAACTACTATATATTAATAAGCAGAAACGGAGGGGTACAAATGACCAATTCATATTGCGGCAAAGATTGCGGTTTTTGTGTTTCAAGAACTGAAGGCAAGTGTATCGGCTGCAAGCCGGAAGTATTTGTCCCTCTTCATGAATCCTTATACATATCCGGCGTGGAAAATGCTGATGAAAAGAAGCATATAATCGGAGAATCCGATATAACTTCGGCATCGGTCCCAACCACTGATGAAACCGGTACACGTTTCAGCAGCTACTGTCAGATAGCCATCTGCTGCAGGAATAAAAAGATAGAGGGGTGTAATGAGTGCCTTAAGTCATACGCCTGTGATAAATACATGAAAAAAGGTATCATGAACACTATCATCGACTCCCGGATGGAAACTTGGGGAATGGTGGACCATGGTCTGAAAAAAGCAGTTCCTTTCTTATATATATTACTGGTTTGTTTTATCACATCCGCCATATCCGACCTTCTGGCAGTAAATCCGAGTTTGCCGGGTATATTCTACGCCCTGTCTGTCGTCATATCGGGCGTGCAATGTTATGCCTACTATCGGCTGCGCTCCTTTAATGAAAGTTTCCTTACGGTTTCCGCCTTGACATTGGCTTATATTTTCACCAAGCTGTTTATTCCTTTCCTTGATTATATGAGATACGGAGTTATAGGCACCCTGCTCGGATTCATCACCTTACTGGTACAGATCGCCGCATCGATACTCTCTTACAAGATATCCTTTGATGCATACAGTGAGCTTGTAAGTCCCGTAGATTCCGCCCTCGAAAACCATTGGTCCAGGATCTGGCCGTTAACCATAGTCTTATGTGCAATTGCCCTGATAGTCGGCTTTTTCTGTTTTGTATCAAAAAAAGTCCAACTCTTTGCTTTTTGTCTGATGGTCGCTTTCGCAGTAATGAACATTATAACTTTTATCCTTATGATCCGTACGATCAGGGTATGTAAAACAGATTAAACCTCCGCCAAAAAGCGAAGGTTTCTATGTTATATAAGAAGATTTATTTTTCGTCACTCATTACATCGTTTAATTCGAAGTCTTCCGAAAGGAGTACGGAAAGATCTGCATCCTTCTCAACCACCAGACGCTTGGACTGGTTGAGGATGGCTTCTTCTATCTTGTTACGGGCAAGACGTCCGTTGCCTGCATCTGCGGCACGTACCATCTGTACTGCGTTAAAGTATGTGGTAAGTGCAGGGTATGCACCCTCGTCTATGGTGTAACCCTTTGACTTTGCGATGGACTTTGATATCTGGAGCAGCTCTTCTCCCGTATAGTCCGGGAAGTTGATCACGTTCGGGAAACGGCTCTTAAGTCCTGAGTTCGCGGTAAGGAACTCTGCCATTTCGTTCGAATATCCCGCAAGGATGACGATCAGGTTCTCACGGTTGTCCTCTATGCCCTTTACCAAAGTATCGATGGCTTCAAGTCCGAAGCTGTCATCTTTTCCGCGGTATAAGCTGTATGCCTCATCTATAAAGAGCACGCCGCCTATGGCTGAGGATATTACCTGGTTGGTAAGAGGAGCTGTATGTCCTACATAACGTCCTACCAGGTCCGCACGGGATACTTCCACAAGCTGCCCGCCTGTAAGTACGCCGATAGCCTTAAGATACTTGCTTATGATACGTGCAATGGTGGTCTTACCTGTTCCGGGACTTCCGGTGAATATCATGTGCTTGCTGACTTCGCTCGTCTTTAAGCCTTCTTCTGCCCTGCGCTTCTGTACCTGATAGTACTCTTCCAGGCTAAAGATATATTCCTTAACTTTAGCAAGGCCTACTATGGCATCCATTTCCTTCTTGATCTCTTCGATCTCGCCGCGGAAACCTTCGGGAAGAAGTGCGGAAAGGTCTATAACTTCCGTTCCGTATTTAGCACTGATTTTTCCATCGGCTACAGAAAGAGTAAGTTCCGCATCTTTAGGATAATCACCTTCAAGCTTTGCCTGTGCAAGGGCTTGAAGTACGGACTCATAAAAATCCTGGACTCCCTTAAGCCCCGCCTGACGCTCTGACCTTGATACACTGTAATCAAGGAAACCTTCTTCAAAGCCAAGTTTAAAGAAGAAACGATTTGCTGCCTTGGTCTTCAGTTCTTCCATTTCGCCTTCGGCTATCCTGCGGATCGCATCAGCTTCAAGCTCTTTTGTGGTGCAAACATCACCCAGCGCATTGATAAACGGTGCACCCATAACACCGGCTGCTTTATCAAGTGATTTTTCTGTTATAAATATAAGATACTTTCCGGTAGCCGTAAATGCGCTTACTGCCTCGCTGGCAAGTGAGTTCTGTACATTTACGAGCTGCCCCTTCTGCATTATATAACGCTCGGAGAGCTGGAACCTGCCGTCTATTACGAGGGATGCAATATGTGACAGGAATGAAGGATGGCAGTTTTCGAAGTTTTCAAAAAGCACTATCCTCGAATTACATGAAAGAGCTGAGAATATATCCTGTAAGAAAAGCTTTTCCATGGATGCATCCGTATATATGCCAAGGTCGAGTACCCTGATATCCGCATTGCGGAGAATACCGCGCTTATTAAGCTCTTTTGCTGTAGCGGTAAGTGCAAAGTGCTTGCCTGTGTCGTTTTTACCGGTGAGCATGATGGTATTAAGTGCCTTGGGATTTTCCGGAGGCATGACCAGGGGACGCTTAAAAGCTATAACAAGCTTCTTTATAAACTCCTCCTGTCCGAATACCGTCTTATTTATCTCATCTGCCAGTCCGACAAACTTTTCCAAAGATGCTTCTCTGGATGCAGAGAGCTCTTCTTCTGTCTTCGGAGCCACTGAAGCTACTGCCTGAGCTGCCTCATCGATCGCAGTTGTCTGTGCGGCTATACCGCCGTTCTGAGGTGTGGTCCCTGCCGCAGCCTGTCCGCTGTCAAGACCGAAGTCCTTCATCCAGGAATTATCCGGAGCTGCTTCTATGCCAAAATCATCCTTCAAAGAATTGGTATAGCTGTCAAGAGCCTGGTTCAGCTTCTGCTGGTTATCCAAAAGCTGCTGGCGTACCTGATCGTTTTTAGCTTCGGCTTCCTTCCTTTTTTTATCGGCCTCGATCATGGAGTTAAGCTCCTGATTGGCTCTGGCGTATGAGTTAGAGATGTCAGACATGCTTGTATTGATGGTGGGCATACCCCTGCCTGTAAGCTTAGACAGGTTTTCCAACAATGTACCGCCGTTCTTTTTCTGCATCTTTCTGGCTCTGTCTATTTCATCTGTGGAATAATTGCTCCTGTTTCCGGAGAGACCGCCGAAAAAATCATTTTTCATTTTCTGGTTCCTCTTATATACTTTTTAAACTCAGGTAATTTTATATTACCAAGGCACAGCTCGAGCTTTCTTACATCGCCCTCGTATCTTATCTTACCGCTCTCTATACAGCTTCGCATGGAAATCTTGCCTTCGCACAAGTCCTTGAGTACTTTTGCGTCAGCCGTCATAAGTCCGTCACGGTCATAATAATCATACGGTTCAATACAGCACTGCCTGTCGGCCACTTCAAAATAGAAAGCACCCGCACCTTCTCCTATCACGTTAACCTGGATGGCAACATGCTCGTATACGGTTCTTGCATCGGCGTTTTCAAACACCTTTCTGACCATATCCACTATCTGTTCATATGTCATATTCAGCACCTCCTCCCAAATCTTACGGGATTCCTTTTTCGTATCGTCTGAAACGTATACTTTTCCAAATGTTATCATATCATATTTTTACTAATATTTCAATATAATTAAAAATATAATTTGCTTTTAGAATACATTTTGTGGTATAATAACACTATCGATTTAATGCCTATAAACATTTAGGTAAATAAGGAGGAATTACTATGACAGATGAAAACTATGGACAGCAGATCAAAAAGCTGAGAATCGATCTTGGTATGACACAGAACCAGGTAGCTGAAGCACTTAATGTAACACCCGGATATATTTGTAACGTAGAGAACGGCAGAACAGCAATGTCACTCCGTATACTCATCTACTTTGCAAAGCTTACCGGCGTGACACTTGATTCACTTGTAGGCTGTATCGACAAGCAGTATCAGGACACAGCACTTGATAATGAAATATATGAGCGCATCCACAAACTGGATGAAAATCGCAAGACCAAAGTATTAAAGACATTAAAGCTCTGGGAAAAAACCCTGAACGAATAAAAAATGCCGCCAAAAAATTTGACGGCACTAAATTTTGATCACATACGGAGGAGCAGTTCTTTTTCGACTACTTCTCCTTTTTTTATGTAAGTACGAGGTACTCTCTTACTTACCGCACAGGTCAGTTCATAAGGAATGGTCCCTGCACATTCGGCCATTTTTTCAATAGGATTCTTTTCACCGAATATCTCAATCTCAGAACCTACTCCCACACCCTGCATATTGGTGATATCTATCATACACATATCCATACAGATCCTGCCTATCTGTTTAGCAGGGCCTGCCGAAGTCATAAGTGTACACTTATTTGAAAAACTTCTGAAAAAGCCGTCGGCATACCCATAAGGAAGTACTCCGACTCTGGTAGTTTTGTCGGTTTTATATATTCCGCCGTAGCTTATGGCTGTTCCGGCAGGATAAGTTTTTATGGTACTGATATTGGTCTTAAGCGTCATGACGGGCTTTAATCCCATCTTCTTGGCAAACTCACCATAGCCATAAAGCAACAGTCCCGGGCGCACCATATCAAGATAAGTTTCCGGATACTCCGAGACAGCACCCGTATTGGAGCAGTGTCTGATACGGAACTTTTTACCGGACATATATTCCACATGTGTTATCACATCGGTAAACAGCTTAAACTGATGGAGCGTGTACTGCCTGCACTCCTCTCCGGGTTCATCCGCTACCGCAAAATGAGTAAAAATACCCTCCGCATCAAGTCCCGGCATATTTATGGCTTCCACTATACCGTTCACGCCGTTCTCAAAGAAATCACCTTCACAAAGGTAACCCAGTCTGGACATACCTGTATCGACCTTGATATGTATCTTGAGGGTTTTGCCTAGTCTTACTGCCTCTTCCGAATACTCCACCGCTTTAGCTCTGCATGTTACAGCCTGTGTGATATTGAAATCTATAAGCCTTTCCACCTGCTCTTTAGGAGTATGCCCGAGTATAAGAATAGGCATCTTTATCCCGTTGAGTCTCAGCTCCATAGCCTCATCTATACTGCTGACAGCCAGATAATCCGCATCGTTTTCCTCCAAAGCTTTAGCAGTCTGGATAGCCCCATGCCCATAAGCATCAGCCTTTACAACGCCTAAGAACTTTACATTCTCCCCGATCTTTTCACGTATCTTCCTGTAATTATATATAAGTGCATCAAGATTGATCTCAGCCCATGTTCTTCTAAGTGTGGATTCCATATCTGCCTCCGGATTATATTATACCGTACATTTTTCTACATTATAGTCCTATGCTATGTATTAAGCAAGTGTTTTTGTGCGACAGTGGGACGGTTAGTGTGTGAATCCCAGGTACACATTCATTCTGTGCGCCGATAAGGCATGGGTGTTCTCTTGTCACTCTCTCATGTATCAGAATATAAATAGGGTGTGCCCCGATATGTATTGCCACTCGCTGTTCCGCGCAAGCGCAGACTTTTCGCGGTTAGCGTGCCGTATTTGCACGCTGCGAAAACGTCTGATAAGGATTTTGCATTACATCAGTTAAAATAACTGTGATATAAAATATGCAAAATCCTATAATTCTGCGATGTGGCAAAATATATCGGGGTACACCCGTTTTAAAAACGTGACAGAAAACCGTCCCCTGTTACGTTTCAAACAAAAAACCTGCCGAACGGCAGGTTTTTAATATATTTACATAGCATTGATCTTTGCTGCATTTAACTTGATTCCGGGGCCCATCGATGAAGCAATGGTAGCACTCTTGATGTACTGTCCTTTTGCTGCTGCGGGCTTTGCCT
>JAIKXA010000035.1 GCA_024684355.1 Lachnospiraceae bacterium
TTTTATCATGACAGAAGCGGACAACGCGAATCTAGATTTAGCTTAATACGAGGAAACTAAAATGAGTGAACCTAAGGAACAGATAGTACAGCTTGATTTTGCGGAGGAAATGAAGACTTCCTTCCGCGACTATGCACTGAGCGTTATACTGGCACGTGCGCTTCCTGACGTGCGGGACGGTTTAAAGCCCGTACAACGAAGGATATTATATGCCATGAACGAGCTGGGGCTCGATCCCAAAAAGCCTCACAGAAAAAGTGCCCGTATAGTCGGCGATACCATGGGTAAGTACCATCCCCACGGTGACAGCTCAATATATGATGCATTGGTGCACATGACAGAGGATTATTCACTCTCTGTTCCGCTTGTGGACGGCCACGGCAACTTCGGATCCATAGACGGTGACGGGGCTGCAGCCATGCGTTACACCGAAGCAAGGCTTTCGGAAGGTGCCATGACCATGCTGGAAAACCTCGACAAGGGCTTGGTAGAGTTCATGCCGAACTTTGACGAGAGCGAAAAGGAGCCTAAGGTGCTTCCCGCCATGCTCCCCAACCTCCTTATAAACGGTACCACAGGTATAGCTGTAGGTATGGCTACCAATATCCCTCCTCATAACCCCGGAGAGGTTATAGACGGCGTCATCGCTTATATTGACAATCCCGATATTTCAGAAGAAAAACTGTTAAAGTATATACCCGGACCTGACTTCCCTACAGGGGGCATCATCACCAATACAGACGCACTGCCTGAAATATATCGTACAGGTGAGGGAAAGATCAGGGTAAGGGCCAAGACCGAGATAGAAAACGGCGAGGCAGGCAGGAAAAATATCGTAGTTACCGAGATCCCGTATACTATCGCGGGTAATAAGCTTAAACTCGTAGAAAATCTCGTATCGTTAATGAAAGATAAGTCCTTCGAGGAGATATATGATGTAAGGGATGAGTCCTCAAAGGAAGGCATCCGTATAGTCATAGAGGTCAAAAAGGACAGGGATCCGGAGAATCTCTTAAACGGATTATTAAAGAAAACGTGCATGGAGGATACCTATACGGTGAACCTCTTAGCAGTAAAGGATAAGCAGCCCATCGTATTCAGCTTAAAGAGCCTGGTAAAGGAGTTCGCCGATTTCCAGGAGATATTATATACAAAAGAGCATGAGTATCTGTTAGGTAAGGCCGAGGCAAGACAGGAGATAGTAAGCGGTCTGCTCCGTGCTACCGACGTGATCGATCTTATCATCGAGATACTCCGCGGAAGCTCTTCCGTAAAACAGGCTAAGGACTGCCTTATATCGGGTATCACTACGGATATCCGATTTAAAAATCCGGGATCGGAAGAACAGGCTAAGACGCTTAACTTTACAGAACGCCAGGCCGACGCGATACTGGCTATGCCTCTGTCAAAGCTGATAGGCTTAGAGATACTTAAACTTCAGGAAGAAGCAAAGGAACTCGCCGAAGCCATAGCCGGTTACAAGGAGATACTTGCCGATAAGAAAAAGCTGTATAATGTCATAAAGAACAGGCTTAAAGAATACCGCAAAAAGTTTGCCGTACCGAGAAAAACAGAGCTTTTAAATATAGCTACTGCTGACTATGTGACGGAGTTTAAGGTGGAGGATATCTATATCCTTATCGATAAATTCGGATATACCAAGTCCGTGGATGCTGCCGCATTCCAGAAGGCAGGAGAAGAAAACCTTAAGGAATTCGTCCATATCGTACCCATGAAAAATACTGACAGGCTCTGCTTCTTTACGGCCGAAGGCAACATGCTCCAGGTAAAGGCCGAAAAGATACCGAAGTGCAGGGTAAAGGATAAGGGCCAGCTGATACATAATCTTGCAAAAGTGGATCAGCAGGAGGTTATATTCTATGCAGCATATGAGACCTTGTTTGACTCGATGCTGCTGTTTGTGACTGCCAAGGGCTATATCAAGCTGGTATCGGGTATCGAGTTCGATACCAACAGAAATCTGATGGCAGGTACCAAGCTTGAGGATGGAGACACCCTGGTCAGTGTTATAATGCTTAGCTCAGCAGATATCCTTTCGGAGAACAGGAAAGTCATAACCATCACCAAATCGGGATACTCGCTCGGATTCCCTCTAAAGGAAGTAAGCGAGATGAAGAAAACAGGCCGCGGAGTAAAGGCCATGACCTTAGATAAGAGCGATAAGATCGACTTTGTGACGGTGGCTGCTCCGGATACGGAAACCTTTGAATATAAGGGTAAAACAGTGATCGCAAAGAAAATAAAACTCAGAGCCCGCGGGGCCAAAGGACAGAAGGTTTCGCTGTGGTAAACGGGACTTAAAACTGTTTTATCCGAAAAAACATAATTCTTGACAATATGGATTATGTGGGGTATATTATTAATGTACAGGTATGGGTAAATTATACCTTACCGGACAAATCCGTATGAACAGGAGAACCACAATGGCAAAGAGAATTCTTGTTTGTGACGATGCGGCATTTATGCGCATGATGATAAAAGATATTTTGACCAAGAATGGTTATGAGATAGCAGGTGAGGCTGAAAACGGAGCTGTAGCCGTAACAAAATATGCGGAGACCAAACCCGATCTGGTTATGCTCGACATTACCATGCCCGAGATGGATGGCATCCAGGCATTAAAGAAGATCAAGGAGCAGGATCCTTCGGCTATGGCTATCATGTGCTCGGCTATGGGCCAGCAGGCCATGGTAATAGAGTCGATACAGTCGGGCGCCAGGGATTTTATAGTAAAACCTTTCCAGCAGGAACGTGTAATAGAAGCTATTAAAAAGGTTATAGGATAAGCATTTATAAAACCTGTCCCGAACGGACAGGTTTTTATATACTACAAAAGTAAACTGATGAGGTTTGAAGGATTGCATCAGTTGCATACAGCGGGGCAATCCGTAGTATAATAAATATTTAAAGGAGTACAAAAGAAATGGCAGCAAAATCAACCAAAGCTGCTCCTAAGGCAGCAAAAACAACAAAGAAGAAGGACGAGAAGGTAAAGAATGCATGGTTAAAGTACAATGCATCCCAGTTAAAGGAGCTTGAGGCCTTAAACGACGAATACATTGATTTCATCTCGGAATGCAAGACCGAGAGGGAATGCACCGATAAAATAGTTGAGATGGCCAAGAAGCTCGGATATAAGGACATCAACAGCGTAAAGAAGGCTAAGGCCGGAGATAAGCTGTATGCAGTAAACAAGGGAAAGGCAATAGTACTTTTCTTAGTAGGCAGTGAGCCTTTAGAGAAGGGTATGAAGATATTAGGAGCCCACATCGACTCACCCAGGCTTGATATCAAGCAGAATCCGCTCTACGAGGACACAGAGCTTGCACTTTTAGATACTCATTATTACGGCGGTATCAAAAAGTACCAGTGGGTAGCACTTCCCATGGCTATACACGGAGTAGTATGCAAGAAGGACGGCAGTACAGTCAAGGTAGTGATCGGCGAGGATCCTAAGGACCCTGTAGTAGGTATTTCAGACCTTTTGATCCACCTTGCACAGGACCAGATGGACAAAAAGGCATCAAAGGTGGTGGAAGGCGAGGATCTAAACGTACTTGTCGGCAGCATGCCTTTAAAGGGAGAAGAAAAGGATGCGGTTAAGGCTAATGTAATGAAGCTTATAACCGATAAATACGGTATCACCGAGGAAGACTTCATGTCAGCCGAGCTTGAGGTAGTACCTGCAGGCAGAGCAAGGCATTACGGCATAGATAAGAGCATGGTCATGGGGTACGGGCAGGATGACAGGATCTGTGCATTCACATCGGCTAAGGCTATATTTAACACCAAGTCCATAGACAGGACTGCAGCATGTATCTTAGTTGATAAGGAAGAGATAGGCAGTGTCGGTGCAACAGGTATGACATCTGTATTCTTCGAGAATGTGGTAGCAGAGCTTATGGATAAATTAGGCGACTACAGCGAACTTAAGGTAAGACGAGCACTTCAGAATTCGCATATGCTCTCATCCGATGTAAACGCTGCATTCGATCCCAACTATCCTTCTGTTATGGAAAGAAAGAACTGTGCTTATATGAACAGGGGTATGGCATTCTGTAAGTTTACCGGATCACGCGGAAAGTCCGGTTCGAACGATGCTAACCCTGAATTTATAGCAAAGCTCCGTGCAGCATTTGATAAGCACGGAATCATGTACCAGATGGCAGAGCTCGGCAAGGTCGATCAGGGCGGCGGAGGAACCATCGCCTACATCATGGCTAAGTACAACATGGAGGTCATCGACAGCGGCGTAGCACTTCAGAACATGCATGCTCCGTGGGAAGTGGCCAGCAAGGCCGATGTATATGAGACCGAAAAAGGCTACGAGGCATTTTTAAAGGAAATCTGATATGGGTCAATTTAGAAAAAGACTGGCAGAAAACTTAAGTCAAAAGAGTATAAGGAACCAGATGTATGAGATATATTATCTGGCCATCCTGCTTCCTGAGATCATCATCGGAGGCATACTTACCGTGTATGTTTATCTTTACTCCGAAAAGGATACCAGGATACTTATCTTCTGTATACTTATAGTTATCACCGGAGTGCTTATCTCTTATGTGGTTATATCGTTCTTTGCGAGCCATTTCTCGATACGGGTAAACAAACTGCGTTCCTCGATGCACAGCGTAAGCAATGAGGAGTACGAGATGTCCGATACTTTAAGGGGAAATGACGAGATAGCGGCAGCATATGAGGAGTTAAAGAAAACAGCCCAGCTGATAAAGGAAAAAGACTCGGAGGTATTCCAGACAAAGCTCGATGCGGAGCGCTTCGCTACCGAGCAGCAGATGATGGAATACAAGATGCTCTCGAGCCAGATCAACCCTCACTTCTTATACAATACGCTTGAGGCACTCAGAATGCGTGCTATAGCGGAAAAGGACAGGGATGTGGCGACAGGCATCAAGTTACTCGGCAAGTCTTTGAGATATGTCCTGGATAATACCGGTACGGTATCCGTACCGCTCCAGCAGGAGCTTGATTATATAGAAAACTATATCAGGATCATAAAGTTCAGATTTGCAGAACGTATCAGCTACGAGCTGAAGGTCGAGGATGATATAGATACTAAGGCATACAGTATCCTGCCTTTGCTTTTACAGCCCATAGTGGAAAATTCCGTAGGACACGGCTTGGAGATGGTGGAGAACGGAAAACTTCTCATAACCGTTTCGGAGGGTGCCGAAGAGACCATAAAGGTAGTCATCAAAGATGACGGTATCGGTATGAACCCCGGTACATTACGGGCCGTAAGACTTAAGATAGAGCGTCTCGATCAGGTGCCTGCTCACAATATCGGTCTTTTCAATATCAATAAACGTATCAAACTGTTCTACGGCGACAGGTACGGTATCGAGATCGACAGTGAGGAAAATGTCGGCACCACCGTTACCGTCACTCTGCCGATGAGGCCGATATAATAGTGAATATTATACCTCGGAACCGCTTTTGAAGTAATAAAAAATCGCAGCAGACTCCGCGGATTAAAACCTTAAGCGAGGCTGTGGATACGCTTTGGCAGCATGCTGAATCTCACAAGGAAAAAAACGGCTATCCAAGCCGTTTTTTTAGTGCAGCACAAGTGCGTCCGGTATCAAGCGGACGCACGATTGCAAACGTCCGCAATGAGATTGTACAGGAAGCCAAGCAGCATATCCTGCCGAACGATGTCGGGTTTTATACCGGAGAGCAACGCCCCGGATTTTCTGTATAAGCTATATCAGATCGGTCTCATCGGTATGGTAACGGTTACCTGAGTACCGACATTTTCCTCACTGTCGATCTCTATGCCGTATCTGTCTCCGTAGAAGAGCTTGATACGTTTGTTGATATTGAAAAGTCCGATATTGTGTGCGGGTACCTGGTCAAGACGGTCTATTTTCAGTCTTACGCCACGTAAGGTACCGGGATTCATACCGATACCGTCATCCTTGATGATGACCTTGATGGTCTCCTCGGCACCTTCCGAAACAGTTATAAGAAGCTTTCCGTTCTCAACCATCTCCAAGCCGTGTCCTACTGAGTTCTCAACTATGGGCTGCAGAAGCAGCGGCAGTATGCTGTAGGCTTTGGTATCGATATCATCCTCTATCTTCAATTCATAACTGATCCTGTCAGCAAATCTGAACTTGATGATCCTGATGTAGTTCTCAATATAATCAAGTTCCTGCTGCAAAGGAACGGATACGGTTCCGGTGTTGTCAAGGACGTATCTGAGGGACTTTCCAAGGAGCTTTATGCCCGTAGCAACATCCCTGTCTTTTTCCGCTATGGCACGCATACGCAGTGCCTCAAGAGTATTGTATAAGAAGTGGGGATTGATCTGGCTGGAAAGCATCTTATATTCCATCATCTGCTGTTCGGTAGCAAACCGCTCAGCGTCGAGTTTTGTCTGGAATACCTCGGAGTCTTTTTCCTTTATCAGCTGTGCTGTTTTCTTAAGCTCCTCATATGCCGCAGCTATCTCATCATTTCCCCTTAAGGTATCCGACATCTCGTAATCCTCGTTACTTACACTGTGCATCGAGGACCGGAGCTTGTTCACCCTTGCGGAAAAATGGCTCGCAAAAAACGATATAACTATATAAGAGATAAGGATTCCGGTAACAACTATGAGTATACCGAAGAGAAGTATCCTGGTATCCTTTTCCGAATACAGATATACATATATTGTAAGTATGCCTCCGATAACTATCTCAGGAAGCAGGATAGCCAGATAATATATCTCATACATCTGTTTCCTTATACTCTTCTGACTTAAGTTTTCTGCCAGTCTTTTTCTAAATTGACTCATATCAGATTTCCTTTAAAAATGCCTCATAACCTTTTTCGGTTTCATATACGTCAGCTTTGCTTACCACTTCCCAGGGAGCGTGCATGTTCTGTACTGCCACACCGCTGTCGATAACTTCCATATTGTACTTGGCCATGATATATGCGATGGTTCCTCCGCCGCCCTGATCAACCTTGCCGAGCTCTGCCATCTGATAAGATACTTTGTTCTTATCAAGTGCTGCACGGAGCTTTGCGATAAACTCAGGATTTGCATCGTTTGATCCGGATTTTCCGCGTGATCCTGTAAATTTGCTGAATGCCATACCTTTTCCGAAGTATGCACAGTTCTTTCTTTCCATTACTGAAGGGAAGTTAGGATCATATGCTGCATTTACATCCGATGAAAGCATATGTGAGTTCTGGAGCGCACGTCTTAATTTAAGCTCACTGTAATCTCCCAGTCTTTCCATAAGCTCTGCTACAACATTCTCAAAGAATACGGAGGTCATGCCTGTAGCACCGACGCTTCCGATCTCTTCCTTGTCCACAAGGATACATACAGCGGTCCTGTCTATTGCCTTGCAGTTAAATATTGCCTTTGCTGATGTGTATGCACATACTCTGTCGTCCTGACCGTAGCCCATTACCATGCTGCTGTCAAGTCCGTAATGTCTTGCTCTTCCCGCAGGCACTACCTCTAATTCAGCAGACATGAAATCTTCTTCTGTGATCCCATACTTGTCAGTGATAAGCTTCATAACGTTTGCTTTTACAGCTTCCTTATCTTCTCCCTTTAAAGGCATGCTGCCGACCAGTACGTTAAGATCCTCACCCTCGATAACCTTAGATGCTTTCTTATCCATCTGATCCTGAGCAAGGTGGATGAGAAGATCCGAAATACCTACTACGGGATCCTTAGGATCCTCACCTATAACTATCTTTACTGTTGTTCCATCCTTCTTGCATACAACACCGTGTATAGCCATCGGAATGGCTACCCACTGGTACTTCTTTATTCCGCCGTAATAGTGTGTTTCCATAAGAGCCAGCTCGGTATCCTCATAGAGCGGATTCTGTTTAATATCAAGCCTGGGTGAATCGATATGGGCTCCAAGTATCTTCATACCCTTCTCTAAAGGCTCGGTTCCTACTACGAAAAGAATGAGTGCCTTACCTTTATTTACCGCATAAAGCTTATCGCCGGGCTTTGCTTTTTTAACACTGTAGATATCCTTATATCCAAGTTTTTTTGCCATTGCGATTATCTTATCGGTGCATTCTCTTTCTGTCTTGCACTCGGAAATAAAGTCAATATATTCTGCATTTAAGCTCTCGACTTCTTTTTTCTGTTCCGCATTATATTTTAACCATGCGTTTTTTGCCTTCTCGTCCTTTTTTGTTTTTGCTGCAGTTTTTGTCTTAGATGTTGTTTTTGTTGCCATAAATCTGTGTTCCTCTTTTCTCATATATTTGCACACCTTTTACTATGTCATTCTGAGTAAATCGTTAAGCTCCTTGGGATGACAAGTAACGAAGTGTCATTAACTAAATACTAAATAAAAACCTGTCCGTATCGGGACAGGTTTTATATATGCTTATCCTATAACCTTTTTAATAGCTTCTATTACACGTTCCTGCTGGAAAGGCTTTACTATAAAATCCCTGGCTCCCGACTGAATCGACTCTATTACCATAGCCTGCTGTCCCATGGCCGAACACATGATGGCCATAGCCGAAGGATCCTGTTCTTTGATCTTCTTTAATGCCTGTATACCATCCATCTCCGGCATTGTAATATCAAGCATAACAAGATCGGGTTTTGTCTCTGCATATTTTGTAACGGCAACGGCTCCGTTCTCAGCCTCGCCTGCTATTTCATAACCATTCTTGGTCAAAATGTCTTTTATCATCATGCGCATAAAAGCCGCATCGTCACAAACAAGAATTCTTTTTGCCATTGTGCATCTCCTGTTCAAACGGGTTTTGTGCGGTCCGTCAAAAACACATATACCCACACACTTATAATATACCCTAATAGGAACATCTTGTCAAGGATTTATGTTAACATATAAAAGTCTCAGTCAGAATTTTTCCAAAGGTTAACTTTTTGCCCTTTTGCACCGCGGGCTCTAAGTTTTATCTTCTTTGCAAGTACCGGTTTTCCTTTGTATTCAAAGCTTTCCATATCAGGTGCGGCCACTGTGGCAAAGTCGATCTTATCGTTCTTATCAAGTGTCATAGCCTTTACTCCGCGGCCGGTCTTCTTCATCTCACTTACTTCCTTTAGCGGGAATCCGAGTGAGTATCCGGACTTGGTGATCGTAATGACTTTTCTGTTTTCTGACAGGATATCTCCCATGGAAAGCATGATAACTGCCACAAGACTGTCACCGTCTTCAAGCTTTGTGGCAAGCATCAGGTTACGGTTGGTATCAAACTCTATACCCGATACCAGCTTGATATAACCCTTTGCAGTAACAAAGAGCAGCATAGAATCAAATAAAGTCTCATAAGCCGCATAGAATATAACTTCCTGCTGGTCAACTTTCGCTAAGTTGTGTATCAGCTGTCCCTTATCCTTTATCCTGCATTTGGGTATCTTTTCAGCCTTAACCTGGAGCATGTTTCCTTCTGCGGTAAATATGCACAGTCTGTCGGTGTTCTTCATGGGTACCACGTGGACAAAGTCCTTAAGGTTTTCCTCTCCCGCCTTCTGGAAGGCTGCAGCATCAACCGATTTGGTATATCCGAACTTATCGATAAGGATATAAATATCCTCCACCTTAAATTCCGTTACATACTCTGCCGTAGCAAGATTAAGAAGTTCTGTTTTTCTGGGAGCGGCAAACTTTTTCCTGTATTCCTTCAGCCTGTTTTTAATTACATTATAAAGTTTCTTCTTGTCCCCTAATATCTCTTTGTAACCGGCTATAGCTTCAGCAAGTTCCTTTGCTTCTTCCTGCAGTTTTAATATCTCCAGTCCTATCAGCTTTGAAAGAGGCATGGCAAGGATCGCATCAGCCTGACGTTCCGTAAAGTTAAGAGTTTTCGCCTGCTGTTCGGACCCCGGATTCTTAAACCGGATATCGGTAGTGATACCTGATATAAGGCAGTCCTTAGCCTGTTTTACCGATGAGCTTCCGCGCAGTATCTCTATGATAAGGTCTATCACATCGGTAGCTCTGAGTAAGCCGCTCACTATTTCACTTCTGGCTTCAGCTTTTGCCAAGAGGTACTCATGCTCTTTGGTATAAAGGATTTCCTGGAAAGCCGCAAACTCTGCCACAAGACTCTTTAAGCTGAATACTATTGGCTGTTTATCCTTTACTGCCAGGAGGTTTACCGTATAGGTATCCTCCATACATGTCTTTTTAAGGAGACCGTTTAAAAGATTCTCCGGATCCCTGTCTTTTTTTACCTCTATGACTATGCGGATACCTTCTTTGGAAGATTCATCCCTTACATCGTAGATTTCTTCAAATGACTTATCTTTCATAAGAGATACCAGGTTTTCAACCAGCTTAAGCTTATTCCCGGCTATGGTGTACGGTATCTCTGTTACCACTATGTTTTTTCTGCCTGCTTCACCGTTCTCTATCACGGTACGTGCACGCACTCTGATCTTGCCTTCTCCCGTACGGTAGATCTCGGGAAGTACATCCGTATTGGTTATTATGCCCCCGGTGGGAAAATCGGGACCGGGGATGTATTTTAACAGCTTTTCCTCGGTAATATCGGGATTGTCCAGGTACGCTACAACTCCGTCTATAACCTCTCCGGGATTATGCGGAGGAATGTTTGTTGCCATACCTACCGCGATACCTGTAGTACCGTTTATCAGCAAGTTCGGCAGCATTGCGGGCAGGACCTTGGGCTCTTTTTCACTCTCGTCAAAGTTGGGCATGAACTCAACCAAACCCTTGTCGAGGTTTTCAAGCATGGTCATGGCACCTTCGGAAAGCCTTGCCTCCGTATAACGCATAGCCGCAGCTCCGTCACCGTCTATGGAGCCGAAGTTTCCGTGACCGTCAACCAAAGGAACCGATAAGGAATACTCCTCAGTCATGTGTACCAATGCATCATATATGGAGCTGTCGCCGTGAGGATGGTATTTACCCATGGTATCGCCCACTATACGTGCGCTCTTTCTGTGCGGCTTTTTAGGATCAAGTCCCAGCTCGTTCATCGCATAGAGTATTCTTCTCTGAACAGGTTTCAGTCCGTCTCTTACGTCCGGCAGTGCACGTGCCAGTATTACACTCAATGCATAATCACGGAAGGAAGTCTTCATCTCCTCCGCAAAATCAAGCTGCACTATCTGTTCCTTAGGTTCACTCATTTCGTTCTACCTCGTACTTATTTCATTCGTGTATGTTTTCTGATCTTTCCGCCGTCATCCTGAAGGTAAGCCCGAAGGATCTTTTTTAGGATTCTTCGCTTCGCTTAGAATGACATAATTCTATCACGTCAGATCCAGGTTCGCGTTGTCTGCTTCACTCATGATAAAATCACGTCTCGGCGGTACATTTGTACCCATGAGCATGGATGTGATCTCGTCCGCCTCCACGCCGTCACTTATGGACACCTGAGCCAGAAGTCTTTGTTCCGGATCAAGGGTGGTCTCCCAAAGCTGATCCGCATCCATTTCTCCGAGTCCTTTGTATCGCTGCAGTGACAGTATCTTCTGCCCTGTACGTCTGAACTTTTCCAGTTCGTGATCATCAAATATGTATTCGTTCTTTTTCTTCTTTTTGCCCTTTTCGGTTACTTCATATTCTACCCTGTAAAGAGGCGGAAGTCCTCTGTATACTTTGCCTTCCATGATAAGCTCGGGCATGAACCTGTAAAAGAAGGTAAGCAGCAGTGTGCTGATATGAGCTCCGTCAACATCGGCATCGGTAAGGATTATGATCTTACCGTATCTGAGCTTCTGTATATCAAAATCATCCGCTATACCGCATCCGAATGCGGCTATCATGGACTTTATCTCATTGTTTACAAGGATTTTTTCAAGCGTTGCTTTTTCCACATTAAGGATCTTGCCTCTAAGCGGAAGCACTGCCTGTGTCTTTCTGTTTCTGGCAGTCTTAACCGTACCGCCCGCAGAATCACCCTCTACGATGTATATCTCGCACTCCTCCGGCTTTTTTGACGAACATGCCGCAAGCTTAGACTTGGTATCCACATCGCTTAACTGCTTTAATACAGCTGTCCTGGCCTTGTCGCCGGCTTTTCTTGCCTGGTAGGACCTGAGCGAATTATCAAGTATGGCTTTAAGGATCTCGACATTTTTATCAAAGTATACAGTCGCTTCCTGTGTAAACACATCCTCCACGGCTACCTTGGCATCATTGTTCCCGAGCTTAGTCTTGGTCTGACCTTCAAACTGAGGATCAGGATGCTTTATGGAAACTATGGCTATAAGACCGTTTCTTATGTCCTTGCCGTCAAAGTTCTCATCCTTATCTTTAAGTACTCCGAGCTCTCTGGCATACTGGTTCATGACACGGGTAAGTCCGGACTTAAAACCGGTGACCAGCGTACCTCCGTCCACTACATTTATACAGTTACAGAAAGCATTGATCTGCTCGGAAAAACCGTTATTGTACTGGAAAGCGATCTCAACCTCTATATCTCCGCTCTTTCCCTCTATGTATATAGGGTCCTTGTGAATGACTGTCTCTTCTCTGGAAAGATAAGCCACGAAGCTCTTGATTCCGTCCTGCTCACAGAATACCTGGTTAAATCCCGTATGCATGTCGGTAAATGTAATCTTAAGCCCCTTGTTAAGGTATGCTGTTTCTTTCAGCTTTTTAACTATAATCTCAGGTTTAAAATCAACTGACTCAAAAATGGTCTTATCTGGATAAAAAGTAACCTTTGTACCGGTATCGGACTTATTGCATTTGCCTACAGCGGGCAGCAGCCCGCTTTTGTCAAGCTCTGTGACCGGATTTCCGCCGTTTCTGTATTCATCACGGAATACCTTTCCGTCTCTTTTTATCTCAACTATCATATGCTCGGAAAGAGCATTTACTACAGACGCACCGACTCCGTGCAATCCGCCTGATACCTTATATACGTTATTACCAAACTTTCCGCCGGCATGAAGTATGGTATATACGACTCTGGCCGTAGGCATATGCTCTGTCGGGTGCATATCAACAGGGACACCACGCCCGTGATCGGTTATGGCTATACCCCCGTCCTTTTGCATCACTATCTCTATCTCGTTGCAGAAACCGGCCAGGTGCTCATCTATGCCGTTATCCAGTATCTCCCAGATAAGATGGTGCAATCCGCGGCTTCCTACACTTCCTATGTACATACCCGGACGTTTTCTGACCGCTTCAAGTCCTTTTAATACTACTATTTCGCTTCCGTCGTATTTTGCAGACATGACTTTCTCCGTTTCAATATAATAGATCCATAGGCTGTTTTTAATGATTTTACACCAAAAAATCATTTCAGCCCCTAGATATAGTATTATACCGCATTTCAGACACAAATGCAACCATTTGTTCGTGATTTTTTACCGATCGTTTAAAAACCCGACATCATGAAAAAACATTGAAAAAGCAGTATTTTTATAGTATTATAATATATGCAGCGGAGTTTTCTTCATAAGGAGTAATAAACATGAAGCTTTCAAAATATATGGCAATTTCCGTATTGGCATTAAGCATCGCAGTCGGTGCCTGCGGATGTGATAAGGATTATACAATAGGAACACCTTTTGAAAATACAGACGGATCGGGAAATGCCGCAACTGCCGCCCCCGGAAAGGATACCGATCCGGGTACAACCACCGCTAAGCCGGAAGGCTCAGGTGATAAAACCACTCCTTCTCCGACCAAAGCGGATAACGGTACAAAACCGGGCAGTGAAACGGTCACCCCGACAAGCACAGAACCTACAGGCGAAGCCGTAACCGATATTCCCTCGGTTACCCCTACCGATGAACCTACCGCAGTCACATCCTCACCGGTATCGCGAGACAAGTTTGACAGGACCGAATATCGTGACATGACCTTCCTCATATGGCTTCCGGCTTTTGAAAACGGAGCTTTTACCGGTCAGGATTCACAGGGTACATTTGATTATGCTGTCTTTTCCGAGGTAAAAAAGGAAGAAGTAACCGCTTATATTTCAGAGTTAAAAAAGGCCGGTTATACTGTAAATGCCGATGAAAAAACGTCATCCGATACAATTGCTTATTCGGCTTATAACGATAAAGACTGGAAAGTTGTACTTAGTTACAAGGATAATACTTTAAGACTCGGCTCCGGATTCGAAGAGACTAAAGAAGACAATTCGGCTGAAGAGATCCGCCGCCTCTACTCTACCACGATGCTCCAGTATGTTCCCGAGTTTAAGGGTGGCAGCTACATGGGAAGTTCAGGTACCGAAGTTAATCCCTATATAACCTACAGCGGTGTATCAAAAGATGCTGTACTCTCCTATATCGAGCAGGTTAAAAATGCAGGTTATATATATGCTCCCGAAGAAAACTACTCCGATACTTCAACTTGGTATATAGCACTTAATGAAGACAGTTTTGAGTGTCATGTTGAATACGACGGCAATATACTTAAGATAGGCTGTGTTGACTGTCGCGAAGACTAAGCATAGTTTTCTCGACGACCATTCACTCAGCCCTCATTTTGCAAGCAATCTTGTACTGAGGACATACGCTTATCAAATAAAAAGGACCCTGACTGCAGGAAAACCTGCGTCCGGGTCCTTAATTGTTTTAAACAGTTCTGACTTCAGTCTATTCTGCCTGTTCCATAGCTGAATACTTTCTCTCGAAAAATCCCAATTTGACGATCCTCTTCATCTCATTGAATACATCCGTCATACCGGCATCGATTTCTTCATATGAATCAAAGTGCTTCAGCACAACATCGACCGTATACGGTCCAATCTGTTTTACTATGGTTTCGTTCAAGGTATCTACCATGGAATTGGCGATCTGAAGCTTGTCTTGTTTGGATAATACATCACCCTTATCTCCGCTCTTAAACAGGAGCTTTAAAGTACTTTCAACCTTGTTGAGTACTCCGACACTTACTCCTTCACCTTTATGAAGAGTCTCGATCAGTGATCTGAACTGCGGGATATACTTTGCATAATACCTCAGAGAATCCGGGAAATTATACTCGGCAACACCCTTCTTAGCCAGATCTATCTCGTCAGTTTTTACGGGAGTCAGAGAATTATAAATGGTTGATGCCAGGCAATCCGCTCCTGTATACTTATAAATGTAATGTACTACAGAATCATCGGCAGTATCAAACACTTCAGTAATGTCCTCCGGTCTTAAGCTGAAGCTCTCGCTTATCTCAAATACCTTTGGAAGCTTATCAACCTTAGGTTCCCTCTTATCAAATGCATGGTCAAACAGCTCACCGAGATCTTCGTTCGCTGCTGTAGAGATCACATCGACAGCGTCCGCTGCAACCTTCTCATCTGCAATTATCCTGACTATCTGTGAAACAGGTGATGCTATGATCGCACAAGAGTAAACTGCTATGACAGCACCAAGAATTCCTCCGAATATGCTTGATGCAACTGATTTCTTGATAAGGAATGCTGCGATCGAATGCTTTCTCTTAAGTCGCCTGCGTTTGGGCTGCGCTGCTTTCTTTACCTTAACCTTCTTAGGTTTATCGGCATTTCTCCGGATCTCTTTTTCTGCCTCACGCTGCTCCTCCATAAGTGAAGCCCGTGCCAGACTTTCAAAGCCATCCCCCGATTCTGCCAAAGCTGCAAATCCTTCGGTTTCTTCCGCTTCTTCAACTTGAGGTTCAAATGCAGCAACTTCGGGCTCCGCTTCGGGAAGCTCTCCTTTGGCTGCCAGCAGGAACGGATCTGTCATGGCAAGCTTCCTTACATCCGCACTCTCCGTCTCAGGAGCCACGGGCATCTGATCTGCTCCGCCGGGTTCCGTGCTTTCAGCGAAAACCGGTCTCGGTTTTTCTTCCTTGGGATATATTCCGAAGGTACCGAACTCAGGGTCATCGGAAGCTGCGTCACTCACGCCGCTAAGATTTACCGGCTCTTCCATCGCCGCTGACTCTATGTCCGGCATCTCCGAACTTTCTACCGCTTTTACGGCATCTACTGCAGCATTATGAGCTGTAGCCTTTTTTGCAGACTTAATGATAAGCTTTTTGATAAAGATATATATAAGCCATGTAATAAACTTGGTTATAATAAATAACCCGACGAAAACTACCGGAACCATAAATGAAACGGTAAGTCCGGTCAAATGTGTCCCTACCGAATCGGTAAGGGAATCCAGCCTGCTTCCGAACACGTCAAATGCAAATAAGTTCATGTTCGGAACTTTTGCAAGCTTCAGTAAGATAAATACAGTGACCGATCTGGATATCAGGATCGCAACAAATGTACCTGCGATCCATACAAGAAGCCGCACCAGACTGTACTGGAACCCCCTGTGTATTCCTACAAGTACATCGATCATAACGATGATCACTGTTAAAGCCAATAGTAAACTCGGTACCATTATCTGTCTCCTGCCACCATATCAATACTCCGGTTCGATAAGGCCGTAGGTATTTCCTTTCCTCTTATATACAACATTAACTTCATCGGTTTCCGAATTTCTGAAAACAAAAAAATTATGACCGGTAAGTTCCATCTCTATGCAGGCCTCTTCGGGATCCATGGGCTTCATGGCAAACTTCTTGGTTCTGGTGATCACGATCTCTTCTTCCTCGGAAGGTTCTGCGGCAAAAGCATCGCTTAATGAAGCTGCGCTCTGCTTTGCATCAACTATTTTACTCTTATACTTCTTGATCTGTCTCTCAATGATCTCCTCAACAAGATCAATGGAAACATACATATCGGTACTTTCCTCTTCAGCCCTTATAATAGTCCCCTTAATGGGAATGGTAACCTCTATTTTATGTCTGTCCTTTTGGACACTGAAGGTGGCATGAACTTCCGTATCGGGCTTAAAATACTTCTCAAGCTTACCGATCTTCTCATAGATGGCATTCTTTAAACCTTCGGTAACATCAATATTTTTTCCTGTGATGATATAACGCATAAGCGCCTCCTTGAACGTAAATTGCGAATCGAAAAAACTATGTTTTCTCCGTTTCATCTGTGCTATATATTATATCATTTTTTTATATCCTCGGCAAGTGTTTTTACGCAGACAAATTTCTATATTTTATTGCTATTTTCTGAAAGTTGTATTATAATGCAGATATAAGTATTGGGATTAGTAAAATTGCGTAAGCGCAAGCTGTAAGGAGACGGGGTTATGGATATTTTATACATTGTTATGCCGGCGTATAACGAAGAAGCAAACATATTAAGTGTAATAGATTCCTGGTATGGGATCCTTGAAGGAAAAAGCCCGGAATCCCGTCTGGTAGTAGCTGACAGCGGCAGTGTTGATGCCACACATAACATATTGGTCAAATATAAGCAGAACCATCCTCAGCTTGAGATACTTGAGAAAACAGAAAAGCAGCATGGTCCTAAAGTTATCGCTCTTTACGACTACGCCATAAAGCAGGGTGCAGACTATGTGTTCCAGACCGATTCCGACGGACAGACAAATCCCAAAGAATTCCCTGCTTTTTGGGATATGCGCAGAGATTATGACGGCATATTCGGCAATCGTACAGTCAGAGGCGACGGCAAATCCCGTGCATTCGTTGAAAAGGTGGTTTGTTTTCTCTTAAAGCTCTACTTCAAAGTAAAAGTACCGGATGCAAATGCTCCCTTCAGACTCATGAATACAAAAGTTGTAGCCAAATACCTGTATAAACTTGATAAAGACTACAATCTTCCGAACATCATGATGACCACATATTTTAAGTATTATGATGAAAACATGACCTTTAAGGAGATAAGCTTTAAGCCCAGAAAGGCCGGTAAAAACTCCATCAATATTCCTAAGATCGTAAAGATCGGCTGGAAAGCTTTAGGCGATTTCAGAAGACTGAAGAAGGACATGAAAAAAGATAAAAGCAAATAACTTGCAAGATAAAGGCCCGACAGTTGTCAGGCCTTGTTTTTTTCCTTATTGTATCTTCTTTTTGTTATCATCCCATCCACGCCTATTTTTCTGAGCAACGCTATACCCAAAGTAAAGAGCAGATACATGTGCAGATCAAACAGGATCGTCGAACACCAGATCATCCACCGCCATCTTACGGTTTTTATCCCCTTGCAGTATCCTCGTGATATGATTTTTTTCATGGATTTTCTTACATATGGTACATCTGCAAATTCCTTTATTTTTCTTGCGGTTCCAAACAGTCCTTTCCCCGCTTCCAGCTCCTGTTTTGCCAGGAAAAAGCTTCCAAAATAAATATGCAGTGTGGAAAGATCACCGTAATCTTCCTTTATGCCTTTCTTTTTGCAATACTTATCAAAACCTGCAGCTATGGATGTACAAACCTGAATATAATTATCCTTGTACCTAAAAGTAACGGAGTCTTCATTTATCCTGTAACAATAAACACTTTCCCCAATAAACGCATATCTTGGGGCATTGGCATAGAAACGCATATTAAAAGCCTTATCCTGTGCAAACGGATAACTTCCGCGTTTTAATCCTTTTTCACGAAGAAATTCTTTTCTGCATAGTTTTCCCCAATCATATGCAAGGTGCCCGTATTGATAAAATCCCCTGAACCTAAAATCCGGATCAAAAATATCTTCTCCCGTTTCCAAATGATGACTATTGATCTCGCTTTTTCCTTTTTCGTTAAAACGCCGAAAACAACCGACCACCAGATCAGCATTATTGTCCAGAGATGCTTTTACCATAGCAGAAACTGCCTCCGGTCCGTCCAGTTTATCGTCTGAATCAACAAAAGTAACATACTCTCCTTCCGAAGCATCTACCCCGGCATTTCTGGAAAGACCAAGCCCGGAATTTTTCTTATGTATCACCCGGATATTGGCATATTCTTCCGCATACCTGTCGCATATTTCAGGACATCTGTCGGGAGAGCCGTCATCAACAAGTATTATCTCCAGATTATCGTAATCCTGACCAAGAACCGAGGCCAAACACTCATCAATATATTTCTCTGTTTTATAGACCGGTATTATCACACTTACTTTCGGTTTCATCAACTCTTTTCCCTTCTGGTCATCATTGTCAATGCAGCAACAGCAGCCTTATATCTCTTGGCTATTCTTTTATTATGCATGATACTTGATCTGATTTTCCTTAGTTCTTTCTTTATATTCCGGAGTGCGTCTTTTTTCTGTTGTTTTACTTCCTGCTCTTCTGTTTTCATCTTTAACAGATTGTAATAGCAGTACAGACCCGCCTTTACAAATTTAGCTTCAGCATAGTCTTTCAGTTCCGGTCTAACTTTAATGATGTATTCCATATTATCCTTCGCATTATAGAATACATCCACCTTTCTCATTGAAAAAGCCGAAGTAGTAATACTGTTTTTTCTTATCCTGTAATTGTACGTAGGCTTGTTTAAAAACAATATTCTGTTGCATAAAGCGTACGCCCTGAGTACCGTATATTCATCATCATTAATACGTCCTACAGGGAAACGCAGATTTTCAAAAACCTCTTTCTTAAAAAGTCTGTTCCATATTGCAGATCCGTCTACCAATACGGACTTCATAGCGCCTTTTTGCGTCCAGATCTTAAGCTTCCATTCCCGGAGCGGCCGGAAATCCAGCTCTCCTTCCCTGTCAATGACAACCTGGCAACAGCCCATTACGCAATCGACTTTATATTTTCTCATGCTCTCAACAAAGCATTCATATGTATCTTCTGCCAGCCAGTCATCGCTGTCCACAAAACTGATATAATCTCCCTGAGCTATATCAAGGCCGTCATTTCTGGCCATTGCAACTCCTTCATTTTTCTTATGGATGACCTTGATCCTGCTATCTATAGCCGCATAATGATCACAGATTTCTCCGCACTTATCGGGGGAGCCGTCATCCACCAGGATTATCTCGAGATTTCTGTATGTCTGAGAAATCAGGCTTTCTATACATTTTTCAAGATATTCCTCAACTTTGTAAATCGGAACTATAATACTTATCTTTTTTTCCATAACTACCTTCTCCTTATTAAAAGACCTTTTGCCAAACCTATAGAATCTCTGAATTCCGGAAGTTTAAAATATGCCATAGTAAACAGAATATTGGGAAGAATAATGCAGATCACACCTCTGATAACTATTGCCTGCACCCCCGACTGCGGTGTAAAGGAATCGCATATAAACCATGTTAACGCTGCAATCCCGGCAGTCACGACCAGATATAACAATTGTCTCATTAAATACTTTACATGACTGAATTCCGTGAAATACTCCTTGTATAAATAATAAGAACCCCATATAACATGTATCAATCCCAAAGTAAAAATAGTAGACAGCATGACTCCTGCCACTCCTATGGTCTTTACAAGGAAGATATTCAAGGCCAGATTAACGGCTGCCTCCAGGACGGGCCTTACCTTATCTTTTGCCCATATCCCGGTTGCCTGTCTGTATGCCATAAATACTTCCGATGCTTTTACCATATACATATAAATACAAAAAAGTACAGGAATGGGCATCTCCATCAGCATTTTTTGTCCTACCCACAATTCTATAAACGGCTGATAAAGGCATAGAAGACATACCGCCGCCCATCCGATAAGCCAGCTGTATCCGAACTGCAGGGTCATAAAATCCCTGTGATTCTTTTCTTTCGTTTCCTTAACTATCGAATTGCCGATACCCGGTATCGCTGAAGCGATCAATATCCCTGCGAGTGTCAAGATAGCATTCATTACATGAAAATAGTTATCATACTTTCCCAGGATCTCGAGCCCTAAAAAGCCCGAGATCACTATACTGTCAAACGAATTACAGATCACATTGCAGAATCTGTTTATAAACAGCCCCTTCACTCTGTCCAATATCTGTTTACGTTCTTCTTTGGGAACGCTTCCCGAACATCTGTATTCGGGATATTTTCTTTTTGTTACCAAATATACTATTATATTATTTATGACTGCAAAAACAGGAACAGCAATACAGAACGCATAATAATTTTTATAAACCAGCAGTATTACGATCTTAGAGATATTCAACAGAAAATTCGTGACGATCGTAATGATATCTTTTATATCCAGCCTCTGTGAGGCCTGCAGCAATGCAGTTCTGTATGAAAACAAGAAATAACTGACCGACGTATTTGACAAACTGATGATAAAAAGGATATAGACATTTATCCCGTCAGGGACTTCACCGCTTATCAATCCCGGCAGAAACGGAAGGCAGATAAGTCCCGCAGTAAGTATAACCAAACCTATGACCAGATAGATACTTCTGTACATCTTAAGAAGACTGCAGACTTTTTCACTGTTTCCGTTCGCGATAGGTTCATACATACTGAACACCATAGCCGATCCGACTCCGAGTTCAGCCAGTGACAGGACCTGCAATACGGATGCGAAGAGTGAATTAAGACCGATATACTCTACTCCCAGAGTCTTTATCACCACAGTATTTATCACAAAAGGGAATAACAGGTCTATTATTCTCACTGAAAAACCTGTAACAATATTCCTTTTTGTATTTAATAATCTTTCAGATCCCACAGTTTTTCTCCCTATAATACAATATTATATATCATAATACATCGGAAGTCGGAATATCATGATATTCCCTTAATCTATACCAAGCCGGCGAACAGTCTCTCCCACTCATCAAGTATATTGTCAAGGTTGAATCTTTTTATCATCACCCCTGCATTTTGTCCCATTGATTGGCGTTTTTCATCATCAGATATCATTTTGTCCATCTTTTTGGCAAAAGTTCTTATATCGCCCGAAGGTACCAGATAGCCGTTAACACCATCCTCAACCATTTCTTTTACTCCGGCCTTACATGCAAAAGCCACAGCCGGAAGTGAAAACGCCATGGCCTCTAAAAGTACCATTACAAAACCTTCATTGCGGGAAGACAGGACTAAAAAACCGGCATCTTTATAATACTTGCTGACATCTTCCACTCTTCCCGTAAACTCCACGTTTTTAAGCCCGAGAACAGCGGCTTCCTTCTCAAGGTTTTCTCTTTCTTCTCCGTCACCTACCAGCCGAAGCATCCAGTCCGGATGCTTCTTTTCTACAGGTTTCCAGCTTTTAAGCAGCATATCATAGCCTTTAATACGGGTAAGCCTGCCAACGGCAAGAACCACTTTGCTTCTCTTACGGGCATTTGCTGCCCGTTCTGTATTATTGCTTGCTAAAACACCATCCGCAGGTTCACCGGAAACATTTTCAAACGGAGTCGGATTATATATTCTTTCAATCCTGCACTTTAATCTCATATTACTTTGATAATATCCCTTATCCTCATCCGACAGGACTACCAGACATTCGGAAAACCTGCTAACGATAAACCGGGCAACTTTTCTTAAGTTATGATTAACCGGGAATTTTGTAAAGTAATTAAAATGCTCCCATGATATCCAGTGAGTTTTAGGGAAACGTACCTTAAGCAGCACCGAATAAAAGCCCAGTATTATATCAACATCGACCAGAAAATCCGGGCTTTCTTCCTTCATGATCTTTGACAGCTTTTTCAAATTGGAAATAATATTTGTCTGTAGTCCGCGTGAACCTATCCAGTATACTTTTATATCCTTTTCAAGCTCATAAAAGGAAGGTCCTTTTCCCGTAAGACAGAAAATAACAATCTCATATCCGCGAAGGCTTAAACCGTTGGCTACGATTGAAAGGACTCTTTCGGTTCCCCCGCTTCTTTCCATATTTCCGTTAAAAAACGCTATCTTCATACTTTTTTCACCCTAATAACACTATTGTTAAACGTATTATCCGTTATTACTTTTACTCCTGGTAAAGCTTAGTATCAACTCGGTCGGATACCTGAATATCCATAACGAGAGCACGCATGTGACAGCCACGGCCACAGCCATCCATAAAAGCTTATGCGGACCGTCCTGATAAAACCACTTATCAAGATCTGTATATTTAAACACATAAAGCACGAGTTTATGCCAAAAGTATACCTGTATGGTCCTGCTGCCCCAAAGCGTAAAAGGGCGTATGGGTTTTGAAGGCGTGATCATGATAAGTGCCCAGCCGACCAGGCATGATATGGCATATGCAGAAAGCTTCCAGACAAACCCCAGTCCGTTGGAATATTCCGGATAGCTTTCTTTTGCCACGAAAAACGGTCTGAAGAGATATACCTTTTCCATAATGGCAAAGCACAAAAGCAGCCAGAGCAGGAGCACTGCTGCCCCCCACGGCTTTATCTTTTTGTTGGCGGCTGTTTTTTCGAGGCTCCCCCTGTCAGCTATCATGCCCAGCAGGAAATACGGGAAGAAATTTATCATCTTCGACAAAGACAAAAAGCTTCCTATTTCCTCGATATAGCCCGCCACACAAGACAGAACTGCAAATGCGGCGAGTATGATCCAGCGTATGATCTTTTTCTTCATAAAGTTATACAGAAAATACCCCAGCACAACATATACACATAATGCCAGCATAAACCACGGAGCCGCACTCTCATTAAACAGATCGAGCTTCGCTCTTTTTACGCCGAACAGTTTTTTGGTGCCGAATATCGCCAGTTCATACAGTACATATATTGCCAAAAATGCCAGAGCCTTTTTCCATACTCCCTTATTCTTGTGAAACAGTCCCGCAAGGAATATGAAAAGCGGCATGTGAAAGGAATAGATGAATACAAATATGCTGTGATACGTTACGGAATCCCTGATATTTATGAAATGCCCTATTACAACGGAGACTATCAGTATAAACTTCAAATTGTCCCACAGGGCTATCCGTTTCTTATCCATCATCAGTTCCTTTCATCAACCGTAAGCATGTATCCCGCCCACATAGGCATCCAGATACCATCGGTCGTCAACAGTATCATAAGTCTTTTCATCCCCGAACATTTCGGGATATATCGTCTCATAAGATATGCTGTCATCTCCGTTATAAAAGCGGTCAAGCATCTCCAGTTTATGCTCCCAGATAGTTTCTTCCGGCCAGCCGGTAGTATCAAAGCATCTGCGGATATTGTCAAAGTACAAATGAAGCTTCTTTCTCATAGCTTCGCTTTGCATATACTCATTATCATATTCCTTGTCAAAACGCATGAGATACTCAAAAAGACGCGCTCTGTCTTCCGTAGCCTTTGACATAGAATAAGAATCTACGAAATAAGCCTTTTCCTTGGCTGACGAGTAAGTATATCTGTAGAACGGACTGGTCTTATTGTAGTCGTTCATATAATAGAAATCTTCTGGATTAAGCTTTGACCATTCATCTTCAAAAATGACATCGTCAACCGGATCCTGCTGGTTTATTCGGTTATCTGTCCAGTGCGAGATCTCATGAATGATATTTCTTCTCAGATCCGAAGGATATGAAATATCAAGTACAAGGAAACGCTCATATCCGTCAGTACCTGCTAAAGCTATGGCAGTATCTATGCCGTATGACGAATTCTTTGTAAAGCCGCTGCACAGATACAGGCCAATGGTCTTTATCCCGCCGTATTTGATCTGTTCAAAGAAGCCTTCGGGATAAAGCGAGAGCACTTCATCAACAATATACAGAGCTTTATCCATCTCGTAAGGGCTCTTACAGCAGGTAAGAATATAATCCGTACTTGTGGCAAATACCTCACTGCCCAGATATATGTACATGTTATATTTTTCTTCCAGTTCCTTACGGTGCTTATCCAGATAATCCGGTATATAGTTTATACGCTTAAAATCAGCATTGCTGGTATTAACTTCATCATTCAGATAATCCCACGCATAACACAAAGGATCTGAATTGGCATTTCCGCTTACAACAAGATATCCGTCTGCGCGGTCCATGGACAATGTATAATCTATACTTACCTGGGATTCAATATTGATCACGGTGCTCGATGTATTTTCTCCCGTATCTATATCAAAACACTTTAATTCCAGGATCGTACAATCTCCTATGGAATATTTCGCATTAGTTATCAGCTTTCTGTTTTCCCAGTCAATCTCCTGATGTATAAGATCATAATAGGGATTGAGTATGATCGTTGCCTTCGGATCTGCCAAGCTGTCCGTAATATTCTGGTCCAGTTTGAACAATATTTCCGGATCATTTTTGTCAACATCATAAAGATAGATGTTGTTCTTTTCGTTGTCCATCATAAGGACTTCGTCCCGATCCGGAGACAGGAAATAATCATAGGCATAGTCCTTGGCATCATCACTTCTTAATAATTCACCGGTAGTAACATCTGCAAGATAAACTTCAGAATATCCCTTTCTCCAGGAATAAACATAAACCTTAAGATATTTTCCATCCGCAGTCATACCCGAAGGATAACACTCTTTATATCGGGAATCTTTTTTTATCGTTGCCGTCTCGCCGCTAAATGGTGAAAACCTGGTAAGTTCATCCGCATTTACGTAATATATATTCTCAAATGACTCATCATGCCAGAATTCCGGATAATTTGATTTTACCGGAATCTCTGCAGTCAGCAGTTCCTTAAGATCAAAATCATAATAGATCAGCTTCTTTGCACTGTCGCTTACTACTATGTATTTGTCAGGAACAACGTAAAACCGGTAATCGTTGACTTCTATATCGCGGATAGTCATTCTGGATTTTTCCCCGGTCTGATAATCATAGGAAATGATCTCGGGCGATGTGGAATATCCTTCATTAAAGAAATATAACAATTTACCTTCGTTGTAAACGGTACTTAAGTACAGTGCTTTGATATCCATATCTGGCAGACTGTATACATTAGGCTCCTCGGTCTCCTCCCAGATATCCTTTATCTCCGGGATAGGCGTAGGGGTCGGTGTCGGAGACGGCGTGGGCGACGGCGTGGGCGACGGTGTAGGTGTATCCGTCGGAGCAGCGGTAGGTATATCTGTATTGCTAACCGGCTCATTTGTCACCGCATCAGGCTCATAGCCATTCTTGTCATCGCTGCTGCTGCAGGCTACAGGTATAATAACCGCAGCTATGATCATAATAACCAATAATAAAAATTTCTTCATTTTATAACTATCCTCTGTAGATCGATGTTTCTATTTTTTCTGCCATATCATTTCCCAAAAGGACTTCTATGATCTTGAGTCCGAACGTAACTGCCGAACCCATGGATCTGCCGGTGATGATATTGCCATCAGCTAATGCTCCGGTTGCTACAAAAGACGCTCCTGACAGTTTGTCCTCAAAGCCCGGAAAACATGTGGCATTTTTCCCGTTAAGCAGTCCGTTTTCTCCAAGCACGGAAGGAGCTGCACATATGGCAGCCACATACTTACCCGCTTTATCGTAAGCCTTTATAACAGCTGTAACGTCCTCGCTTGCCGCCAGATTCCTGGTACCCGGCATTCCGCCGGGAAGTATTACGCAGTCACCGTCTAAAAGGTCTTTTGCAGTAATATCATTACCTAATGTCAGGTCAGGCTTAACCTTTATATTGTGTGAACCTCTGACTGCTTTACATTCTCCTGACGATCCAACAGGCACCTTTACAAGCTTTGTCTCTATGCCTGCTCTTATAAGCAGGTCCGCAGTCGTAAGTGCTTCAACCTCTTCAAATCCGTCAGCCAAAAATATATATGCTTTCATTCCGTTCCTCCATATTCTGTATTCATTTACCAATTTCCCTTACTTTATGATCAGCCTCGTCTTCACGATCCCAAAGATCGGATTAACGTCCAGGTCCTCAGTCATATCAAGTACCGGTTCGCCGTCCATATCAAAATGTACTCTTCTAATACCGCTGCTTCTCGGAGCCTCTGTACCCGGGCGGGCATGATATGTATTCCATACAGTTCCGTCCGTGTCCGTCATATATGCATTGTGGCCCGTACCATATTCTCCCGCCACACTTCTTGATGTAAGGATCGGATACTCTGTCTTTCTCCAGTTTGACTTAATTAACAGATCCTTTCCTTTTTCTATCTGCAGCAGTCCTACCACGTATGATGTGTCAACCGCAGCGGATGAGAATGTGAGAAAAAGCTTGTTTTCCGTCGGAAGTGCAAAGGGGCCTTCATCCACAAATGTATGATTGTTGGCCCAACCGGGTTCGGGTTTTGAAAGGATCACCGGATCGCTGTTAAGCTCCCAGGGACTTTCCGGGTCAAGCTCGGCAATATAAAGCCAGGCGCCCAGATCCTTAGGAAGAAACTGTCTCTGCGACCAGACAGCAAATATTTTTCCCTCCCATTCAAAACAGGTCATATCAAGTGTTATTTCATTTCCCGCCTCGCAAATATCGGAGCCGTCTTTTTTTACCACTCTTTTAGGCTTTGTCCAGTCTTTTTTATTCAAAGGGTTTCCGTTTTTCTTAAGGTACATGACGTGAGACTCTTCACAGAAAAACTCACCCGGAGTACAGGCAAAGAATATATACAGCCTGTCATTTATAACGTGGAATTCTGGAGCCCAGAGCAATCCCTTTATATTTTCGTATTCGTCTGAATCAAGGATAAGCTTTTCATCTGCCTCTCCGATATCCTTCAAGGTATCGCTTTCCCTGATGTATAGTGTATGATTCCCGTCGGCATCATTGGTAGCTATAAAATAATACCTTCCGTTCCATATGCACATGCACGGATCTGCACGGTTCAGTGCGATCGGGAACTCAAAATGCTCCTGATGCAGTCTGCCCGAAAGAATATAATCACCCGGAACCGAAAAATCTATCCCGTCCAGATTCCAGTCAACACTCTTAAGTGCCGTAGATCCGTCACTGTATGTGGAAACGGCACGGTATTCTTTTAACTCTTCCGGAGAATTTACCGTAATGCTCTCAGGAAAACTTACCCCCGTATTATACGGAGTGGTAAGCTTTTTAACCATCCTGTCATACAGTTCTTCACTTATCACGGTAACACAGCACGGAACCACGCCCTCTATACTGTCACAGCCTTTAAGCGCTGTCTCGGAAAGTGCGGACCATACGCAGCTGCTCCTGATCTTTGCGGTAAGGTTCAGATATTCATCGGGTGATATAACTTCAGGTTCTGAATAAATAAGAAAATCCTTGGTGGTATATCTGACCGGTGTATATGCAGATTCACCGCTTTTGTTATCATTATCCTCAAAAATGGCGGTGATCCCGTCTTCAATCTCAGGGTCCGATTCACCGTCGCCTGCCGTCCTTAAAGCTATCACCTCGTAATGATCTTCATTCTTAAAAATATACGGTTTCCTTAATGCCTTGGGATTCAAAGACCCGTCAGGGTTTTCGGTAGCCTTTCCGAATAATACTCCCGAATTATGGTTTAAGGCCTTGTAACGTACACCGTCCTGGCTTACCGCAAGATGCATGCTGTATGCAAGTCTGGCATCATATATGATATTATCAACAGGCTGTCTTGTATAACTAAGTAAATATGGCATAAAATCCTTTCCCGAAAAAACGGATTTCCGAACAGATTTGTATTAAAACGTATACAAAGTTATAATACCATATTTTTGCATATAAGTCAAAAAAATCCCGCATCTTTTAAAGATGCGGGACGTTGATCTTTTAATTATTATTTGCCGGGTTTAACGGTTAATTTTTCAAGATGCCAGATATCCTGTACATACTCTTCGATGGTACGGTCTGATGAGAACTTGCCGCACTTTGCAACATTCAGCATTGCTGACTTAGCCCAGCGCTTTTCATCCCTGTACATAGCCTCTATCCTCTTCTGTGCCTCGGCATAAGAACGGAAGTCTTTTAAGATAAAGTACTGGTCAGCTCTCTCTCCGCCGTTCTGCTCTAAGAGCGAATTGTAAAGCTCCCTGAACAGCTCGGTATTCTGAGGTGAATAGTAACCGTTTATCATCTGTGTCATTACCATACGGAGCTCTGTATCTGTATTG
>JAIKXA010000106.1 GCA_024684355.1 Lachnospiraceae bacterium
GATAGATTAATTCAAAAATCTTACGGTTAAGGTGGTGTTATTTTGGATTTAGCGACTTTGATAGGCCTTGTGGCGGCCTTTTTGCTTATGATATTCGGTATGGTATTTGATGCCACTGCCATGAGTGTTAATTTTGCAGCGGTAAAGGCGTTCATTGATGTTCCTTCACTGCTGATCACCTTCGGTGGTGCCTTCATGGCGACCATGGCCATGTCGGAAAGCCCCGGAGAGTTTGTTAAGAGCCTTAAGACATTTACACTGAATCTTAAGAAGGTTCCTTCCAACGAAGAAGAAACCATCAAATCCATAATCAATCTTTCGAATATCGCCCGTAAGGAAGGCTTGCTCGCACTCGAGGAGGCAGCGGGCAGTATAGAAGATGAGTTCATGAAGAAGGGGGTACTGCTCATAGTAGACGGTACCGACCCTGAACTTGTCCGCTCCATTATGGAGACAGAACTTGCATGTATAGAGACCAGACATAAAGGAAATGTAGGTTTCTGGGAAAACCTCGGATCCATGGGTCCTGCATGGGGTATGATCGGTACCCTGATCGGACTTATAAACATGCTTGGTAACTTGGAAGATGTCAGTACCGTAGGTCCTTCCATGGCGGTCGCCCTGGTTACGACATTCTACGGTTCAGTCCTTGCCAACTGGATATGCGCACCTACCGCTGCAAAGCTTAAAGCAACCAATGACAGGGAAATTCAGATGAAGGAAGTTATGGTTGAAGGACTTCTTTCAATACAGGCTGGTGAGAACCCCAGAGTTATAGAGGAAAAGCTTAAGTCCTTCCTTGCACCTGAAGCAAGGGCAAGCTTCTCTTCTGAAGAAGGTGGTGAAGAGAATGGCTAAAAAGAAGCAGGACGATCCGCCTAAAGGGTCACCCGCGTGGATGGCCACTTTCTCGGATCTTATGAACCTCCTGCTCTGCTTTTTCGTCCTTCTGTTCTCGATGTCAAGTGTCGATGCCAACAAATGGGAAGAGGTTGTAGCTTCCATGACCAGTGCCTTCAGTGTTTTCAATGAAGGCAGTACGTCAATAGGAGACGGTACTCTGGTCGGTATGGGAACCACACAGCTTTCCAACCTTGATGAATATTTTTCTTCAATGGGTCAGACGGCAGAAGAATCCGGAGATGATATAAAGCACAGTACCGATCCCGATTCGGGAGAAGGGAAAACGCCCGATGACCAGTCGGGTGAAGGCAAGGTCACCGATCCGAAAGACGGAGAAGGAAGTCTTGAAAAGCAGTTGGAGGAAGCCAACAGAAAAGAAACGGAAGCTATGCTTGATTCGGTATCCGAGCTTACCGAGATATATAATATCAGCGGACTTCTTGAAGTAGGGATGGATCCCAACGGAAAGTACATAGAGCTTACCATTAACGGTTCCGTACTTTTTGATTCGGGTAAGGCTGAACTGAAAAAGGAATGCCTGCCGCTGCTTTCAAAGGTTGGCGATATCCTTAAGGTATATTCCGGACATGATGTTGAGGTTATAGGACATACGGATAATGTTCCCATGAAATCCTCGCAGTATTCAAGCAATGATATCCTTTCTTCTGCACGTGCCATAAGTGCGGCGCATTACCTGATAGACGAGAAGGGAGTGCCCGTAGAAAGTATTTCCTGGACCGGACGCGGAGAGTATGATCCGATAGACACCAACTCCACGGCGGAAGGCAGGGCACGTAACAGAAGAGTTGAGATAAGGATCTACAATTCGCTTAATTCGAACCGTTCGAAGAAATGATGAATGAAAGGCAGATAAAAGATGAAGAAGAATATGTTAACGGTACTGGTGCTCATACTTTGTATCGTGAATTTAACTCTCAGTGCTTACATAGTTTTTACGGTGGTTCCCAATGCACAGAGGACAGATAATCTTATCACCAAGATCATGCAGATCATAGATCTGGAACTTGAGTCCCCTACTCCTTCGGAAGAGGATACCCAAACATACGATATCGAGAATATCGAAAAGTATGTTATCGATGAGAGCAAACTTACCACCAACCTTGCTATAGGTCCCGACGGAAAGCAGCATTATGCTAAGATCACGGCATCACTTACCATAAACAATGCAGATGCGGATTATGCAAAGCTGAATCCGAAGGTTGAGACTATGGAAAGCGATATCGTCTCAATAATCAAAACAAATGTGTCAAAATATAATAATGAGGAGCTGACCAAACCTGAAACAAAACAGGCTATAAAGGCGCAGATCCTTACAGATGTACAGGAGTTGTTTAAGTCTAAGTTTATCGTTGATGTTATTGTAGATTACCTGATTCAGTAGGAGGAAAAGCTATGGGTGACGTTTTATCCCAAAGCGAGATTGATAATCTGCTTGCAGCGCTTTCGAGCGGTGAGCTTGATGCCAGCGATATAAAAGATGCCGGTGACAGGGCGGTCAAGAACTATGATTTCAACCGTCCCGCCAAGTTTTCCAAGGACCATTTAAGGACATTGGAGATCATTTTTGAGCACTATGGCAGGCTTCTTTCCACATCGCTTCCGGCATACCTGCGCAAGAATGTCCAGCTTGAGGTTATAAACGCAGAAGCGACTATCTATCAGGAATTCACGAATTCACTGACCAATCCGGTACTGCTTGCGATAGTTGATTTTGCTCCGCTAAACGGCAATATAGTTTTAGAGATGGCGGACAAGATAGGCTACACTATAGTGGACAGGATGCTGGGAGGCGCTGGAGTACCTCTGGAAAAAGCCAGAGAGTTTTCCGAGATCGAGCTGGCAATAATTGAAAAGATATTTACGGTATGCGTTAACCTGCTCAGAGAGCCATGGACCAATGTGGTTGAGCTTGAAGCTAAACTTAAAAGGATAGAGACCAATTCACAGTTTGCACAGATAATATCCCCGAGCGAGACTTCCGCAGTGGTTACCATGAACATGAGGATAGGCAATGTTGAGGGTATGATGAACATCTGCATGCCGTATGAGGTTTTGGAGCCGGTTATCGATAAGCTCAATACAAAGTACTGGTATTCCACGATTAAGGACATGGATAAGTCAGCCAACCGTGAGTTTATAGAGGTGGCTATAGCAAGAGCCAGGATACCTGTTAAGGCTGAGCTTGGACGCAGTACGATATCCGTCAAGGACTTTGTAAACATCCAAAAAGGTGATATCATAAAGCTTAACACCAGAGTGGATGATGAGTTGAGCGTATTTGTCGGAAATATCAAAAAGTTTTATGCACTGCCGGGTACTTCTACGGAGTCCTATGCAGTTAAAATATCAAGGGTTATCAAAGAGGAGGAATAACAGCTAATGGACGGCATGCTTTCACAGGAAGAGATCAATGCACTGCTTAACAGCGCAAATATGCCTACGGCGGATTCCGTACCCTCTTACGAACCGTCTGAAAAGCTTTCAATGGCAGAAGAGGATGCAATAGGTGAGATATCCAATATCAGCATGGGTACAGCCGCCACTACTCTTTCCACACTTTTAAACCAGAAGGTCAGCATAACAACACCCAAGGTTACATATTCCAATTGGGAAAACCTTATGGCTGAGGTTACAGTACCTTGTGTATGCATTCAGATATTATATACATCAGGACTTGAGGGAAACAATATCCTGATCTTAAAAGAAGAGGATGTAAAGATCATTACCGATCTTATGATGGGCGGTGACGGTACAAATACAACGGGAGAGCTTACGGATCTTCACTTAAGCGCCATAGGAGAGGCCATGAACCAGATGATGGGTTCTGCTTCTACATCGATGTCATCAATGCTTAACAAAAAGATCGACATCAGTCCTCCTACAGCCAGCCTTGTTAAGCTTAACGAGGTGATAAATGCTTCGGATCTGGCGGAATTCCTTACCCATGATTTTGTTAAGGTAATGTTTAAAATGGAGATCGGTGATCTTATAAACAGTGAGATCATGCAGATGTATTCATTTGGTTTTGCAAAAAGTATATATGATAAGTTTATGAATATGAATTCCGATACGGCAGAGCCGGAACCGATAAAGGCTCAGCAGGCTGCACCGGCTCCTTCACCGGCAGCACCCGTTCGGGAAACAAGAGGACAGGAGGTACAGGGTATGTTTGCACAGCAGCCTAACGCTTATCCGAGCACGATGTATTCCCAGGATACTCCGTCAGCACCTTATGTGGCAGCTCCGGTTCAGAATGTAAACATAGCGCCGGTACAGTTCCAGCCGTTTACGGAGATGAACAACCCGCTGCTAAGGACGGAGAATATAGATCTGCTTCTTGATGTACCGCTTGAGGTTACGGCGGAACTCGGACGTACAAGCAAATCAATCAAGGAAGTACTAGATTTTGCACCGGGTACCATCATAGAGCTTAACCGTTTGGCAGGCGAACCTGTTGACGTGCTTGTTAACGGCAAATATGTTGCAAAAGGCGAGGTAGTCGTTATAGAGGAGACCTTTGGCATAAAGGTTACAGAGGTTATAAAATAAATGCCGTATTTTTTGTTAGTGATCGCTGAGGTTACAGGAAAGGCCGTTACGGAGACATCAAAGAATGTTTCTTTGGACGGCGGAGGAATAAAAAGTATCCTTAAGCTTGTAGGTCTGATAATCCTGTGTATCCTGATAATTGCGGCCAGCTATTTTACCACGAAGTTTGTCGGAAAAAAGCAGATCGCCGGAAACGGAAAGTCGAATTTCAAGAGTATAGATGTATTCAGGGTCACACCCAATAAATATCTTCAGATCGTTGAAGTGGGGAAAAGGTATTTCTGTATTGCCGTTACAAAAGAGAGCATAACACTTATCTGTGAGTTAAAAGAAGATGAGTTAAAAAGCTTTCCTGCCGATATGAAGCCAAAGAGCTTTAAAGAGCAGATGAATGAACTGATGCACCGGAAAAAACAGCCTGAACAAGGACCGGGAGAACTCGGAGATATAGCTAAGCTGACACTGGGCGATGCTGATAGTCCGCAGGCGGAGATACAAGAGCCGGAAGCGTTGGAAACAGGCGCTTCGGATACTGATACAGTTAAAGAAAAAGAGTGACATTTCTCAGAGATTGTAATATAATGTAAAAGATGAAAATCCATCGTATCAGTATGGGTTTTCAGTATAATAAAAGCAAGAGATAAAGGTTGATAGCATGATTGAAACAGTTGGTAGGAGAAAACTTTTAAAAACATTAGTGTTTGGAGTTCTCCTGGTGCTGATGTGCGTATTAACCTCTATTTGTCGTGCAGAAATTAAGGTCGGCGCATCCGAAGTAAGGGATGAGCCGGTTGTTACGCGTTCAAACGAAGATACTGACACGACAAATGATTATCTGGAAGGAGAATTGGGAGGGCTTACATTCCGTTTTGACGGAGATAATACGAGCTCTCTTTCTGCTACTCTCCAGATACTGTTGATACTTACTATCATATCCCTGGCACCGTCCATACTGATAATGCTCACAAGCTTTACCCGTATAGTCATAGTATTGCATTTTGTGCGTACTGCCGTGGGTACACAGACGACACCTCCCAACCAGGTACTTATCGGTCTGGCACTGTTCCTTACATTTTTCATCATGTCACCCACACTCAACAAGATATACGATGCGGCAATAACTCCGTTAAATAACGGTGAGATAACTACACAGGAAGCCATAGAAAAAGGCATGGAACCGATCAGGGAATTCATGTTTGAGCAGATGGACGGCGGAGAAAAAGATCTGCAGCTTTTCCTTGATATAGCAGGTATAGAAGAAGTAAATACAAGGGATGACGTTCCCAACTCAGTGCTTATACCGGCATTTATACTGAACGAACTTCGTATAGCGTTTATAATCGGATTTTTGATATATATCCCGTTCCTGATAATAGACATGGTAGTAGCATCCACACTTATGTCAATGGGTATGATGATGCTCCCGCCCACCACGATCTCAATGCCTTTCAAGATCCTGCTCTTTGTAGTTGCAGACGGCTGGGATCTGATCATAGGTCAGGTGGTAAAGACGTTCTATTAGCTCGGGCATCCTGAGAATATAAGTTACGAAGGATATTAAAAACGGAGATCATTACGAAAGGAAGTGCTTGGTTTGAGTGAAGAAATGGTAGTTACCCTGCTTAGGGAGACATTGTATCTTATCATCAAGGTTTCAGCCCCGATGCTTTTGGTATCGCTGATAGTCGGACTTGTCATAAGTATATTACAGACAGTAACATCCATACAGGAGCAGACATTAACGTTTGTACCGAAGCTGATCTGCATTTTCCTGGTGATCATGATAGCGGGCAACTGGATACTTACAAGTATAGTAGAGTACATGCAGTATTTATTTGAGAATTTTAACACGTTTATACGATGAATGAGATGGTATTTTCTTTACAACAGCTGGAGTTTTTCCTGGTGATACTGGTAAGACTGTCGGGATTTGTATTTACCGCTCCGTTCTTCAGCCTGAAGAATTCACCGCGTACGATAAAGATCGGATTTACACTGATGTTGTCAGTCGTGATCTTTTCCGTACTCCCGTATGAACCCTTGGAGTATAAAGGTGTAGTCGGATATGCGGTAATGGTACTTGAGAACCTACTGTGCGGTCTGATACTCGGATTCCTGGCAAATGTATGTTATCAGATAATCGGACTTGCCGGACACTTGATAGACATGGAGATCGGTTTTTCGATGGTAAACGAATTCGATCCCGTAACAAGTGCTCAGGTTACAGTCACCGGTACGTTTTATGAGTATGCGATAATGCTGATACTCATGGTAACTTACCTTCATCATTACCTGATAGATGCGATAATAGACAGTTTTACACTGGTACCGGTCGGAGGCATGAAGCTGAACCCGCTAATATATACGGTGGGAATAAGATATATAGTTGACTTTTTTGTAATAGCATTCAGGATAGTGCTTCCGGTATTCGGAGCATTGCTGATAGTAAATGCCATACTTGCCATAATGGCAAAGGTGGCTCCGCAGATGAATATGTTCGTTATCGGTATGCAGCTTAAAGTATTTGTGGGTATGGCTGTAATGCTGATAGTAATAGAGCTTATTCCGGGTGTTGCGGACATGATATTTGATGAAATGTTTGATCTGATGAGGATGGCAACGGAGTATTTTGAGGGAGCTTAGGATGCAGGGGCTTGAATTCTTTGAAAGAAAAGATTTAGAACTAAATCCCGGACTATTAAGGTTTGATCTCCAGTTCTTCGCCAATGACGAAGGAGGAGAAAAGACCGAGGAAGCTACGCCCAAAAAACTGGACGATGCCAGAAAAGAAGGCCAGGTAGCAAAAAGCCAGGAGCTTGCCACTGCAGTGACACTCATAGCTCTGTTCGGCGGTCTTAAAGTATTTTCGGGAATAATAGCATCTAATTTCGCAGATTCTTTCGGAGAATACTATAACTCGATAGAAACATATTCGAGAAACGGCCCGTTCACCTCGTCGTATGCATCGGCTTTTATAAACAGCGCAATGGGTTCGATACTCATAAGCTGTCTGCCCATGTTTGCGATAGCAGTGGTATTTGCCGTGATAATAAATGTATTTCAGGTAAAATGGCAGCCTACATTAAAACCTCTTATCCCTAAGTTTTCAAAGCTTAATCCGATAAATGGTTTTAAACGGATCTTTTCGTTGGATAAGCTTGTTGAACTCTTAAAAGCTGTTGTAAAGATAGGACTTATAGCTTATCTGGCTTATTCGGAGCTTACCGATTCTGCGGCTCTGGTCAATTCTCTTTATGATATGGACCTGTTCGGTGCAGTAGCTATGATAGGCGGCCTGGTTATAGATTTCGGATTCAGGGTGGCGATAATATACGTGTTTATCGGACTTATAGATTACATTTACCAGAAGTTCAAGTTCAGCAAGGACATGCGAATGACCAAGCAGGAGATCAAGGACGAATTCAAACAGACTGAAGGAGATCCTAAGATCAAAGGTCAGATAAGACAGAGGATGAGAGAAGCTTCACAGCGCCGTATGATGCAGCAGCTGCCTGAAGCGGATGTAGTCATCACTAACCCTACTCATCTTGCATGTGCCATAAAGTACGATAAAACGCAGGCTGAGGCTCCGATCCTTATAGCAAAGGGAGCTGACTTCCTGGCTCAGAAGATAAAGGAAGAAGCAAAGAAACACGACATCCCGATCGTGGAGAACAAACCTCTCGCGAGGATGCTTTACCACAACGTGGAGCTTGACGAGGAAATCCCCGAGGAGCTCTACCAGATGACGGCCGAAGTGCTGGCTTATGTATACTCTCTTAAAGAGGGCGCATGAGTACTAGGCGGGTATCGGAATGATATTCCGGCTACCCGATATACTACCGCCAAAAAAACAATAAAAGATTTCGAAGTGTTTTAAGAGTTTGCTGTTTTTTAACAAAGTGTACTGCAATATTTGAAGATTTACATAAGCTGACACTTCGAAAAAAATATAAAAAAAATACAGGACGCAGGGCAGCCACGGGTGCCTGTACTAGATGAGGAAGATTCTTCGCTGTGTTCAGAATGAAATATTGGGGAAGGGAGGAAAACTATGAAGCTGAATTTTAAGGCATTGTCGAACTACATGGTCGGCGTATATGTCATGGCTGTTATAGTATTTTTCATAGTTCCGATCCCTTCGCTGCTGCTTGACGTACTGGTCGCATTCAATATGTCCATAGCCATGATAGTACTTTTCAATGCACTGTTTGCACCGGACGTACTGCAGATGTCAAGCTTCCCCACGATACTGCTTATGACCACCATCTTCAGAATATCGCTTAACGTATCCTCAACGCGACTTATACTTGCCAAAGGTGATCCCGGAAAGGTCATTACCAAGTTCGGAGAATTCGTAGGCGGCGGCAATCTGATCCTGGGCGGTATCGTATTTATAGTACTGATACTTATACAGTTCCTGGTAATCAATAAAGGTTCGGAACGTGTATCCGAAGTAACCGCCAGATTTACACTGGACGCTATGCCCGGTAAACAGATGGCTATCGATGCCGACCTTAATACCGGTGCCATAACTGATGAAGAAGCAAGAAAGAGAAGAGAAAAGATACAGGAAGAATCTACATTCTTCGGTTCCATGGACGGTGCTACGAAGTACGTTAAAGGTGATGCCGTAGCGGGTCTTATCATCACACTCATCAATTTCGGCGGCGGTATAGCCATGGGCGTTACAAGTCAGGGACTTACTGCAGGCGAGGCACTTGAAAAATACGGTATGCTTACTATCGGTGACGGTCTGGTAAGCTCCATGCCTTCACTCATGATATCGTTGGCAACAGGTATGCTGGTAACCAAGGTATCTAAGGATTCGGATATAGGAGATATACTTATCTCACAGCTTTTCTCCATTCCGAAAGTTTTGTATATGGTCGGAATAGCGATGATCCTTTTGGGACTCACACCGCTTCCGTGGTTCATATTCATCCCGTTCGGTGCTATGTTTGTGGCAGCCGGAAGGAGTATTGATAAGAAGGTAAAGACAAAGGAGGTCGAAAAGGAAGTCACGACCGAGGAAACGGCCGCGGAGGAAATACGAAGGCCGGAAAATGTTACGCAGCTTTTGCAGGTTGACCAGATCGAGCTTGAATTCGGATATGGTATCATCCCTCTTGCGGATACAAATCAGGGCGGCGATCTGCTTGACCGTGTAGTACTTATCAGGCGTCAGATCGCTTTGGAACTCGGATGCGTAGTTCCTACCATACGACTGAGGGATAATATACAGCTTAACCCTAACCAGTACGTTATTAAGATAAAAGGAGTTCCGGTTTCGGACGGCGAGATATTGTTTGACCATTATATGGCCATGAATCCGGGATATGTGGAGGAAGAGATAACCGGTATACCTACATTTGAGCCTTCCTTCCATCTGCCGGCTCTGTGGATCACCGAGAGTCAGAGAGAAAGAGCGGAATCTTACGGTTATACCGTAGTAGATCCTCCTTCAATCATAGCTACACATTTGACAGAGGTTATAAGGCATCATCTGGACGAGCTTCTCACACGTCAGGATGTCCAGAACCTCATAAACAACATAAAGGATGCAAACGAGACACTGGTTTCCGAGCTTGTGCCTAAACTGCTCGGCGTGGGCGAGATCCAGAAGGTGCTCCAGAACCTGCTTCGTGAGGGCATTTCGATAAGAGATCTTGTATCGATATTCGAAACGCTGGCTGATTATGCAACTACAACGCATGATACGGATGTGCTTACCGAGTATGTAAGACAGAACCTGAAGCGTGCGATTTCAGCCAAGTATTTCCCTAAGGGAGAAAAGAATTCGGTGGTTACGCTTGATCCTAAGGTTGAGCAGGAGATCATGGCTTCCGTAAAGACCACGGAACAGACAACATTTATAAATTATGATCCTGATAAGACCAGAAAGCTTATGGATTCGGTCGAAGAACAGGTAAAAGTCCTGGAGGATATGGGCAGGAACCCTATAGTGGTTACTTCACCTATAGTCAGGATGTATTTCAAACGGCTTACCAGGGATTATTTCCCTGACCTGATAGTTATTTCGTATTATGAAATTGATTCGGATGTAGAACTTCAATCAGTTGGGATGGTGACAGTTAATTGATAATCAAAAAATTTCAGGGCAGTACGGAAACAGAAGCTATAATGAAAGCCAGGGACGAGCTGGGAAAGGACGCTATCGTTACTAACGTTAAGCAGATCAAACCCGGCGGCCTGATGCGACTGTTTAAAAAGCCCACATATGAGATCACAGCCGCACTTGATGAGACTCCGCCCAAGACGGAGCTTTCAAGGAGAGAGAGTATAAAGGCCATGTTTAAGGATAATCCCGATATTATCCTGGATGATGACAAGAAAGACGAAAAAGAGAATGAGAAGCTGACACATGCTTTCTCGGGCACGGAACAGCTTGAACAGAAGATTTCCAATATTGCAATGCTACTTGAAAAACAGATGGGTGCGGCGGCAAAGAGCGAGGAAGGAAAATCGGAAGCTGCCGAGAAAAAAGAGGAACAGGATGATAAAAATAATGCCTGTCTGCAGCTCATATATAAGCAGCTTGTGGAAAATGAGGTTGACGAAAAGTACATCAACCAGCTGATCACCGAGATCGAGCCTACATTAAAGAGGGATGCTTCCGTAGAAAACATACTTTCCGGCATTTATCAGAAGATAGTATTAAAACTCGGAAAGACAGAGGTCATGGGAGTTACTCAGGGAAAGGCAAGATTTGTATTCTTTATCGGACCTACAGGTGTCGGAAAGACCACTACCATTGCAAAGCTTGCATCTAAACTGAAGCTTGACAGAAAGCTTAATGTAGCTCTTATGACAGCCGATACTTACAGGATCGCTGCGGTTGACCAGCTCAAAACCTACGCGGAGATACTTAACGTTCCGTTAAAGGTGGTATATTCCGATACAGAGCTTAAGGATGCATATGAGGAGATGAAGAATTACGATATCGTCCTTATAGATACTGCGGGACGTTCCCACAGGGACAGTCAGCAGAGAGAGGATATCGAGAAGCTTCTGAATGCTATCCCGAAAGAGGAAAAAGATGTTTTCCTTGTGCTTAGCATTACTACAAAATACCGCGACCTGATAAGGATAACCGAGGCATATTCGGAAATATCCGAATACAGGCTTATTTTCACAAAACTGGATGAAACAGACACTCTCGGAAACATATTCAACGTGAAGCTTTTGACCGGAGCTCCGTTATCTTATGCGACATTCGGACAGAAAGTACCGAACGATATCTCCAGACTCGATGCCCAGATGATCGCAAAACAGCTCTTGGGAGGCAGTGAGTAATGGATCAGGCCGAACAGTTAAGGATGCTTGTTAACAAGCAGCAGGAGCAGAAGAAAAAAGAACGAAAGGTTTCGAGAGTTATTACGGTCACCAGCGGCAAGGGAGGAGTAGGTAAATCGACACTTACGGTCAATCTTGCCATACATCTTTCAAGACTCGGGAAAAAAGTGATAATCCTTGATGCTGATTTCGGATTGGCAAATATCGAGGTAATGCTCGGGATAAGACCTGAGTATAATCTGGCAGATCTGATGTTCAGAGGAAAGGACCTTAAAGAGATCATTATCCCGGGACCGGAAAATATCGGTTTTATCTCAGGCGGTTCAGGAATACAGGAGCTTTCAAGGCTTACCAGAGAACAGGTGGTGTACCTGGTACAAAAGCTTTATGAGCTTGATGAACTTGCGGACATAATACTTGTTGATACAGGTGCGGGCATATCGGATTCGGTACTGGAGTTTGTTTCGGCAAGCAACGAAGTACTGCTGGTAGCCACACCCGAACCCACATCCATAACGGATGCATATGCGCTGCTCAAAACTCTCAACAGACGCAGCGGTTTTTCAAAAGAAGATACAATATTAAGGATGGTTGCCAACCGTATCAAGAGCAATGAAGAGGGTGAGGCTCTCTACAACAAGCTTGGTGTGGTAGTGGACAAGTTCTTAAACCTCAAGGTAGAGTATATGGGAGGCATACCTGAGGATACAAACTGCGGAAAAGCTATCATGCAGCAAACGCCCATTACGCTTGCGGAACCTAGATCCGCATCTGTAAAGGCCATATCTTCCATAGCTATGAAACTCACCGACAGCGAAGGTGAAGGCAATGACAAGAAGGGTATCGCCCAGCTGTTCAGCCGTTGGATGAAGAGTATATATAAAAAGAAAAGCAATCAGAAAAAAGAATCATAAAGGAAAGTTAATTGTATGCTGAAGAATGTATTAAAGGTTGGAGACCGGATCGAATTAAAAAGCATATATCAGTCTAAGTTCACTGAGGGTCCGCAAAAGATCTACAAGAGCCAGGTGCTTGACATATTGGATGACTATAGGATGAATATAGCCGTACCGATAGAGTCGGGTCATCTTGTGCCGCTTGAGATCGGAAGCAAATATGAAATGAGCTTCCTCACCATCGGCGGTCTTTATATGTGCAAATGCGAAATACAGAACAGACTGAAGCAGAACAACCTTTATTATCTTTCTATCCTGGTGATATCGGAGCTTAAACGTGACCAGAGACGTCAGTATTTCCGTCTTGAGAAAGTTATGAGACTTAAGTACAGAGTTGTATCAGAACTTGAGAACAGACTCCGGTATTTCATGGAAAAGAAGGCATACAAGGATGACAGGGAAAAGAGGATCGTTTCGGAAAAGCTGGAACAGCTTGAAGGTGCCGTATTGGAAGGAACTATAGTAAATGTCAGCGGAGGCGGATTAAAATTTGCGTCCAATGAGAAACATGAGCACGGAACGATCTTAAATGTAAACTTCAGTCTTGATGAAGATATTGACATTGAAGCCGAGGCCAGGATAATAGGCGTGGCCGAGGTGGAAAACGTACGCGGCAGGACTGAATACAGATGCGAGTTCTCCAAGATCAAAAAGGAGATCAGAGAAAAAATAGTCAGATATGTCTTCAGTGAAGAAAGAAGACAGAGACAGAAGGAAAACGGACTGTGATAAAAAATACTAAAAAAATATCAGAAAAAAGTGACTCTGCACTCATGAGAAGCGCAGAATCTGATATAATAGAAAATACGGAAGATAGTAAGGTTTTTTCCGGAAGCTATGACCGTATACCGCATAAGCAGGTTCCGTCAAATTCCAGAAAGCTGGTAGTCATCTGTACGTCCACGGGAGGACCGAAGGCACTGCAAACAGTTCTTACCAGATTACCCTTTAATGTCAATGCCCCGGTTATCATAGTACAGCATATGCCGACCGGGTTTACGGCTTCACTGGCTAACAGGCTTAAGGCGAAGACGGGGCTTAGGGTTAAGGAAGCAGAGGACGGTGACAAACTGGAAAAAGGGCAGTTTTATCTGGCTAAAGGCGGCAAGCATTTGAAGATCATAAGATACCGAGGAAGCTATATGGCCTCATTATCGGATGACATGCCAAAGAACGGACTTAAACCCTGTGCGGATGTTTTATTTGAATCGCTTTTGAAAGTGGATATCGATGAAGTAGTATGCGTGGTCCTTACAGGAATGGGAAAGGACGGTACTGACGGTATCGGCAGATTAAGCGAAAAGAAAAATGTTTATGTCATAGCTCAAGATGAGAAAACAAGTACGGTATATGGTATGCCGCATGCGATAGATGCGGCGGGCATTACCGATGAGGTGCTTCCGTTAGAGGATATACCGGAAGCGATCATAAAAGTCACCGGGAAGTTCTGATACGGTGAGGAACGGAGGAGCGTATGGACGTCAGCCAATATCTGGAAGTTTTTATTGAAGAGGCAAAAGAACATCTTCAGGCACTTAATGAGCATCTGCTCATACTGGAAAAAGAGCCCGAAAATGAAAATACCATCAACGAGATATTCCGTGCTGCCCATTCTCTTAAAGGAATGGCAGGTACCATGGGATATAAGAGGATGCAGCGCCTTACGCATGACATGGAAAACGTATTTCAGGAGATAAGATCCGGAAAGATGAAGGTAAGACCCGAGCTTACCGACTGTCTGTTTGAAGGTCTTGATGCTCTTCAGGAATATGTTGATAATATCATAAATACTCAGGATGAGGGTACTAATGACAACCAGTCACTGATCGATGCACTTGCCAGAGAGCTCGATATCGGCTTAAACGGTGAGGCTGCAGTAAGTGAGAAAGCGCCTGTAGAACCTCAGAAAGAAGCGGCTCCCGATACGGATACACATCAGGAAAAAGCTGTAAATGCCGTTAACTATGCCGAGTATGAAAAAACAGCAATATCCGCTGCTATAGCTTCCGGCATGAGTGCCTATGAAGTCTATGTGGATCTTCAGGAGAGCTGTCTGCTTAAGGCGGCAAGAGCATATCTTGTGTTTAAGGCCGTAGAAGAGTTCGGTGAGATCATCAAATCCGTTCCCGATGCCCAGATGATCGAAGATGAAAAATTTGATTTCAGCTTTGTAGTCGTAGTTCTTACAAATGCCGATCCCGATGCCTTAAGAAAAAGAGTATTGAATGTTTCCGAGGTTAAGGAAGTTACCGTTAAGAAGGTTGAATTTGCGGAAACCACACCTGCTGCAGATACGGAGAAAGAGACCAAACCCGATGAAGCTGTGGCCAATACATCCGAAAGCGCACCGGCACAGAGTACGGCAAAACCCGCACAGCAGGCACCTGCCAAGGCTGCGGGCCAGCAGACGGCAAAGAAAGCCGTTGTCAACCGTTCGGTACGTGTAGATATAGAAAAGCTCGACGACCTGATGAACCTTGTCAGTGAGCTTATTATAGCAAAGAACGGTCTGGCTTCGATATCCGGCGATGATTTTGCAAAGAAAGAGAAGAGAACAATATATAATGAACAGATAGAGTATCTCGAAAGGATCACATCAAACATTCACCAAAGTGTTATGAAGGTCCGTATGGTACCTATCGAGAGCGTAGTCAACCGTTTCCCCAGAATGATAAGGGATCTTTCAAAGAAGCTGGACAAGCCGATGGAGCTTGTTATGTCGGGTGAGGAAACCGAGCTTGACCGTACGGTTATCGATGAGATCGGCGATCCTCTGATGCATATTTTGAGAAACTCCGCAGACCATGGACTTGAAAGCGCCGAAAAACGCCGTGCACTCGGAAAGCCCGAGACAGGACTTATCACATTAAATGCATTCCAGGAAGGAAACAGCGTAATAATCGAGTGCAGTGATGACGGCGGCGGAATAGATACAGAAAAGGTTAGAAGAAAGGCAATAGAAAAGGGTACCATCACAGAAGAACAGGCCGAGACCATGACAGAAAAGGACTTCATAGACCTGCTGTTCAAGCCCAGTTTTTCAACTGCGGAACAGGTGTCGGATGTATCCGGCAGGGGTGTAGGTCTTGATGTTGTAAAATCAAAGATAGAATCGCTGAGCGGTACCGTAGAATGTAAGACGGTACTGGGGCAGGGTACCACATTTACGATAAGACTTCCTCTTACACTTGCCATTATCCAGTCACTTATGGTAACTATCGGCGAGGAAAAATATGCCATACCTTTAGGCAGCATTGATACCATAGAGGATATCCCCGTTGAAGAGGTTAAACGAGTAGAAAAGAAGGAAGTAATAAACTTAAGAGGCAGTGTCATTCCTCTTATCAGAATGGCTGAAGTACTTGATGTACCGGGCGAAAGACCGGAAAAGAATACTGTTACCATGGTAGTTGTAGCCAAGGGTGACAAAAAAGCGGGACTGGTTGTTGACGATCTTATAGGACAGCTTGAAATAGTTATTAAATCCATAGGAAAGTACATCAACAACAGCAAGATGATAAGCGGCGCAACCGTACTTGGAGACGGAGAAGTGGCTCTTATCCTTGACGCGAACGCTTTGGTATAAAGGAGGTTTGTTATGGCAGATACAGCTGACTTCACCAACAACGCTGAATTAAAGCAGTATATTGGTGTCATGATAAACAATGAACAATACGGTATAGATATCGGATTTGTCGATAACATAGTAAGGATGCAGCGTATCACGAGAGTACCCAAATCGCAGCCTTATTTTCCGGGAGTTATCAATCTGCGCGGGGAGATAATACCGGTTATGAGCTTGAGAAGAAAATTCGGCTTAGAGGATGATGTTATCACTAACAAGACGAGAATATTGATACTTAAGCCGGAACCTCAGGCTTCGATCGGTTTTCTGGTTGACGAAGTTAAAGAAGTGCTGACATTATCGGATTCCGATATAGACCATGTATCCAATCCCGATGACAAAACGAGTTATGTGACAGGCGTAGGGAAACATGTAAAGGGACTTATTTCTATCATGAATGTGCCTGCGGTGCTGACCGAAAAGGAAGCAGTAAACCCGTAAAATAACGGAGGGACGGATATGGAAGAAATGAGACTGGAAGGACTGTCCGATGTGGAATTTGATGTCTTGAAAGAGATATCAAACATCGGTACGGGGAATGCTGCAACTGCCATATCCAAACTGCTGAACGGCAGGGTGGATATCAAGGTTCCGGACATAAGATTCTTAGATTTTAACGAACTTCCTGAGATAATCGGAGGGGCAGAGAATGAGGTCATAGGTATCCTTGTTGCACTGGAACGGGATGTTGAAGGCATGATGATGTTTGTGATGGATAAAAAATCCGCTTCGTCAGTGGTCAGCGGCATAATGGGCCGGGAATATGAAGAACTCGGGGAAACCATGGGTGAAATGGAAATCTCGGTGCTTACCGAGTTTGGGAATATCATTGCCGGATCCTATCTGTCAGCCATATCCAGGCTTACGGGTATGTCTATATATCCAAGTGTACCTGCACTGTCCGATGATATGGCAGGGGCAATACTTTCGGTTCCGGCCATAGAGTTTGGGAAAATGAGTGACAGGGTACTTCTTATCGAGTCGGAGTTTTCAGGCAACAGTGGGAAGGCAGAAGGCTTCTTTATTCTGGTACCGACGCTTAAAGGGTTTGATAATATTTTTACGAAATTAGGATTAAAGAAGGGTTGAAATGGGAGAACTGATCAGGGTCGGCATGGCCGACATGAACATATGCAGGGCTCCCGACAGGATAACAACTCTCGGTCTGGGGTCATGCATCGGACTTGTTTTATTTGATATCAGTCACGCAGTATGCGGGATGATACATATTATGCTTCCGGACAGTTCCATTTCCAAAGTCAGGGATAATCCGGCAAAGTTTGCGGATACAGGTATAGAGGAGCTCATAAAAAAGCTTGAACGTGCAGGGCTGCGTTCCTCTTCGCTTTGTGCCAAAATGGCAGGCGGAGCAAAAATGTTCTCGGTAAGCGGAGATAACGGAGCGTTAAGCATCGGAGAGAGAAATGCGGAAGCAGTAAAAAATATCCTTAAACAGCGGAATATTCCTCTTATCTCTTTGGATTGCGGAGGGACATACGGAAGGACGATCGAATTTGATCCGATCACGTATCGCCTTAAGATCAGAGCGATCGGAAGACAAGAGGTATATATTTGACTAGAGTGTACGGAGGCGTAAAGTGAAAGATAAACCTATAGCCGGCTTGATAACACTGGTTGCGGGACTGATCGCATGTATTTGCTGCATAATCAACAAAGCAGGGCTTTTAACCACACTTATAACGGTTTTGGTAGTTCTGTTCGTTTTTATGATAATAGGACTTATCGTAAACTCTGTAGTGGCAAAACAGGACAGGGAAGCCGAACAAAGGTTAAAGGATCTTAAACAAAAAGAGGACGAAGAAAAAGCGAATAAGAATCTGCAGGAAATGTCGGAGCTTTCGGGTGACAGCGGTGAAAAGGATAACCGATAAGCCGACCGACCTATCAAAAGAGGGTTAACAGGGGGTTCAGAAAATGACAGCTGACAGAGACAAAATGTGGAGTGAGTACAGTAAACAGAAAACTCCCCAGTTGAGGGAGAAGCTTATAATCGAATACTCCGGGCTTGTAAAGGTGGTAGCAGGCAAACTAAGTATGTACCTGGGATATACCGTTGAGTATGATGATCTTGTCGGATATGGAGTATTCGGATTGATAGATGCCATTGATAAGTTTGATTACGGCAAGGGCATTAAGTTTGAGACATATGCGTCCTTACGTATCCGTGGAGAGATACTGGATCAGATCAGAAAAATGGACTGGATACCGAGGACGGTCCGCCAGAAACAGAAGCAGCTGGATATGGCTTACCGTAAGATCGAAGAAAGAACGGGCAGACTCGCTACGGATGAAGAGATAGCCGAAGAACTCGGCATTACCTTGGAAGAATTATGCAATATGCAGAATGAGACTAAGGTAAGCAACATCATATCACTTGATGAATATATGGAGCAGGGAGATTCAAAAGTCGAACCTGTTGAGACCAAGGAATATATGCAGCCCGACAGGGTTGTGGAAAAGGAAGAACTAAAGAAGCTCCTTTTAGAGGTACTTGAGACTCTTACCGAAAAAGAGAAAAAGGTTATCCTTCTGTATTATTACGAAGAGATGACTTTGAAAGAGATAAGCAATGTAATGGATGTTTCCGAATCCAGAGTATCCCAGCTTCATTCCAAGGCTTTGATAAAAATGAGACAGCGCCTTGGCAACAATATGCAGATGTTTTTGGGATGACCTGTAAGTGCTATCATCCGGTCAGAAACGAAAGGAAGTGAAGGACATGACAATGAACGGTTTTTTTCGCCTTGATGTAAGAAAGGACGGAGCCTATTTAATAGTATACCCGCCAACCGACGGAGGCCAGCCTTGTCAGCCTTCGGAGGTCCTTCAGTATCTGGATACGTATCAGATACCTTATGATAAGATCGCTATCTATAATCTGATGAAGACCTTTAACGAGAAGAAGGAACTGCGTATCACAACTTCTTCCGTTTCCCGTCTTGATGAAACTCTTGTATTTGAGTTTACCGATAATTTCATGTCGGTTACGGGACGGTTTTATCCCGAGGTAGAGGGCGGGAAAAAGCTTTCAAAAGAGGATATCATCTGGCTCCTTAATCATAAGGGAGTAAAGTTTGGTATTAAAGAGGATACGATAGATGATTTCCTGGAGCACAGGATGTACTGTACCACATACATTCTTGCCGAGGCACAGCTTCCGGTAGAAGGTTCGGATGCACAGATAACATATCATTTCAACACGGATCTTACCAAAAAGCCCAAGATGAATGAAGACGGTTCGGTTGATTTTCATCAGCTGGACAATTTGAGTAAGGTAACAAAGGATCAGATACTTGCGACATTGAAACCCGCGGTATACGGAAAGCCCGGAACGGACGTGCTCGGAAGACAGATAGCCCCTAAAAAGGTAAATGTTATATTCTTAAAGCAGTCAAAGAATACCAGGCTTTCAAGTGACGGTCTGGAGCTTGTGTGCAATGTTAACGGACATGCGGTGGTTACCGATAGGCAGATATTTGTTTTCGATACTTATGAGATACCCGGAAATGTGGACGTGGCTACCGGAGATGTGGAATACAACGGAAGCGTCAAAATATCCGGAAATGTCAATTCGGGTTACAAGGTTCATGCAGAGGGAGATATAATCGTAGACGGCATAGTAGAAGGCGCCGAGATCATAGCAGGCGGCCAGATAGTACTGAAACGAGGCATCCAGGGCATGAACAAAGGAGTGCTGAAGGCAGGAGGCAATATAGTTGCCAAATTTATCGAAAGTGCCGAAGTTGTGGCAGGCGGATTTATCCAGACAGAATCCATTATGCACAGCAAGGTTCAGTCCGGTGCCGAGATAATAGTAAAAGGCAAAAAAGGCTTTATCACCGGCGGAGTCATTAAAGCATCCAAATATATAGATGCTAAGACTGCCGGATCAGTAATGGGAACCCAGACCATTATAGAGGTCGGGGAAAACATGGTGCTGGTTGAGGAAGAGCGTGAACTGTTAAGCGAAAAAAGGAGTATCCGTGAAAACCTGGATAAATCTGAGAAGATCATTTTCTATCTTTCTAAAAAGATTAAGGACCGCGAACAGCTTCCTCCGGAAAGAATAGTGCAGTTCCAGCAGCTTTCGGTCAGCATAAATGAGTATAAAAAGAGATTGAACGAAATCGAAGAAAGATTGGGAGAGATCGATTCGATGCTAAGCAATGCGTCCAAGGGTTATGTGAATGTGGATGATGTTATATATCCCGGATGCAAAGTTACGGTTGCAAGCGTTACCACTTATATAAAAGCCGAGACCAAACACTGTTGTTTGGTGAGGGACGGAGCTGATATAAGAGTAACCGCTTACAAATAATTTTTGGAGTACTTGTATTTAATACTTGTATTTTACGGCACAAAAGTATAAACTCTGGATAGGGGGGATTTCATGATAACACCTATTGAAATGTATTCTATGGTACCAAAATCCCAGGAAGCCTCGATGATCCACAGTGCTGCGAATGCAAAACATGCTGAACAGCATGAGAGCGGTATGCAGGAGATCGCACACGAGGCCAGGCAGAATACCCAGCAGATTGTGCATACGACCTCGGCAGAAAACCCCGATTACAGGTATGATGCCAAGGAACAGGGTAATGGAAGCTACTCTTCGGGAGAGAAAAAAAAGAAAAAAAAGGAAGATGGATCGGAGCCGGAAAAGAATGAGGAGAGAAACGAGATGAAAAGCGGCTTTGATATAAGGATTTGAGAGTATGGACGGATTAGAGATTGCATTATTGATATTTGCGGTTATTTTGATCGTAGTTAGTTTTTTCCTGGTAGATAAAAAGACACCTGAGCCTGCAGCTGCCAAGGTACCTGTACCTGACATGAAGCAGCTGAATGTGATAAGCGAGCGCGCCATTAAGGACATGAATACCAACGCCAATAAGCTTATCGAGAGTACGGAGGATCAGCTGGAGGCCATATCGAATGATAAGATAATGGCCGTCAATGAGTATTCCGACCAGGTGATCGCCAAGATAGACGAGAATCATAAAGAAACCGTATTTTTATATCAGATGCTCCAGGATAAGGAAAAAGAGCTTAAGGAAACAGCCCAGAGAATGGAAGAACTCCGCATATACTGCGAAAAGCTCCTGCATGATAACCCTGATGCTGCAGCAGCTGCAAAGAGCACCGGAAATAACGGGAAGAAGGAGTATTTTGCAGCTCTTGATGAGCTTTCAAACGCTAACAGCCCTGCTCCTGCACCTGCTTCGGATGAAGACCGTCCCGCACGTAAGCTTGATATAGGTATGGAGGATTTCAGTTTTGATGAAGATGCTTCACAGCCTGCACCTGAGCCGGAAGTTAAGGAAAACAAGAAAATGAAGTCAAAGGACAGAGCTAAGCAGAGACTGACCACCGTATCAAGTGATGTAAAGCAGAATATGGTAAAGAACGCTCCGGAAAAGTCCGAAAAGACAAATGAAGTCATAGCATTGTATAAAAAGAAGAAATCAGTTATGGAAATTTCTAAACTGCTCAATATGGGACAGGGCGAAGTAAAACTGATCATCGAATTATATTGCAAATAGTCCCGGAGGCAGCAGATGAAACTTAAGTATTATATGAGGGGCGTCGGGATCGGCATCTTGTTCACATTATTCATATTTGTGGTGATCATTATACCGAATCTGAAGCTCAAGGATAAAATAGACAACAATACGGATAATAAAGAAAACACTCAGGATGAGAGCCAGATAGGAAAGCTGACAGGGCAGACAGGAACGGATGTGACCGTGACTCCCGATGCGACAGGGGAGATAACTCCTACTGATGAGCCTGCAGCCACACCTTCTTCGACACCTGAGCCTACAGAGGCACCTACAGAAATGCCTACGGCAACACCTACACCTACAGCTACACCGGCTCCGACAGCAGAGCCTACAGCTACGCCTACTGAGGAGGCAACGCCTACACCGACAGAAGAACCTGTGGCTACACCTACAGAGGCACCTACGGAAGCGCCTACTCCTACACCTACAGAGGCACCTACGGCAACACCTACGCCTAAGCCTACGGCAACACCTACACCTAAGCCTACAGAGGCACCTACGGCAACACCTACGCCTAAGCCTACAGAAGCACCTACGGCAACACCTACACCTAAACCTACAGCGACACCGGTTCCCACCGAAAAACCTACAGCTACTCCGGTACCTACAGATAATCCGGAGCCTACAAGTAAGCCTGAAAAAAATAAGACTATAAGCGTTACAATAGCGAAGGGAACAACTTCTGAGCAGTTCAGTCAGGCTATGGAAAAAGCGGGAGTGGTAGATGATTGGAGCGCACTTAACAAATATCTTATCGAAAGCGGCTATGCATACCAGCTTCAATATGGTACATTTAAGCTTAAAAAGGGTCTCACATTCAAAGAGATAGCTGAGATCTGCAGCAAGTGGCCGGGATGAGACTAGCTTTATATGTAAAACAAATAAGCCCTCGGAGTTTAAGCTCCGGGGGCTTATTTTACAGATATATGCTGATGTGTTTTTGACGACCGTTATGTTCGATGTCCGTCATAACTTGAAATAAGATATGGCATCTTTAAGTGAATCTGAAAGCTCGTTTAAGTGATCGGTATCGTTGCTGATGGTAATGACACTCTTGGAAATCTGTGATACAGAAGAAGTAACTTCTTCGTTTGTAGCGGCTGTCTCTTCGGATATGGCGGAGAGATCGGTAACAGCATTGGTGATGACTTCCTTGATGTCATTAAGTTCATCGGTGATGGTTGAAACGGAATCGATCTCATTGACAGATGTTTTGATCTCGGAGTCGAGGACGTTAAATCTGTCACGTGTAATACCGAGCAAACGCTGTTCTTCGGCGATGATCTTTTCAACTTCACGGGACTGTGCAACACAATCATCGGACTGGGTGGAAATCTCGGAAACAATCTCGGTGATCCTCATAGCTGAGTCGTTAGACTGCTCTGCCAAGTGCTTTATTTCCTCGGCTACAACACCGAAACCTCTGCCGCTTTCACCGGCACGGGCAGCTTCGATTGAAGCATTAAGAGCAAGCAGGTTTGTCTGGTCTGCGATCTCTGTGATGAATCCGACCATTTCCTCGATCTTCCTGATAGAGGTGTTGGTATCGGAAATCTTTTGTGAGATGATCTCAATGGCTTCTGCAGACTTCTTGCTGCTTACACTCATGTTATCAATACAGCCGGCAGCTTCTTCATTTGCCGCGAGCATGTTATCTGAACTTGAACTTAAGTGTTCGGTATTTTCTACGATCTTTTCTATCATGGCTCCCATAGAGATGACCTTGGAATTGATCTCCTGGACACTCTCTGCCATGGTCTCGGTAGCCTGAGAAAGGCTGTCCATTGATTTTGTGATATGTTCCGCACCGACTGCCGACTGCTTTACAAGGTTTGAGGTTGATTCCATGGAAGATTTTAGTTCGCCGGACGATGCCCGGATCTTGGAAATGGAATTATTTAAAGCAGAGGATAGACGCTTTGCAGATTCTATAAGGGATATCGTCTCATGGATCATGGATTTTGTTTTAATACTTACCTGTTCACCATTGGATATCTTCTTTATACTGTTGGCGATATTCTTAAGAGGGGTAGAAACCTTTCGGGATATGATAATGGTTGCTACCAGGAAGACCAATATCAATATGGTTGAGGTAAGTATAGTCCGCAGGATAAGTGCACGTCTTAAGTTGCCGACATCGTGGTCAGGTTTTCCTGCAAAAGCCATACCGCAGATATTATCTTTGGGGCCTAACGGCATATAATATACATGATATTGTATTCCGTTTATCACTACATTATCGGAGTAATACTCTTCACCTTTGCTTACGGCAGCCCATATTTCCGGATCGGCAGCTGTGCCTATGATACGTTCGCCGTCCGCATTTTTGATAGTGGTCATAAAACGGATGTCTTTTTTGAATATCGTAAAGTCTATACCTGTGGTAGCCATTTTGTCGAGATATTCCGTATCATATTCTAAAAATCCGTCTGTAAGATCATTATCATTTACCAAGTCATAGTCATAGTATTCTTTAAGTCCCAACACAGCCAGCCGAAGTTCATTTTTTATGTTTTCTACGGTGGATCTTACGGAAGAACTGATACTTATTGTGGACAATGCAGCATTGCCTACAAACAGGGGAACAATAGCAAAAATGATAAATAAACGCTTAAAATTCAGAATGTATCTCTTCATAAGCTGAAAGACTCCTTTCAGGATTGACTTCTTTATGTTTAGAACAATTATTTTCCTTTATGACTATCTTCTATAATATAATAACAAAAGATACTAAATAAATCAAGAAAAAGAGTGCCGTAAACAGGGGAAAAATAGAAAAATTCGCAAAAAACTGTGTTTTTTTCAACATATTATATAAGAGGGTACTAATTATTAAGCATAAATTTATACAATATGTCTAAAAAATGACAACTAAGTCAAAAAAGTGCTTACGAAAGTAAATAATATACATTTACTTGATAGCGTTAATATAATATACTCGTTACAGTACAAATTTGGAAAAAGGCGGGATCAAATGAATAGAAAAAAGATGCCTGTTTTCATACTGATGATCGCACTGGTCCTTATATGTTTGACCGGATGCAGCGACAAGGATGATGCAGTTGAGAGCTGGGCATACAATTTCGATGAGACCAAAGAAATACTCAGACTGAATGCCGACGGTACAGCGATGTATATGGAAAAGTACTTTGAGGAAGGTATTCAGAAAAGCAGAGAGAAAAAGTACACTTCATATAAAAAAGATGATAACTACATAACACTGACCGGTTCGGACGGAGAGCTTAAGTTAAGATATGAGACCACGGATTCGGGTATCCAGATCTATGAAAAGAGCACTTATGTATATACTCCTAATGAAGAGTATGAAAGAAACGGCATCATCGGTGTTTGGACCAACGTCGGTACCGACAGACTTTATTACGAGTTTTCCGAAGGAGGCAACTTCTGTGAGGACGGTATTTTCGTAGGCAATTATCTTTTTGATGCAGGAGACGGAGCGGTAAGGCTTGTTTACTACGATGAAGTACCTGACACCATCATGTATTATGAAATACAAGGTGATGAGATGATCGTTGAGTACCCCTGGATGATGGTACCGACGAAAAAAGATTGATCGTTAAAGCGGATGACCGCTTTCGATAAACAACAAATGGCAGATTTCTGCCGAAACACTTTTAAGGAGGAGAATTATGAAACGAATTCTTGCGGTTTTATTAGTTCTTGCTATGGTTTTCTCTTTAGCAGCATGCTCTAAAGATGATGACAAGAAAGATAGCGACAACAATAACACCAACAACTCAGGCAACACAACAACCGATAGCAGCGTTCTTGACAAAGAGATCACTCTTACTCTTTGGGACATCGCTACAGAGGGCGACGGAAACCGTCCCGCTTATGACAAGGCACTTGCTGATCTTAAGGCAAAGTATCCTAAGGTAACTATCACAGAGACAGTTACAGAGAACAATGCTTACAAGACAAAGATCAAGTCAGCTATGGGCGCTAACGAGCTTCCCGACATCTTCTTCACATGGGCTGGCGCATTCCTTGGTGACTTCGTAAATGCTGGTAAGGTTCATTGCCTTGATGCTGAATTACAGCCTTGGATCGACAACGGCGAGATGACAGCAGCTCAGCTTGGTAACAGCACTTACAACGGAAAGCACTACGGTGTTCCTACAACTTACAACATCGTTACCCTTTTCGCTAACATGGACATCCTTGCTAAGGTTGGATATGATCATATCCCCGCTACTATGGATGAACTCAATGACTGCTGCGATAAGCTTTTAGCTCAGAACATCATTCCTTTCGGCTGCGCTGGTAAGACAGATGATACCTGGTGTGTAACTGAGTACCTTGAGCCCATCATCGAGAAGACAATCGGTGCTACAGCTCTTAAGGACATCATGACATTTGGTAAGACCTGGAACAATCAGGGTGTTGCTTCTTCAGTAGATCTGCTTCAGAGCATGATCAAGAAGGGCTACTTCGATCCCGACGGAATCGCACTTGGTAACGAAGAAGTTAAGCAGAACTTCATGGCTGGCAAGTATGCATTCTATCAGAACGGTTCATGGAACTGTGGTGATTTCTCAAATGCTGAGAAGGTTAAGTTCACTGTTAAGGCTGGTGAGTTCCCTGTAGTTGATTCTGCAAACGGCAAGCTTGGTATGCTCATCGGTGGACCTTCAGATACAATCGCTGTATCAGAGGGAGCTAATGCCGCAGCTGCAGCTGCTTACGCAGTTGAGTTCGGTAGACTTATCTGCCACTATGGTTACCTTGAAGGTAGCGGACTTCCTGCTTGGAAGGTATGGGGCGATACAAGCTCAGTTAAGCCTTTAGTTCAGCAGGTAGCAGATATCTGTGCTAAAGCTGTTGACTATGTTCTTTTCGGCGACAATGCTATGCCTGCTGATGAGGCAGCTATCTACCTTGAGTACGTATCAAGCGTATACGGTGGAGCAGTAAGCGGTGCAGATTTCATTAAGGGCTTAACAGCAGAAATCAGATAATGATCGATGTTTATAAGTATTAATTAATGAAAATATTTGGTCTTCCCGGCCACTCCTTTAGGGAGGAGCCGGAAAGACCTTTTATAATGATTGGGAAGGTGCCAAAATGAAACAAAAACAAAAATATATCGCAATATTTCTGTTCCTTCTTCCTGCGTTATTGTTGTTTGTCGGTCTGCTGATCGCGCCGATAATTATGTCAATCTATTACAGTTTATTCGATTGGAACGGATTAAGAGCGCTCGATCCGTCGAATGATTTTGTCGGATTAAAGAATTATGCGACTTTATTTAACCAGAGAATACAATTTGGAAGTGCTTTAAAGAACGCATTTATACTTGCCGGTCTTTCAGTATTCCTTCAGCTTCCTTTCTCACTTGCGCTTGCGCTTGCTTTAGGAAAGAAGATAAAAGGAGAAAGAGCATTCCTTTCAATATATTTCCTTCCGGTTCTGATATCAACCGTAGTTATCGGTCAGTTATGGCTGAAGATCTACAATCCCGAATACGGTATACTTCATACCTTCCTTCGTGCATTAGGTTATGACGGTGAGAATATCAGATGGCTCGGAGACCAGAGTATTGCTTTGGGATCGGTATTTGTTCCTACGCTGTGGCAATATGTCGGATATCATATGCTTCTGCTCTATGCGGGAGTAAAGGGTGTTTCACCCGAACTTCGTGAGGCTGCAAAGCTTGACGGATGTACCGACTGGCAGGTTAACTGGAATGTTGTAATTCCTACCATTAAGCCTATCATTAAGGTAAGTGTTATATTTGCTGTTACCGGATCACTTAAATCATTCGATTTAATATATGTCCTGACAAACGGTGGCCCTATGAAGGCAACTGAAGTTCCCAGTATCATCATGATCAACCAGCTGTTCAAAGCCAACCAGTACGGTATCGGCAGTGCGATTGCTGTTCTTCTGATCATATTATGTTTCTTCTTTGCTATTCTTATAGGATTTATATTTAAGGAGAGGGATATATATGGAAAAAAATAATCAGACAAATGTAGAACAAAGTACTTTAAAGCTTGATACATCCAAGTATCATGTAAGAAAGACGAATAAAGGTCTTCGTGTATTAGTCTTTGTCGGATTGATCCTTTGGGCATTTATAAACCTTTTCCCTATTTACTGGATGTTTACGTTCTCTTTGAAGACAAACGAGGAAATATTCGGTGAAAATGTTGCAGGACTTCCTAATGAATGGAAATGGGAAAACTATGATACCGCATTCTGGGGCAAGGGCGGCAGAGACAAGAAGGCCGCAGGTAATATCGAAGGTACAGAAGAGGGAGGATTCCAACTTCCGAAGATCATCAGACAGTTTATAAACAGTGTCATTATTACGGTAAGTACAATACTTATATCCATTTTTTCGGCGATGATGGCGACATTCGCCATGTCGCGAATACAATGGAAGCTAAGCAAATGGGCATATGCAATGTTCATGCTGGGACTAACGATCCCTATCCATGCATAACTGCTTCACGTATATAAGACTATATCAAGTCTAGGACTGCTTAACACGTATACATCACTGATACTTCCGTATTCAGCATTCTCACTTGCGATGTCAATCCTTATCTGTTCAGGATTTATGGAGGATATCCCTAAGGAACTTGATGAGGCAGCTTATATTGACGGAGCCGGCCTTTGGAAGACATTTATCAAGGTTATCGTTCCCTTGATGAAACCTGCACTTGCTACTATCGGAATCTATACATTCCTTCAGTGCTGGAACGAGCTGATGTTTGCAAATCAGTTCATTTCATCAGGTGATAAGATGACTCTTCCTGTAGGTGTTCAGCAGCTCTCAGGCCAGTACCTGACTGAGTGGGGACCTATAGGTGCAGCACTTGTTATAGCTACATTCCCTACACTTCTTGTTTATGTATTCTTCAGCAAGAAGATTCAGGACAGCTTTATAGCCGGTGCAGTTAAAGGATGATATCATAAAACAATATAAAGACTCTCCTTAAACAGGGGGAGTCTTTTTTTGTGCGATAAGCGAATGCCCACAATGGAAGCTTGCTTCCAGATTGTGGGCTGAGCGAACGGTCACTGAGAGAGCTTGCTCTCGAAGTGTCCGGCAGCATCGAGTAGGAGTCAGCCTACTCGATTGCGATAAGTTCAGCCCTCAGTGCAAGCTTGCTCGATTTCTTATGTGTAAATTTTTTACTTTCTTAAATCAGAATTCCTTGCAAAAGTGATATAAAGATGATAAAATGAAACAAATATGTAACAATTATCGTATTTGGGGAATGTATGAATATAACTAACATAAATGAGAGAGTTAAAAATTCAAATATAAAGAATTCCCTTTCTTTTAAACTCAGTATGGTATTTATCGGTATAGCCGGAATACTGATCGTATCTTCGATGATATTTATATTTATCATCGTAAGCAAGGAAAGAAAGGAATATGCCGAACGTGAAGCGGAAAACGTTCTGATCTCGCTTTCTACCAGCATAAGATCCGATATAGATAATTACAGAAACGTATCACGTCTTATTGCATATGAGTCAAGAGTAAAAGATTTTTTAAAGGCGACATCGCGGGATGTAATGCAGACATTAAAGCTTAGTGAGGCAGCAAGACTCGGTACATTGGAGTACTTAAACATTACAAACGGTGTTGATTCGGTCTTTATATTCAGAAATGACCTGCAGTATATGACGACTCACATCAGCCGGCAGGATTATCATTTTGATCTGAACAGGATGGCAGAGGATGACTGGCTGGAACCGCTTTTGGAGCTAAAAGGAAGAGCATCCCTATCATTAAACGGTAACGGTGCCATATTCAGAGGGGACGGGAAAACAGTACTTACCATAAACAGAGCGGTATATGACAATGTTTCTCAGAAACAGACAGGATACCTGTTTATGAATATTTCAATCGGTTTTCTGGAGGATGAGATCTCTCAGCTGAAAAACGATGATATCTGCGTACTCACGACTGACGGAGTGTATCTGACCGGCAACGCTGAGCTGGCACACTATTATGAAGGTGTGGAAATACCGGAGGATATCATCCATAAGGAAATAGAAGACGAAGAGAATAAAATGATACTTTCAGCCATGAAGCTGCAAAGACTTCCTATAACCCTTCTTTATGCTATTAAGGAAGAAAAGCGTCTGCTCCCCATGGAACTTTTATATATCATCCTTTTGCTTCCGATGGTGTACTTTATATGCGTATTTTTAGCGGGATTGTTTATTAGAAAAAATATCACAAGCCCCGTGTTTGCGCTGACCAATGAGATCAACAAGAATACCAGCGGTGACAGTCTGGTAAAGATAGAGCGTGAGTTCCCGAAGAATGAGATAGGTATGATAAAGGATACCTATAACAACATGGTAGAACATACCAACGAGCTCTGGGAAAAGCTATTGGAAAACGAACAGACCATCCAGAAGTCCCAGATGCGAGTACTCCAGGAGCAGATAAAGCCGCATTTCTTATACAACTCACTGGAGACAATAGGCTATCTTGCAGTAGACGCCGGAGCGGAAAAGGTGCATTCAGCTCTTGAAACACTGGGAAGCTTCTATCGTAACTTCTTGAGCAAGGGAGACAGAGAAATACCGCTTAAACGTGAGATAACCATTACAAAGGATTATCTGTCACTGCAAAAGCTCCGTTACGGAGATATAATAAACGACGAATATGACATAGCTGAGGATACGGAGGAATGTATCATACCTAAACTGATACTTCAGCCCCTCGTAGAAAACAGTATCTATCACGGTATACGTATGAAAGGCGAAAAGGGTACCATCAAGATATCCAGCCGCCTGGTGGACGGAGACCTGCACATTATCGTCAGGGATACCGGTGTAGGTATGTCGGAGGACCAGATAGAAAAAGTGCTGTCATCTGAGCAGATAGATACCGATAAAGGTGACGGCCTGGGCGGCAGCTTCGGTCTGTGGGGTACCATAGAACGTATCCGCTGTTACTGCGACAAGGACGACGTAGTAAAGATACAAAGCGAACCCGGTGAATACACCGAGATAGAGATAATTATCAATATGAAAGCCAAGAATTGGAGAATGATGAATGTACAGAGTAATGCTGATCGATGACGAGGAATCTGCAAGAAAGCTGATGAGAGCCTCGATAAATTGGGAAGAGCTCAATATGGAAGTGGTCGGAGAGGCCGCCAGCGGTATTGAAGCCATAAATGTCATAGATGACATGAAACCGGATATAGCCTTTGTAGACATCTCCATGCCGTTCATGAACGGTATAGAGTTTACTGAGCTTGCCACAAAAAGATATCCGAACCTCATCATCATAATAATGACAGCCATTGACCAGTTTGAATATGCGAGAAAGTGCGTAAGCCTGCCCGTATTTGAATATATGTTAAAACCCATAGTACGTGCGGAAGTAAACGCTACACTGGCAGCGGTAAAGGCAAAGCTCGACGAAAAACAGGTAAAACCGGAAGAGCATACCGAGTCCGAAAATGCAGAAAAGATCGAAGCTTCAACCATCGACCAGATCAAGATGTACATAGAAGCAAACTATACGGACTCCAAGCTTAACCTGACATCCGTAGCCCAGCATTTCGGCTTTTCCGCCAGCTACTTAAGCAGAAAGTTTAAGCAGGAAACAGGCAAAAACTTCGTGGAATATCTTACGGAATGCAGAATGAATGCCGCCATGAAGCTGGCACAGGCAAATGTTAAGATGTTCAAGGCTTCCGATGAAGTAGGTATCCCCGATCCCAACTATTTCGGAAGATGCTTTAAGAAATACGCCGGAGTAAGTTATTCCGAGTATGTAGCACTTAAAAACCTAAAAGACTGACCATATGGAATACATATATTACGACAGCATAGACTCGACAAACGATGAAGCTAAGCGATTGATAAAACAGGGAAAGATCGCCGGTGAAACCTGTCTTATAGCAAAAGAACAGACCGGCGGGCGCGGCAGACAGGGGAAAAGCTTTTTCTCGCCTGACAGCGGTCTATATATGACAGTAGTACTTCCCATCGGGAAAAGTATCTCATCCCAGGTGACCATGACAGTAAGGACAGCCTGTGCGGTATCGGAAGCAATAGAGACTGTGACCGGAATAAAAACCGGTATCAAATGGGTAAATGACATATATGTACGCGGAAAGAAATGCTGCGGTATCCTGTGCGAAGCTGTTAACAACTATGAAAAAGGCATCATGGAATACATGATAGCCGGCATAGGTATAAACATAGCCACAAAAAACTGGCCGGAGGAACTTAAAGGTATAGCAGGGAGCCTGTATGAGGCGGATGAGTTGACGGATGCTGAGGGTTTAAGCAATGTAAGAAAGATCCACAGTCTGCAAAGTATCACAGATAACCTTGCAAAAACTATAGCTCAAAACCTTAACATATGGATGGAAAAGGAAAGCAACGAACTCCTCAAGTATTACAGAGCACATTCCATCGTGCTCGGAAAAGAAATAACATATATTGAAAACGGTACAGAACAGGCAGCTACAGCCATTGACATAGACGATGACGGCGGGCTCATAGTAAGAAATATATCTGATAACAGTATGGTAGTATTACGAAGTGGCGAGGTATCGGTACGGGTGAGTAAATAAGCAAAACCATTAGAGCTTACGTATTATCCGATTAAGGAAACACATAGCAGACAAGCCAAGACAAATACAAGGATGTGCAATATATGGACGGATCATCTTTAGATAAAAAAACGGATGAGCTCCTGTATAAAAAATACCTTAAAGACGCTGACCATTCAGCTTTTGAGGTGTTGCTCAGAAGATACAGGGAACCGCTTACACTTTTTTTATATGGTATATTAAATAACATAGAAGATGCAGAAGACATAATGCTTGATGCATATGCAGTGGCGGCTATGGGGAAATCCTCATTTGCGGGGAAGAGCAGTTTTAAGACATGGCTGTATGCCATAGGCCGTAATCTGGCATTAAAATCGGTGCGGAAAAAGCACTTTTTCTTTATGCCGATAAACGAAGAAGTAACGGAAATACCGGGAGACAACGGAATACCGGATATGGAGCTTTTACAGTCGGAAGATAAACAGATACTGTACAAAGCCTTAGAGAAGATCAATCCGGACTATAGGCAGATCCTGCATCTGATATATTTTGAAAACATGAGTAACGATGAAGCTGCCAAAGTACTGAAAAAGAACAAAAAACAGGTCTACAATCTGGTAGCCAGGGGGAAGCAGTCACTGAAAGAAACCTTAGAGGCTTTAGGCTATGAAAGGTAATGATAAAATATGAGAGAGATTGACGATCAGATGAGCGAGATAATGAGACGTTCGGAGATCATGAGAAAAAGAAAGAGTATAAACGGATATTTCGCCGGATTCGGAGTAGCTATAGCCGCATGTCTTTTATTAATGGTTGTTTCAGTGACCTCAATGGCAAATAAAAACATTAATGCTACAGTTGTAGAACTTACGGGATACGGGAGTTTGATCATGAGCGCTCCATATATGAGTTATGTTGTGGTAGTTTTACTGGCATTTATTCTTGGTATACTTGTTACACTATTATGTAAACATATAAATGAATTAAAGAAGTTGGAAAAGGAAAACAAATGAGTGATGAATTAATAAGCATCATAGTAAACCTTATACAGATAGTCAGCTTCTGTTTTATTCTTTTCATGATAGGTAGAAGGATGAGAAGCAGACGATTCAGCAGGTTACTGTTATTCTTTTTATATGGAATTATATTAGCACTGTTAAGCATTCTATTCTGGCTGGTACACGACATTATGCGCCCTGAAGCCAGAATCCCGTTCGGAGCTAATGAAATAGGAGAGATAAGCATCAGTTTGATGTATGCATCACTGCTTGATATCCGCTTTAAGGCAGCCGGCTATAAGAACCTGAAGCCGGCCACACTGCTTACTATCATATATTCTTTGGCAGTGATAGCATTATGGATAGGTTGGACGGGAGAATGGATAAAGGATATATTAAGCGGGACGGCTTTCGGATATATGATGTGTATGTCCGTCCGCTCTCTTATAATATCGAAAGCATTTAACAAGATCAAACTGACCGTTCTGGCATTGGGAGCATATATACTTATAGGTCTTCAAGGGCTTATATTTATCGTACCGGAGAACATTGGAAAGGTAGTTGATATATTATGCTACATCATACTTTTCTCGGGAATTTTTTGGCTCCTAATATATTCTGTATATTTGATAAGAACCGCATTCAGGGCTATAAAGGGAAGTTCGGAGGATCAGAAAAAACGGGTGGATAAAGCTCTGGCGGTCACCTTCGCCGCACTAATATGGGCATTGAATACCATGTACATGAGTGCGGGGACAATGTATGTGATAGCTTACATAATAGAAACCGTTGTTTATCTAATACTGTTTATGGCTATATCAGCTGCAGAGGAAACAGAGTTCCCTGATACAGTGAAGGGAGGTGTTTCCGTATGATATACTCGGAAAACATACTCATTTGTATTGCAATCCCCTTATTTATAGCATTGTTTTTTACCAGAACATCAACCAAGAGATTTCTGTTTGCATTTATTCTGGGGATGACGGTCTGCCTGTTTTCTGCATATATAAGCGGTTTTGTTAATTACATAACAGAACTTGGCAGGGATGAAATGGCCATATATTATTCTCCTGTAATAGAAGAGATAATGAAGTTTTTACCGATACTGTTTTACGAGGCAGTATTTATACCCGAACAGGAAAAACTCTATACAGCATCCATAGGTATAGGCTTGGGATTTGCCACATTTGAAAACTGCTGTTATATACTTTCGGCAGTGGACATAAGTCTGCCATACATGCTTATCAGAGGCTTGTCAGTCGGAGTAATGCACCTCATCTGTTCATTAGCACTTATACTTGGACTTGGTTTATCAAAACGTTTTGAAGTTATGACACTTCCCGGATTGGTGGGAGCCATATCAATGCCCATGATATTCCATGCATTATACAATCTGCTTGTATCAGAGGACGGCTTAAGTTCATACCTTGGCTATTTTCTTCCGATACTCACTGCATTCATCCTATTTATCCCCTTCAGGGTAATAAGAGAAAAACTCAATAATGAATAAAACAGTCAATCAGAGGGACGGTTCTCTGATTGATTTTTTTTGATTTTTTTCAAATTTTTTTCAAATTTTTTTAATTTTTTTAGTGAGTAAAATAAACTGCAACGGGGACTAAGGGGTATAAGACAACAAAATCAAATGAAGGGAGGAATAGCGATGAAGTACGGAATAGATGAATCCATGCGAATGATCACAGAGCGAAAGGATAAGCTGATCTGTCAGAATATACGTAAGAAAATAAGTGTATGTCTGGCAGGATCCATAGTAATATCCGTACTGCTTTTGGCTGTGATCTTTGATTATTCGGGTTTCGAAAAACTGGCGGCAGAACAATCGGTATACGGTTCGTTAATGCTCTCGGAAAAAGCCGGCGGATACATTATTGTCGGTATAGCAAGCTTTGTGGTTGCTGTTGTGATCACATTGTTCTGCATAAAACTAAAGGAAAAAGATGAAAAAAGAAAATCCGAAAATAAAAACAAATACGAAGAGGAGGCTTAGAAAGAATGAAGAAAAAGATTGCTTTTTTAGTATCAATCTTAATATGCATATCCATGGTTATGACAAACTTCGCAGGGTTTGGAAACACCTTGAAAGAAGTTAAGGCAAATGACAAGTACACAATTACCGTTTCCAGTACAGTCATGGCTGATGACGTATGGTTTGGGGCATATATTGAAGATGGAAATCTTTCATTCACAGGAGAAAATGGAGAGTTTTCATTCTTGGGAGAAGAAGGAACTGAAGTTTCATTATCTGTCGATTATAATCCGAATTATATATTTAAGGGTTGGAAAATAGTTTCCGGCAGTGGAACTATTACGGAAGGTGATGATGGAGAATACTATTATATAATAGGAAATACAAATTCAAAAATACAAGCTATTTTTGAAGAAAAAGAAAGTCATCCTGCTTTTATAGAAGAATGGCTGGTAGGGGAAAACCCCAATAAACCCCAATATACTAATGCCCAAGGAAGTACTGTTGAGACAGAGGGAGTTTATTATGTTGATGCGCTTTGTGAGTATTTTACAGAACATGATAGAGATGGTGCAGAAGAAGTTGGAAGTGTTCCCACAAAGCCAGGAACATACTATGTGAAGTTTTTTATAGAAGGAGATGAAAAGTATAAGAATGAGGAAAAAATCTTAAAATTTAATATAAGAAAAAAAATTAATATAACAGCAAACAATAATGAAGAAACATATAAGCCCGGATTAACATATGATGTATCAACACTGTTTGAAATTCCGGACGTAGCCGGTACTCCAAGCTACGAAATTGTAGCTAATAAGGACAATACTGTAGCAGCCGGAGCCGGAACAATTGATGGTGATACATTAACCATTGAAAAAGTCGGAACCATAACGATACAGGTTACAACTGCACAAACAGATACAGTTGCGTCAGCAAGTGCAGAAGCAACACTTACCGTTAATCCGGCTAAAATAACCAGTAACATGCTTAATTTAGCTCCCGATTCATATATAT
>JAIKXA010000168.1 GCA_024684355.1 Lachnospiraceae bacterium
CCGGTAGCAGTGTTAACTACTAAAACTACTTTTCCTTCATAATCCTTCATGGAAACCTCTGAACCATTAGCTGCCGTTACACTTAAATCATAAAAACTCATAGTATTTACCTCCTGAATTATATTTTATCGTCTTTTGTTGTATCCTATTATATTTGATACAATATAATTTGTCAAGTACTTTTTTTTGTCAAATCTATTCGGTTATCAGATTCCTGACTTCAACCTTCTTTATATTACCCGCTACCATGTAAGCAAACACAAAATAACTTAGCGCCACGGCGACGATCGGCAGGAACATGGTGATAAACCTAAAGTCGATCACGAAATTAGCTATTCCCATACTTCTAAGAAGCAAAGACAGTAACTTTTCGGAAAACGAGAGACTTAAAACTACCCCGATCACGATGCCCAAAACAGCAACTATCAAAAATCTTACCGCAAACTGCATCCTCAAACCGGCTGTTGTAAATCCCATAGACTTATATATGCCAATATCGGTCTTTTCTCTTACGAATGTTTTTGTACATACCATGGATACAACCACCAGTGCAAAGATGATCGAAATGGCATAAATAACTGCTTTGATCGCTCCCGATAGCTGTACGAACAACGAGCTTGCTTCCCCGGGTGTGTAAGTATTAACCCTGCACTCTTCCATCAGCTTATCCTTTAGCGTTTTCTCTATTTCTTCCAGTTTATCCGTATCCTTTAACTTGTAGCCTGCCCAATGGATGGCAAAATCTTTTCTGAGTGTCCTTGCCCCGTCCCCTGTCATACCGAAAAATCTTCCGGTATCCTGAAGACCTGTACAAAAGCCGGTGATGATGAAATCTCCTGTATTCCCCTGGTAAGAGACCTTCACCTCATCACCTATATCATAACCCATTTCATCAGCATATATCTCACCTACCACAATTTCATTTTTATAACGCGGCACTCTGCCTTTTGTAATGGTAAAGCATTCTTCATCCTCTGCCACCTCACACGCAAGCTGCACACCTTCAAGAAGCATATATCTTTGCGACATCCTGTATCGCTCCTGAATATCCGTATATTCTCTTATCACATTTTCGGTAAGTTCAAGCTGTTCATTCACTAATTTAATATTTTCCAAACTGTAATCGACAGGTATGGTTACAGCTATATTTTCCGATGTGGCTCCCATAGCCCTTTGTGCATTTTCGGATGATACCGCATCCGTCATTCCGGTCATGGTCAAAAGAAAGAAAACCAATACCGATGCTATAATGATCGATGCAATATAACGGCGTTTGCCCGAAGTAAACTGCCTTAATGCCAAAGACGGCGAGAGCATTTTCCCTGAAACAGGTATGTTCAATCTGCTGTCAAAGTACACTTCACTGCGCCCGCTTTGAAGTGCTCTTAAAGGAGATATCCTTCCGACCTTTCCCGATATAAGCATAATAAAAGCCGCCGAAAGGATCAATAATCCTAAAAGTATCTCAATACTTTGCAGGATATTCAGTCCACCGTTTATCTTTATACCTATTATCGGTTCAAAGGCATTTAAGATAAGCCTGCTGACCGGTATGGAGAGTACCATTCCCAATACGGTTCCAATAGTTTCTGCCAGCATATACTGTCCCAGGAATACCAGCTTCAACCTCCCTGAGTCATAACCTTGGGCTTTCAGTATCCCTAAATCCGTATAATTAAGCTCTATACTTGATGAGATGCTGTTTGACATCACTACAAATACGATGACCGTCAGGATCACCACAAAAGACAGAAAGATATTCATTATGATCTTCGGCATCAGGCCCTGATAATGCAGGCTTTCTGCACGTGTTATCCCTGTTGCAAAGCTCCCCAGTCTCGTTGCCTTGTTTAATTCGGAAACAAATTTCACATCACTTAGATCACAATCATCTTCCTTAGTCACATAGACCGTATTATAAAGATCATTTACTGCCTCAGGATCTTGCATCACAGCTTCTTCTCTGTCCGAATATATTGCATTAAAATCTTCCTGATTTATAAAAACGGCCTTATATCCCATAAAAGAACTTCCACAGGATGGTTCTTCCACCAAGCCCTTTATAATGAAAGAATACGAGTTGTCCTTAAAACTGACCGTCACTTTATCACCGGAGCTAACCCCGTCATTTTCAGCCATAGGCCTTGGAACATATATCTCGCCGCGGTTTAGTTCCGGAACAGTATCCGTATATCCCGAAAAATCCTCTTTCCATAACCTGATGAGCTTTGTGTCCATCTGCATGATACTGATATCAAAAGTAGATCTTTTATCATCCGAATACTTGAAACTTTCAGGAGCAAGAGCTTTTCTTACTTCCACCCTTTTTACCATGGGATTTGCCAGGACTTCATTAATAAGTTCATCCGTCAGATATTTATTGCCGATACTGTAAGAAGTGCTGCTGTCATATACACGATCATAAGCCGCTTCTATCGACTTCGGTACATTTTTCTTTATACTGACGATAGTTGTTATTGAAAGAGCAATGATCATCATCAGCATGATGATACTTGTAAAAGAACCCTTCTTGTATCTTATATTTTTCTTTATAAGTAATATGATATCCATAGCTTCCTCCTACCACTGCATAGAAGTAAGCCAGGAATTGACCTGAGTCTCGCGGCTCTTCTCGTTTTCTTCACTGTAAGGAGGCAGTGTCAGCTCGCCTATGATCTTTCCGTCCTCAAGATATAATATCCTGCTCGCCCTGAGTGCAGCACGAAGGTCATGTGTTACCATGAGAATGCTCTGTCCTTCTCTGTTACTTAAGGTCAGCAGATCAAGTACTTCTGTAGTATTGCGCCTGTTAAGCGCACCTGTAGGTTCATCGGCAAATACAAGCGAGGGTGAGTTTATCAGGGCTCTCGCTATTGCACATCTTTGCTGCTCACCGCCGGAACACTGGGATGGCAGTTGGTTTTTTATCGCTGAAATCCCCATCTTTTCCATGAGCTCATCGGCTCTTTTATTTACCTCCGATACAGATCGTGCCTTATTGAGATACCCGGGAACAGCTACATTTTCAAACAAAGAAAGGTTGCTGACCAGATGTATCTGCTGAAATACAAATCCGAATTCATTATGTCGCAAACGGGCCAGTTTATGTTCACTCATCTCAGTGATGTTTTCCCCGTTTATCAAAACTTCACCCGAGGTTGCCCTGTCCATGCCGCTCAAAGCATACAGCATCGTAGACTTTCCCGAGCCCGAAGCTCCCATGATAACAGTAAAATCTCCCTCATAAATCTCGATATCCGCGTTTTGAATAATGTGAACCTGTCCGCCGTTATGAGCAAAACTTTTGCATAAACTATGGGCTGATATAATAGCCTTTTTCATGTCTTATCGATCTCCTCTGTAATCCGTTGATTTTGATCGGATTATAAACCTGTTCTTATTAAGAAGTAATTAAGAGATTTAATTTTTTTTGCTTCATTTTTTCTTTACCGGCAGACTGACAGTTACCTCAAGCCCCGGATTCATATTCCTTAAAGACAGCGTACCTCCTGATTGTTCTGCAATGTATTTAACTATATATAGCCCCAGTCCTGAACCGTTTTCTTTTCCTGTATTTTTTCCGCGATAAAATTTATCTGTGATAAAAGGCATATCCTCATCAGGGATACCGGGCCCCCTGTCCTTGAAAATCATCAAAGCATTATCGTCTTTTTCTACCATCGAGATATCGATATCCGTCTTTGCATATTTTCTGGAATTGTTAATGATATTTTCAACAACCTGGGTAATCCTCTTTCTGTCAACTAAAACCAAAGGAGAAAAATCCGGTTTTCTGAAAACCACATCTCCGCGTTCGGCCGCAATATCTTTAACAGCCTGCTCTATAAAAGGAACAAGCTCTATTTTCTCGGATTTTATCTCGATTTTACCCATATCCGAAAGAGAATGAAGGAACAGATCATTTGTGAGTTCCGTTACCTCATCACACTTTCGCATTAGTACTTCCAGGTACTTTGTCCGTCTCTGTGGTGATTTATCAAGATTGGCTTCAAGTCCTTCGGCGTAAGCCCGTATAGAAGCTATCGGAGTTTTTATATCATGTGAAAGTGTAGCGATCACCGTTTTGTTATTTTCTACAGCCTCATGCTCCGCTGCCCTCGCACGGATTATCTCCTTACGCATGCTGTCAAAAGCCCAGGTAAATGCTCCGAAGTAGTTTGACCGCTCATAGTTTAGAGGAACATCAAAATTGCCTTTGGCTATCTCTGCCGCAAATCCTCTCATCTTTTCAAAGGGACGAATGATATTCAAATAAACATACAAAAATACCATCGCCATAAAGATGATGGTAATTCCGCATAATATTATTCCACCGGTTCCAAAACCGTCATTGCCTATGATACTCTTTATATTAATCCTGAGCTCATCCAGTTTTTCCCGGGCAAGATCGTACTCTCCTAAATCTATCAGCTGAGAGATCTCATTGCAGGCAACTGCTTCTGCCGACCGGGTATCAACAGAGTTCTTTGAACTTGACAGGACATACAGCAGTACCGTCACTCCTATGAGCAGTGCTGAAAATAATAATGTAATCTTAACCAAACGCATTTTCATTCCGTCACTCCCTCCAGAATATAACCGACTTTATACACTGTTTTCAGGTATTTCGGTTTTGCCGGATCATCTTCTAATTTTTCTCTTAGCCAGCGCATATGTACTGTAAGAGTAGAAGGCGCAACCTCTGAAAAAGAGCCCCATACATCGCTGATCAGCCTGTCTTTTGTTATAGCAATACCCGGATGTTCACACAGATATGCCAAAAGGTCAAACTCCCTCAAAGAAAGATTCACCGGATTTCCGCTTTTTGTAACAGAGCGTGAACCTGTGTCCACCAGTACGTCACCAAAACATATGATCTTATCCGTATCATTAAAACCATAAGTCCTGCGAAGCAGTGCATTTATCCTTGACAAAAGCTCCTTCATAGAAAAAGGCTTTGGTATATAATCATCTCCGCCTATATCAAGCCCTGTGATCCTGTCGGTCTCGCTTGTGCGTGCGCTCGCAAAAATAACAGGTACCTCTGATACCCTGCGAAGTTCCCTGCATACATCAAATCCTATAGAATCAGGCAGATTAATATCCAAAAGTATCAGATGATAAGTATTCTCCTTAAGCAGGTTAAAAGCATCCTCACTATTAAGAGCAGTTGTGACTCCAAAGCCTTTATCTGTCAGCATATCCGATATTATCATTGAAAGATCTGCATCGTCATCTATTATAAGTATCTCGCGTTTCATTTTTACCTCATAATATCACAAACTGTGCCGGTAATATTCACGTATTGTTTACGTGGTATGCCACATTTTCAGCACCTGAATACATTGGTCATCTTTATTATGTGTTATTTATGCAGATTCGTCAATTTATATTTTCAGTTTATTTTCACATTTTCCAGTTCAAAGAGACCGTCTGCTGTTTCATCATCCTGCTGTATATACTGTCATAGCCTGATAATTGTTCGAGACTACCCTGTTCTGCCACAACACCGTCCTTAAGTACCACGATATGATCCGCATTGGCTATGTTTCTCATACGAAATACGCTATCTTGGTAAGTGTTACCGTAACGAGAGGTGTAACGATGATATAGTACATGATATCAAGTATATCTGAACTTAAGATCCCGTCTCTCGTAAACATATATGCAGAAATAACGATAAAGATAAAAATGGAAAACCGTATCAGCGGTATAAAACAGAATAAGATAACTGCAGATACTTCGGCTTTTGACCGGAGTTTTTTTATGCAGACGTATGCGACCCCGTTTTATTATAAACAGGCTTTTAGTCAACAGTTTAATTATTATTGACCATATCATTTTGACAGTGTATAATACAATCAGCTTTTTAAAAAGGATGATGCGGATGGAATTAGTTGAATTATATACTCTGATAGAGTTCTGCAAGAATAAAAGAACCTATATACAAACTCATAACATACCCGATCCCGATGCGATCGGTGCCGCCTTCGGACTCCAGCAGCTGTTTTTGCAGCTGGGGCTTGAAACCACGCTTTGCTATGACGGAAACATGGATAAACTGAGTGCTTCAAAGATGCTCAAAGAGTTTAATATCATCATGTTTTCAAAAACCGAGCTCGAAGGGGTATTAACCAATAACGACTGTATCATATGTGTTGACTCGCAGCCCTTCGGCGGTAACATCACCGACCTGACCGGTATCGAGATCGCCGCCATAGACCATCACCCGATGGTAGAGCAGACCCTGAATACAAATTTTGTATTTAAAGATATCAGAAAAGTCGGTGCCTGCTGCTCCATAATAGCAGAGTACTACACCCTGCTTGAAAAAGAGCCGGATAAGACTACGGCTACTGCCCTGCTCCACGGCATAAAAATGGATACTCTCAACTTTACGAGAGGTGTGACCGACCTTGATATCAAAATGTTCAGATTTTTGAATAAACTCGCCGATAACTCAATGCTTATACAGCTTGATACCAATACCTTGGCATTCAGCGATCTTAAATCCTACAGTTCAGCCATAAGCAACATACAGGTATTCGGTACGCTCGGCATAAGCCACATCCCTTTCCCGTGTCCCGACTCCATGGTAGCCATCGTTGCAGACTTTATACTTTCTCTTATCGAGATCGAAGTTGCCGTTATATATAACGACCGCGCCGACGGCACAAAATTCTCCGTCCGTTCGGAAAGACCCGATGTTGACGCAGGAAAGCTTGTTTCTGAGGCCCTGTTCGGGTTAGGCCGCGGAGGCGGACACGCCACCATGGCAGGAGGTTTTGTTCCCGCAGAGATGTTTGCCACTCTCGGCTCCTATAAAAACAATGCCATAAACGAGCGTTTCATTAACGCAATGAAATCCATAATGTAAAAAACACTCCATAGAAAAGCTGAATACTCTTCTATGGAGCTTTTTTTCGTTATTTATGAAACAAAACGTATTTTTATCTTACATATCTCCGAGATCGTTCCGACTCTCATATACGGTCCGAACAATCCCACTCCGGATGTGACTATGCTGTCCATTTCCCCGATCTCTTTATAACCGTACGAATTGTCGTATATAAGGCTGACCAGTATATTGGCCGGAAATATCTGTCCGTCATGCGTATGTCCGCATAAACTTATGTCGGCACCTGCCTCGGATAATTCCTTTAACTCGTTAGGCTCATGATCAAGTATTATCACCGGATAGTTTGCGGGGACTGTTTCCATAAGTTCCTTCGGTGTCTTTCTTTCCTCTATACCACGTCCGGGCTTTGCGTAGTCGGGACGGCCGTATACATAAAAGCTGTCTGCCACCATTTCTCCTTCATCCATTAAAAGCTTTATACCGGCTCTTTTTAAGAAATCATCCATCCTCGGATCGCTTTCTTTCTTATCCGAATAGTTAAATGTAAAACCGGCCAGTACCGCCTCATCCACATCATGATTTCCGTAGCATGCATACATGCCGTATTTTGTCTTGATACTGCTGTATATCTCTATCAGTTTTTCCGGATCGTCCAGAGAATCATAATTGTTGTCAAATATATCTCCGCATATAAATACGATATCGGGTTCGCACTCATTTATCAGATCCGCCATCTTCTGCATCTCTTTTGTGCCGATATTGTAGCCCATATGCATATCCGCTATCATAACTGCGTTCAGCTCGGAAATATTCCCGTCTTTTCTTTCAACCTCTACCGTATACCCGGTCACTCTCGTATCGGTTGCATGAAAAATACCGTAAATACATATGACAAGTACAAAGATTATATTGATCGAGGCGACCGTGATCGCCACTTTCTTTATACGTTGGAGCGACTCTGTCGTACCCTTTTTCTTCTTTGTTATCCTCCATATAAGGCAGAATATCAGATAACATATGACCGGTACGATGGAATACATAAGCACTCCGAGCCATATACTTCCGTAATGCTGGAACCTGTCTTTAAAATAAGAGTCAGGCAGGATGAATCCGATAAGCATGGCAAGTGATGCAAAAATAAATATAAAATATATAAGTATCCTGAACCACTTCCGGTGTTTTTCACCTATGCACACCTTGATCCACCGGTTCATCATAAAGGCAAGAAGCCATGTTTCAAAAAAATATAAAGGACTGTATACAAAAGCTAACATTGTAACTAAAAAACTCCAAAATGATTATTGCTGTTCTTCCTGATGTTGACCCGGATAATCCGTTATACCGGCTCCTGTATTCGGGTTCACGCTTGAATAAACTATATCCGCCATAAATACAATAAGAAGAACTATACATAAGGGCGCAGCCACTTTGAGTCTGATACGTCTGAAGAAATTATCGCAGACAGGACCCAGAAGATAAACCACGATCGCTCCGAATACCGCAAAGATAAGCAGTCCTTCGGCACATATCCTTCCCTGGATATTAAGGAAGTATCCTGTATAATCCCACCACCTTGTATTATACAGATTGTAAAGCACTGTAGCCGTAACATACTCCAGGACACCGCATAACACTATGGTGGTTAAGAATTCGAGCAGCGGCTTATTTCTCAGCCTGTATAATATTACCAGTATGGTAATGCCTCCAAACCCGTATATCGGGACATAAGGACCGTTTAAAAATCCCCTGTTGACAAATACGCCGTCTTGATAAATATGAAGTGCGACCTCCCAAAGCCATCCCATAAATGAAAACAGGAAAAACATCATGATGATGGACCATATCGAATAACGTCTCCCGTAATGAAGATACTCTATCTTCGGAGGCTTGATCAGATGCAGTATGTTTTTTCTGTAAGCCGGGAATAAACGGAAAGGATATATCCTTTTTTCAAATACATACTGCCTTGTTTTCAGCTTCCTTTGATGCTCTTCGTACTCGCAAAGTTTAGCTTCTTCCTTGTTGGCAAAAAGCACGACTCCGAAGTTTCTGGCTATAAAACCGCTTATACCCCTAAGCTTGTTAGGTACCGGCATCTCTTCATCTGCCAGTTCTAGGATATCCGCATAAGCCTCATTGATATGCTCATCATCCGCATGGATATAGAGAAATCTGTCATTGAGAAGCTCTGCCTCGGGTATCTTTTTCTTCTGTTTCTTGACAAGAAGTCTGAGCTCGCTGTAATACTCCGCAAATACGGTCGCCTCATATGCATTGACAAATACAAGTTCGGGGATACCGACCAGAAGCACCGACAAAAAATGCCATCCGATAAATGAAAGCTTAAGCTTGAACGCTTCCCATTTATGCCCGTTCATCATGGCGGTGGACAGTGCCCTTGCCTCTTTGGGCGTAACGGAAGGATTTTCTGCCAAAATATACGGTACCATCATATACTGGTATGACTTTATGATGCCGCCTATCAGAGTCAGGTACCACAGTGTAGTAATAAACGATGTTGTAAAAAGTACCCATGAAGTATGGAACCATCTGCCCGATCTGGTAAGGAAAAATATCCTTCGTACAGGCACGTTTTCATATGTTCTGGCCTCGAGCAAGAAACGTCTGATTATTACAATGTATACGCGTGTTATAAAAGACCACACAAATACCGAAACCAAAAGGATCAGTATTATAAATATTATGGCAGCCACGTCATCCGATCTGAAGATAGTGGCAATACCGGTAAAAATAGTCTTAAAAAGGTTGCCCGACGAAACCGTGCTGGCAACACCGGCAAATACACCCTGGGTAAGGCCTACTTCGATAGGTCCGAAATAAGTCGTCTCCTGTTCATCATTGGTCTTATACGCTTCTTCGGCAACCGTGTCCTTTACTCCGATAAGACCGTCTTTAAGTTCTGTTACCGTATCTGTAATGGCAATATCTTTTTCCGGATCTGTGATGCTGTCCTGAAAACTCTTGCCGCTTTCCTGAAGCTTTTCCGTGCTTTTCCAGACCGAATCCGATCCGAAACCGCCGGAAATATATTTTACTATATCCGTAAAGCCCCCGAATCTCTCATCCAGGATAGATGTCGACTGTTCCTCGGAAAAGACTGAGCTTTCCTTGGTAAGGGCACTTTTTAATGTGTTGTATGAGGAGGAATTTTCCACTCCCAGAAAGGACCCGAATGCCAGGATCACCACCAAAAGCCAGTAGTGTTTCTGCAGGACTTCAAGTCCTCTGTTTTTTAAAACTTTTCTATTCAATTATCCGGCCTCCGGCAGATGATCACTCCAGTATTTTCGGCGAACCTATAACATCCTTATACAAGTCCAGTCCGAAGCTGGTAAGCTCGGGTACGCTCTGTATCATCTTAAAGGTTCTTTGCCCGTCTTCTTTTCTTTCGGCACAGAAGAAGGTTATGCCCGAATCTGCGCCCTCTTTTATTTTTTTCTCTGACTCACTGTACATTTTCTTGGCAAATGAAAGAAGATGTGTAACGGTAAGCACTTTAACACCGGCTTCATTTAATGCTTTTATAATGTCATAGGCTATTATCGAACCGTCCACTTCGGTAGTTGTGGCAAAGGATTCGTTTAAAAGTACCAGACTTTTTTTATCCAGATGCTCTATAATGGTATTCATCCTGCCCAGTTCTTCGTCAAGTCTTCCGCTGTTCATGGCACTGTCCTCACGTCTGGTGAAATGAGTAAACAGCGAAGGGAAGATACCGCTCGAAAAGCTCTCGGCCGCAACCGGAAGTCCCGCCTGCATCATAACCTGTGCAATACCCACACTTCTTAAGAAAGTGGATTTCCCGCCCTGATTGGCTCCTGTTATGATAACGAGCTGTTTATTTAATATGCTGCATGTATTACCTACGGCGTTAACACGCTGCTCCATACACATAACAAACTCTTTAAGCTCTATGAAAGTAAGATTTTTCCTGTCGCACACATTCGGGAAACAATAATCCAGGCCTATCCTCTTCATATGATGTCTTAAGTTGACCGCTCCCCTGTAAAATGCAGCCTGGAATAAAAGCTGTTCGAAAAAGCCCGAAAACTTCTCCGTAAAGCTTTTTGTGTAAGTCATTATATAGTTGACCGTATTCTGTTCCAGTTCTACGATCTGTTTTTCGACTACAGGCGTCATTTTTGCCGCAAAGGAATTGGGTGTAAGCGAATTCTTAAAGTTTACTATCTTCGCTATCGTTCCTTTCGGATTTCTGTATTTAATATTGTCGGATGCAACATCGACCAGTTCCACTTTTTCAAACTTTAGTCCCGGACCGAGCTTTCCCCTTAACACGATCTTCGGGATGTGGAGATATACATTTCCGTCCTTCTCCTCGCTCTCGGTAACATAGAACGAAACATCATGCAAAAGCTTATCGGTCCTTTTTTCACACTCATCGCTGAATTCTTCTTTAAGCCTTGCATTTAAGTTTTTAAGACCTTCCGATTGCAAAAAAGTAAGATGCTCACGGAAAGCTTTTTTGATCTCCTTTAAACCTTGTGCAAACAGTTCCGTCAGATGTATCTGGGTCACAGCCCAGGCCGCAGCATCCTGCTTTCCGTTATAAACGGTTTTTCTTCCGAGCTTATCCCACTCAACTATTACCCTGTTGGCGATAACATAGAGCTTTTTGATAAAATCCTCGTTTTCCAGACAGTCCTTAATGATCTTCTGTCTGTATACGATCTCCTCCTTTGTCTCCAAAGGCACTACCATTACCTTGCTCATGGTATCGGTTATATACGGATCCTGTTCTTTGATCTTTTTTGCCGTCCCGTTTTCAAACACAACATCCTTGCCGGCATTTGTAAACAGTGTTTTAAGCCCCAGATCCTGCACGATGCTTTTTGCATCAAAATATTTTTTAACATTGACCCATTCACGGTCACTGTACAGCAGATTTACATTCATGCTCTGTCCATTATCTCCTTAAGTCTGCCCTGAAGACTACTATAATCCAACTTGTACTTCTTTATCTGGTTTTCGGCGCAGCCCTCATAAGCCACGCTCTTCCTCAATATCTTAAAATTCTGTATGCCGTTTTCATCAAGCTGTGCCGATAACCCCGCCACATGGCTGTCGGTATCGCACAGTTCGCTTAAGTGTGTTACATATATACCGTGACAATTCTGGTTAACAAAATGATCGAGTACATTTTTGCCCATTATGATCGCATCATAATTGGCTGCAGTGGTAAAGAGCTCATTTATTACTACAAAAGCATTATCCTTAGCATATTTCATCATGGGTGAAAGCCTTACCAGCTCCTCCATAAGCTTGCCCCTGCCGGTCTCTACGCTCTCCTCTACGGAAAAGTGTGTGAGCAGGTCCGTATAATAATGTACGTTTGCCTTAACGGCGGGCACATCCAGTCCCATCTTAGAGAAATACATGAGCTGTCCCAAGCTTCTGGCAAAAGTGGTCTTACCGCCCTGGTTGGGTCCGGTAAGTACAAAGAAAAGATCTTTGTCCGAATAATAAAAATCGTTGCTTACAACCGGTTTTCCCTTTTCGTAATTAACACATGCCAAAGCCAGATCGTAAAGACCTTCCGCGCTGATGTATTTCGCTTCGTCCTCTTCGGGTTCGCAGAATATCATGCCGCGCTTTTTCATGCTTTCCTCAAAGCTGTAGAATGACAGATAATACGGAAGCTCTTCGTAGAGTCTGAAAAATGACTCATCCTCAAAGTTTGAACAGTCCTCGTACAGCTTTTCCGTCTTCTTCATCCACTCGGGATTTCTTTTCGAAACGATCTTTACTACTTCCTGTTCAAAGCTTGTAAGCTCTTCCACGGTCTCAAACGGGTTTACAAATTCCTTCGGGTTTTCCGCATCAAAGGTATCGAGGAATTCTTCATAGATGTGATAATTCTTATAATTTTCATCGTCCTCGTCCACATCCTCGTTTAAATCCTTATCCTTAATGTCAACCTGTACTCTTCCCTTTTCGTAAGTAGCGGTCACATTAAGCCCTTCAAGCTCCTTTGTAAGCTCCACGCTCTTGTCATGCATCTCACAGAAAGCTTTTTCTCCTACGGTATGAGCAAGATATTCCTTTAATGCTCTTATACCCTCCGATTCGGGTCCTGTTTCTTCAAGCTCTTTAAGAAGCTTCATAAGAGTTTCGGTATAAAGCTTTATCGCATAGATATTCCATACGGGCCTTTGAACACTTACCCTGGTCTCTTTCTTCTTTCTTTCAAGCTCCCTGAACTCGGTATAACGCTCTTCGAATTCGGAAAACACCTTAAAAAGTCCTTTTTCCCTTATATCCCTGTATATCATACGGCGATAAAGAGTACATTCCTTATCCAAAGGAAAATACTCATAAAACGCACGTATTTTTCTATTGCCTCCGGTCACTCTTTCCAGTATCTGGTCTATGTTCAGATCTAAGAAAAATACCGGCTCTGTAAGCCCTTTTACGGGCTCTTTTAAATCGATTATGCTATTCAGACCCATTAGTAATACTCCATAAAACAACATCCATGCCAGTGACGGATCACTAAACTACATCCTTATAAAGATACCTCAATATAAGATTTATGTCAAGTTTCTGTTATGCGCCGTCTGTTGTATAAAGGAAGGAAGCCCGGTCATAAAAATTTGACGTTGGTATATATTTTTGCTATAATTTATAGCGTTGTCACAAAGTGATAAGCTAACAGACAGGACGGGAATAAAAGTGATATTATCAGTTAACGGGATTACAAAGAGCTTCGGAACGGACGTGATACTCTCCGATGTCTCATTTCATATAGAAGCCGGCCAGAAGGCAGCGATAGTCGGCATTAACGGTGCCGGCAAATCAACTCTCTTAAAGATCATAACAGGTGAGCTAAAGCCCGATGCCGGTTCTGTTTCCATACAAAAAGACGCCAGCTTAGGGCTGCTCACCCAGACGCAGAACCTCTCTGAGAGCAATACCATATATGAAGAGGTACTCTCCGTAAAGGCAGACCTTCTGGCACTCGAAGAAAACATCAGACGTACGGAACACATGTTAAAAGAGCTTTCGGGAGAAGAGCTCGAACAGGCATTAAACAGATATTCAAGAATGAACCAGGAGTTTGAAGACGGGGGCGGCTATGCCGTAAAAAGCGAGATTACCGGTTGTCTTAAAGGTCTCGGTTTTGGCGAAGACGAGTTCTCCAAGATGGTAAATACCCTGTCAGGAGGACAGAAAACAAGAGTCGCATTGGCTAAGCTCCTTCTTTCAAAGCCCGACATCCTCATGCTCGACGAGCCCACCAACCATCTCGATATGGATGCCATTCGCTGGCTTGAAGGCTTTTTATACTCATATAAAGGCTCTGTTATCCTGGTAGCACATGACAGATACTTCTTAGACAAGATCGTATCCAAGGTAATAGAGATAGAAAACACCCATGTACACTCCTATGACGGAAACTATACCGTATTCGCGGAAAAGAAGAAGCAGCAAAGAGACGCATATATCAAACAGTATCTGAATCAGCAGCGTGAAATAAAAAGGCAGGAAGCGGTAATAGAAAAGCTCAGATCCTTCAACCGCGAAAAATCCATCAAACGTGCCGAAAGCCGTGAAAAACAGCTGGCAAAGATAGAGCGCTTAGAGCTTCCCAAGGAAGTTAACGCCGAGATGGACATACGTCTTGAACCGAATATACAAAGCGGAAACGATGTGCTTACCGTAAAAGGCATGTCTAAGTCTTTCGGTGATCTTACGCTTTTTACCGATGCAAATTTTGAGATAAAACGCGGGGACAAGGTAGCGATCATAGGTGCAAACGGTACCGGAAAGACCACGCTTTTAAAGATCCTTAACGGTCTTCTTTCTCCCGACAGCGGCAGTTTCAAACTCGGTGCAAAGGTCTTTACCGGCTACTATGACCAGGAACATCATGTGCTCGATCCGGATAAGACCGTGTTCGAAGAGATTCAGGATACCTATCCCGATATGGACAATACCAAGGTACGCAATGTACTCGCAGCATTCCTGTTTACGGGAGATGACGTATTTAAGCTGATACGAGACCTGAGCGGAGGCGAAAAGGGCCGTGTTTCCCTGGCAAAGCTCATGCTGTCCGATGCAAACCTTTTGTATCTGGACGAGCCGACCAACCACCTCGATATCATCTCCAAGGAAATACTCGAGCAGGCAGTTTCTTCTTATAAAGGTACCGTAGTATACGTATCCCACGACAGATATTTCATAAACAAGACCGCTACACGCATCATGGAGCTTAAAGATAAGCATTTCATATGCTTTGACGGAACTTACGACTATTATCTTGAAAAAAGGGATATGCTCTTAGAGCTGGATAAAAACAGTAACTTAGGAAAAAACAATAAGCCGGGTACCGCCGCAAACGCTTCATCCGTACCCGCTCCCGCTGCCGCAGGTTCAAAGGAATCCTGGGAAAATGCTAAGAAACAACAGGCTATCCAGCGTAAGCTGGAAAATGAATTTAAGCACACAGAGGAAGAAATAAGCCGTCTGGAGCTCCGCAATGATGAGCTCGACGGGCTGATGGCTCTGCCCGAAAACGCCACTGTATCCTCAAAGCTCATGGAGCTTTCAAATGAACATGCCGAAAACGACAAAAAACTCGAGGAACTGATGGAAAAGTGGGAAGAGCTTTACGAGAAACTGAATGGAGGTTTAAATGAATAAACTTCTGTCAATAGTGATACCCTGCTATAACGAAGAAGAAGTACTTCCTCTGTTTATGGAGGAAATAAGCAAAGTCTGCCGTCAGATATCATCAGACGGATCTGTCATAGCAGGAACATGCTTTGATACAGAGCTTATATTTGTCGATGACGGCTCAAGCGACGGCACTCTTAAGCTTTTACGCACCCTGCATGAGCATGATGCATCTGTGCGTTTCGTATCTTTTTCAAGGAATTTCGGAAAAGAAGCCGCCATACTTGCGGGTCTTAAAAACGCAAAAGGCGACTATGTTCTTTTGATGGATGCCGATCTGCAGCATCCTCCGAAACTCATACCCGATATGTTAAAGGAACTTATGTCTTCCGGCTGTGATTCCGTAGCCATGTACAGGAACGACAGGAAAAAAGAAGGCTTTTTCAGAAGACATTTTTCATCAGCGTTCTTTAAGATAATGAACAAACTGTCAAAGCTTAACCTTGTAAACGGAGCCACCGATTTCAGGCTCATGAAACGTATAATGGTCAATGCCATACTTGATATGCCCGAGACCAACCGTTTCAGCAAAGGAATATTCAACTGGGTCGGTTTTAATACCAAATGGCTTCCGTTTGAAACAGGAGAACGTCCTGCGGGAAAGTCAAAATGGTCTTCCGGAAAGCTTGTTTCCTATTCGTTTGATGCCATATTAAGCTTCTCAGAAGGCCCCCTTAAGATCTGCTCCTTTATAGGAATAATATTCTGCATCATATCGTTTTTGATAGGCATATTCCACTTTATCAAAACACTCATATTCGGGGACCCCGTAGCGGGCTTCCCCACACTGTACCTGATGATGCTTCTGATCGGCGGTCTAATCCTGCTTTTCTTAGGTATTACAGGACAGTATCTTGCCCGTATATATATGGAAATCAAACATAGACCGGTGTATATTGTAAAGGAAGACGAAAACTCTCTTATCAAGGAGGACATCAATGCATAATCACACCCTTTACGGAAGCTTCCTAAACGGTAATATGTTTTATATTGTAATGGGAATTTTCTGCCTGCTCACGGCAGCATGGCTTTTATACAGGAAATTTTACCGTTACACATTAATTAAAAAAGCCTGCACCGTACCTGTCGATGCAAGGCTCTTTTGTGTGGATTCAAAATTCGGCGGCAGAGGCGGCCGTTTTTGGAACATAACCTACGAGTATTATTATAACGAACAGCGATTTCTGGTCAACAACGATATCTGGGAACAGAAACGCCTCAACCGTCCCATAGAAGGGAATGTGGAAACTATCCTGTTAAACCCTTATGATCCGCATATGTATTACGATTCCCTTATGGATACGGCAAGAAAAAACGGTATCTTCATGGGAATACTGATAGCAGGACTTGGTATCTTTATCATGCTTATGCCGTTGTTCGTAAAATAGCGGTCCGTCCGCTTAACGGAGCCTGCCGGTCTCAAACTTGGCACGGGTCCTTAATACATCACAGATATAATTAATCCTTTCTTCGGGGTCAGTACTGTTAGACACAACGTCCAGGCTGGCCTCGATGTTGTTTAATGCCCTGTCATCCAGTGATTCCCCGTTATCCTGTATGATCCTGAGCTTGTCGGAAGATGCTTCCGCCTCCAAAAACTTTAAAAGTATAGGATTAACCTCATCCATAATGCTCCCCCCTTATATCCTTATCCTTATTTTATCTGTTTTTCTGGCCGAATAATAATCGGCATATTCCTTAGTTATCAGATTATACCTTACCATCATGGCAAGGTCATTTTCAAATGCCGCTGTAGACAGGTTTTCATCCTCAACCATTGACTGGAGCAGCCCTCTTATCCTCTCCTGATAATCATTCTGGGTTATTACATTATCCGTCCAGAATATCCTGTTCTCATATGCCATCTTAAAGAACTTCGAATAATTGCCCTTAAGGTTCAGTGAATCAAATACATTAAACTCAAAATCAAATTTGTTGATCATCTTACGGAGCGACCTGGGCGTTACAGCTATCTTTCCACCCAGTATGTACAGGTTTTTGTACATTACGCTCGTATTTCCCATATCCGGTCCGGGATAAAGCGCCGGAAGCAGATCACCGAATATCGCACTTACTTCTTTGTCATTCCGGATCTCATCGTAGCTTTCGGCCATACGGTCTTCAACATTCTTTTTATATGTGACCTTGAGGAAATCCTTCATGGGCATAAGCTCTGTCCTTAAAGCCCCTTCGACGAGTACTATATTTACTGTCTTTCCCTTATCCTGTATAAATGCAGGTACCCTGTGGGCAGAAGCCTCATTCCATGAGTCTATGAACACGGGCGTATATCTTCTGTCGTCCCTGCGTACCCTGAGCATCTTTCTCCTGGCTTTTATCTGTTTGGGAGTTGGCTTTACTGTTTCCCTCTCCTTAGGTTTGCCGTTAGCCGGGATATCATCATCTTCATCCTGTTCTTCCGGCTCTTTTCTCTTTTTGGTCTTTCCCGCCACATCCGTGGAGATATCGTTCTTTTTCTTTTCCTCCGGCATGTTTACGTCATCCAAAAAGCTTAAGTCATCCGTATTATCTTCGGAAGTATCGGATTCCTGCTGTTTCTTTTCCTTATCTGTATCTCCGTCTTTTTTATCTTTATCATTGATACCCGAAATATCTCCGACCGCAAGTCCGCCCACACCTATAGCCAGATCTGAAAGGTCCTCGGCCAGCATGGAAAAATCAATATCCTCCATGGAGTAACCGGGATCGTCTTCAGTCTCGTTCTTAGACGGCTCATCCTTTGCCTGCTGTTTTTTCTCCGGCTTAGGCTTTTTTGCCGCTGTGTCGTTTTTCTTTTCACGGTCGGCCAGGCTTACATCAATATCAACAAATGAAAACGAAAACAGCACCAGCAGACCGGCGATCAACAACAACGCTCCCAACCCCAGAGGTATAAGAGCGCTTTTTATTATGCCGAGTACCAAAAGCACAGCTCCTGCTGTCAGGAGAACAAGTACTCCCGACAGCACCATCCTGGCTTTTTTCTCACCGTATTTTAATGTCAGCAAAAGCTTTTTTATCATTTACTCCACCTTAAATACCAAAAAAATCTTTTACTTTCTTTACTACTTCAACACCCATCTCATATCCGTGATCATACAGCTCTCTGAGCTTGGCCGGATCACGTGTGATAAGCTTGGGAAGCGATATTTCAGGATAAAAAGCTATCGCCTGTTTTTGCTGTACAAGCTCCTCCACAAGATCAAGATCCGCATTGTACTTATACGGTCTTTCCTTAATGGTCTTTATAAAATTCCTGTATCTGAAATACCTGGTCGTTATCAGCTTACTTGTTTTAAGCTTTTTTCTGTATCGGCTCTGCTGTGTAAGGATTATCAGGTTCTTCGTTACGCCGTCCGAAAGTGCCTTTCTGATCGGTATGGCATCCGCCATTCCGCCGTCCGTCATGGGTCTTCCGTCTACAAACCTTGTTCGGCTGATAACCGGGAATGAGTTGGAAGCACAGCACATATCCATCAGATATTTAGAGTCGGCATACTCATTTATATATACCGGATCTCCGGTCTTTAAGTCTGTAAGACACATCGTAAGTGTCTGGCCGGATCTGAAAAACTCATCGTAATCGATTGGCAAAAGCTCGTTCGGGATCTTGTCAAACATCAGCTTTATATTGATGACAGAACCGCGCAAAAAGAAGTTTCTCCATGAAAAAAGCTTATTGGTCTTAACCGTTTCCAAAAGTGATTTCCGTGCCCATTCGGATTGTTTGGTAATGTAACTGATACCTATATATGCTCCGGCGGAAACAGAATAGACATTCTTAAAATATATTTGGTTTTCTATCAAACGGTCAAGTATTCCGGCAGAAAAAAGACATCTCGTGCCTCCCCCTTCAAGAACCAGACCTCCGTCAATGAGCATAAAACAACCTCCGTTAGCAATACAATCAAAATAATTATATCATATAAATATTTTTTTTTCAAGAATTGCCCCATATATATTCCGACTTATCCGGATACATATGGGGCAAAAAATCACTTGTTCTTATTCTTTTCTTCCTCTTCCAGCTTTCTGTAATCGGTCTTTCCGATCTTGGTCTGCGGAAGTGAATCACGTAATTCTATCTCGTTAGGCTTAGCATACTTTGCAAATTTGGATTTGCAGTACTCAAGCAATTCTTTTTTTGTTTCCTCGCTTGCCTCGGTACCCTCGGACAGTACGATAAACGCTTTGATCTTCTGCATCCTGTATTTGTCCGCAACACCTATTACACAGGCTTTCTCGACCATCGGGTTTTCCTCCAGTACGGTCTCTACCTGGTTGGGATATACATTGTAGCCTGAAGCAATGATCATTCTCTTTGCACGGCCCTTGAAGAAAACAAAGCCTTCCTCATCTATCATACCGAGATCGCCGGTATACAGCCACTTACGTCCGTCTGCATCAACATGAAGAGTCTGTGCGGTCTCCTCGGGATTACCGATATATTCCTTCATAACAAGGGGGCCGCTAATGATTATCTCTCCTGTTTCTCCGTTAGGAACTTCTGCTCCGGTATCGCGATCGACGATCTTAAATACCATATCCGCAAACGGGAAGCCGATGCTGCCGCGCTTTGCGCCTTCCTTGGGTGAAAGACAGCATGCCGATAAGGTCTCGGTTGCTCCGTAGCCCTCTCTTACGGGTACCGGAGAATTATGTTCAAATAAGAATCTGTCAAATCTGTCCTTAAGCTCGGGAGATAGGCTGTCGCCTCCCGAGAATATACCTTTAAGATGACTGAAATCAAGGCCATGAATATGGGGTACTCTGAGTATTGCCTCAAAGAGTGTGGGTACTCCGGCAAAATATGAGCACTTTGACTCCGAAATAAGCTTTACGTAGCTCTTTGCCGTGAACCTGGGTATAAGGATCGTACATGCACCCGCATAAAGCATGCAGTGGATGCATATGCCGAGTCCGAAACCGTGGAACATGGGCATGGCGGCTATAAATTTATCTCCGGGTGTTAGTACCGGTACAGTAGCCTTTATCTGGATAGCCTGTGCATTAAAGTTATAGCTGGTAAGCACAACACCCTTGGTGGTACCTGTGGTTCCGCCCGAGAAAAGGATAACTGCCGGATCATGGCAGGATCTGCTCTCTGCATATGCCCCCTCAAAATTCTTACCCATCTCCATAAAGGAATCCCATCTGAAGATGCTCTCATCCTCTTCCACCTTGGCAGTTTTTCTGCCGACAGTAAGCCTGTAAGCCACATTCTTGGGGAATGCAAGTCCGTCCTGGATACCTGTAACGATGGTCATCCGGACTTCGGTATTATCAAGTATGTTTTTAAACTTCGGGAAAAGCTGGTCAAGTGTAACTACCATTACCGACCTTGAGGTCTTTAGGTAGTATTCTATCTCTCTTTCCGAAGAAAGCGGATGGATCATGCTGGCTACGCCGCCTGCAAGGTTAACACCGTAGAAAAGGCAGAGCGCCTGAGGACAGTTGGGAAGCGCTATGGTGACGCATTCGCCCGGCTTAAGACCTGCACTCTTTAATGCTCTGGCACAGAGTTCAACCTGCTTTCTCATGTTCTTATAGCTGACTTTTCTGCCTAAGAATTCATACGCGGTATATCCTGGATATATGTCTGCAGCTCTGAAAAAAGCATCGGCGATACTGCCATCATAATAATTCAGTATGGTATCGGCTCCGTCACTGACATCGTGATAAAGCTTTTCAAATATATCTCTTGTATCTTCCTGTTTTCTAAAACCTATCATTTTATAAGTACCGCAAAAACCGCGGTCTCCTTCTCCAATTTACTCGATTTCTTCCAAAGCATCGCTGAAGTTCTCAAGATCTTCGGGCTTTAACATATCCTTCATATAAGGAACTGCATCAATGAACTTAAAGGTTCGTCCGGTCTCAAGAAGCGGATGGTTGAGTACCTGAGGGAACATCTGCTCTACTATGGCACGAAGCTTGGGAGTATCAAGGATCTCGCCTACAGTAGTCTTTTCTATGCTGTACTTTGAATTAACGGCTGCCTTAGCTTCAAGCTTCTTGACATGTGTCATATCAGCACCCCATTCGAAGCCGGCTTCAAGTGCCTTTTTATTTGCAGCCACTACAAGCTCGCCCTTGCTTGCAAGCTTTTTGGTAAGTCCTGCCAGAACGATCTCCTTGGGAAGCATCTTGGTAAAACCGAGTAAAGCTCCGATAAGGATCATATTGGCCATCCTGATATCGCCTATCTCTTTAGCCATATCGTCTGCGGGAACATCAAGCAGATAAACTCCGCCGTTTCTGATCTTGCTCTTTGCACGGCTTGAATTTCTGATAACAAGTCCGTCGGGAACAAGTTCATTAAGGCCCTTCTGGCATGCATCATCGCTCATGGCGATCATACCCATGCACTTTCCGGGAAGCGGAGAATTGATGGGCTTATCCGAAAGAACCACGGTACACTTGGCTACACCGCCACGCTGAGCAGCGCCGTACCACGGAACAAATGTAGCAAATCCTATTGAAGCAGCTGTTGCCGCAAGTGAAGCTCCGGCTGAAAGGACACCCTGTCCGCCGGTTCCGGATATCAATAATGAATACTTCATTCTGCAAACCTCTCTTCCTTATCAACGAATGTCTTGCACTCGAAATACTTCTCAGTTCCCTTCTCCATAAACTCAAGGCTGGTTACGGGATCGCAATGCCAGGTTGTGGGGCAGTTGGTGAGAAGCTCTATGAATGAAAATCCTTTATTCTCAAGCTGGTTCTTAAAGCCCTTGATGATGGCTGCCTTAGCCTGTTTGATACCCTGAGGGGTTCTGAGCGTACAGCGGGTAACAAGGCGGGGAGCATCGAGTTCTTTTATAAGCTCACACATCTTTAACGGATAACCTGTACCGAGCAGCTGTCTTCCGTTAACTGCCGTGGTAGCCTTCTGTCCGAGCAGAGTGGTAGGTGCCATCTGTCCTCCGGTCATACCGAAGATGGAGTTGTTTGCAAATATAACAGTGATATTCTCACCGCGGTTAGCACATGAAAGGATCTCCGCAAGACCTATGGAAGCAAGGTCTCCGTCGCCCTGGTAACAAAATACCAGGCAGTCGGGTCTGCATCTTTTGATACCGGTTGCAACTGCAGGTGCCCTGCCGTGTGCACTGCCGATGATATCAAGATCCCACGAAACAAGTCCCTGTGTGGAACAGCCTACGGGAAGTACATAAACCGCTTTGTTTCTGACACCGAGTTCATCTATAGCCTCGGCTATTATCTTTGTAGCCGTTGCATGAAGACATCCGGGGCAGTATGAAGATGCGGTAGGAAGGATCGACTTAGGTCTTTGATATAAATTACTCATTATGCTTCCTCCTTTCCGCCTGCTATGATCTTCTTTATAGCCTGTTTAACATCGTAATCGTCAAGCAGCACTCCGCCGGAATGACCATACTCGTAAACCGGTGCTCTTCCTTTAACTGCTGCCTCCACGTCCTCAGCCATCTGGCCGGGGATAGCCATTTCTATATCGATAACGCCCTTGACCTTGCTGTAGTCAAGCTTGCCAAAGCTCTCCTTAGGGAACGGGAACAGAGTGATGGGACGGATAACACCTATCTTTACACCCTCTGCTCTCAGCTCTTCAGCCACCTGCTTAACTATACGTGCGGCGATGCCGTAAGCGGTTACAACATACTCAGCATCCTCTAAGCCGATCTCCTCAACCTGTACGTCTTCCTTTTCCCATCTCTTTGTACGCTCTGCAAAGGACTTGTTAAGCCCTTCAAGACCTGCCTCATATATGGGAGAGATAAGGTGTGACTGTCTGTTCTCTTCACCTTCCCATCTGCCCATGGTCCATGAAGACTGAGCCTTGGGATCGGGTTCCTTCATCTCGGGCAGTTCAACCTGCTCCATCATAGCACCAAGTACACCGTCCATAAGGATGCATACGGGATTTCTGTCACGCTCTGCATAATTAAATGCATTATATGTAAGATCAACTATCTCCTGCAGTGTAGAAGGAGCAAATACCATAAGTCTGTGTCCGCCGTGACCTAAAGCCTTGGTCACCAGAAGATAATCGGACTGAGCGGGCTGGATACTTCCGAGTCCGGGACCTCCGCGGCTAACATCAACGATCAAAGCGGGAAGCTGTGCGGCTGCAAGATATGAGATACCCTCACACTTAAGCGATAATCCGGGGCCCGATGAAGATGTCATAGCCCTTACGCCTGTACTTGCAGCACCGTAAACCATATTTATAGAAGCTATCTCGCTCTCACCCTGTATAAATACTCCGCCCACTTCGGGAAGCCTGCGGCTTAAATACTCGGGAACTTCGTTCTGGGGAGTGATGGGATAGCCTGCGAAGAATCTGACTCCTGCTCTTACAGCAGTCTCAGCCAGAGCTTCGTTACCCTTCATAAATCTCTTTTCCATGTTTTTCTCCTTATCTTTAATCTTCCTTGGAAATAGTGATAGCTGCCTCGGGACATACCGTACTGCACTGCAGACATCCGATACAATCACCCTGGTTTGCAACTTTAACTTTTACATAGCCCTTGGAATTAAGACCATCCTCAGCTGTAAGCACCTTTTTAGGACAATACTTGATACAATATCCGCATCCCTTACAGAATTTGTCGGATATCTTCACCTTGTATGAAGGACCTGACTTTGCGCTCTTGTCCTGATACTGTTTGTCGTAATTTCTCTCTATAGTACGAACAAGTCTTGCGATCGTCTGGTTTACGGGAGTAGGGATACCTGCCTTCTTACCGAGACGCTCCACCGCACCGTTGATAAACTCTATCTCGGTGGGAGCTTTCTTCATAAGCATATCCTGTGCCATGGACGGATAATGAAGACCTGATGTCTTACGTGCTACAGGAAGGATATGAGTCATGAAATAATTAAAATCAAGCTTAACACCGCAGGAATAACCTACTGCGATAGCTTCTTTAAGCATATCAACAGCCAATAATGTAAAGTCCTGATCGTTTCCTGCTTCACCGCCGCGCAGTCTCACAAGACCGCAGCCTGCATTAACTGCGATATTTACCAGAAGCTTATACCAAACCTCGGTATCGATATCTTCGGTGTAAGCAGCCTTGATACCGCTTGCATTAAAAATACCTGCCAGTTCATCACCGAACTTCTTCTGGTCATCACCCTTTGTCACGGAGCCGAATACCACATTGACATCTCCGAACAGTCCTGTATCAAGTACTGCGGGTGCTGACATTATAGCCGACATATTTACGCATCCGTAATATATATTATCTTTATTTACGCTCTCAGCAATGATATCCGTATTTCCGATACCGTTCTGGAGTGTAATGATCTTCGTATTATCTCCTATTATGGAAGCCGCACCCTCAAGGGCACTCTTTGTATCACAGCCCTTTACCATTACAAGTACTGCATCCATAACATCCAGACCGCTGCAGTCAGCTGCTGCCTTCATGGGTATGGGTCCGATCTCCGTCTTTTCTCCTTCAGCACCTGTATAGCTTCTCATAACGATACCAGGTGCCGCAAACTTTTCAGCCAACTCTTTTCTTCTTACAAGCAATGTAACATCAGCACCGCCCAGCTGAAGATACGCGCCCAGCATGCTGCCCATCGCTCCGGCTCCTAAAACTGCGATTTTCAAACCTCGTTCCTCCTTACATATGTCTTAAACCTCGCCAGGTCCGTGAAGGCCTGACTTTATCCGTGCGCCGCAAAAGCGCAAAACCATCTGATAAATTCATAAAAGCACAGAATTTTCAATATATACTATGTTACAAAAAATCAAAAAAAGCACATCCCCATTTTTGTTGATGTGCCTTTTTGATAAGAAAACTTTAATATAAAAACCTTTACGAATCACATAAACGGTCGTAGATCTGCTTCATTTTCAGAGCATCCTGTTCCGTTATCTCCTCATCGGAGTACCTTGCCCTGTCATATATCTCGGAAAGTTCGGGAACATTCACCGCACTGCTGCATTCCCCGGAGGTCTTGTAGCTTAACTGCATATGGTCTCCGGACTTGCATATCCTGTAGCATTTCTCCTTGGCGGCATTTTTAAAATACTTCCGCACCTTCTCTCTGGGGCTTAGGAAAAATCTCTTTTCCCTGACCTTTTTGGTCTTTACGGACGAACTGTCACAGGACTCCCTTACGTCGGTCACGAGTTCGTCAACTATAATATCCTCCCTGTCAAGCTTCATATTAAAGAAACCGAGTATCTTCTTTACAATCTTGTATAAGCAGTACAGGGCCAGGGCTATTATAAGTGCCCAGATAACCTTTTGTATGATGATACTGAACAGCGATTCCTTCGGTGCTTCTCCCATTCCCATCTTAGCGGTAAGCGAATCAAAATCGTTGTAATCAAGCCTTTGCGACTCTATTGGCTCCTTCTCACCCTTCCCGAACAGGAATTTTAAAAGCTTCTTGATATAATAGATCATCTTATCCGAAAGCTTATTGCCAAGTTCTGTCAGACTGTCCATATTGGCTATGCCGAAAAACAGACCTGCGGAAATACCTACATATATGATAACATTTTTGAGGCCGGCTCCCATGATCTCCGATTTGGGGAAGAAACCGGCACTGTGTTCATTAAGCCTTACAAAACGTGCATACCTTCCGAAATAATGCTGCATAAAGAACATGGTAAACAGACAGATCAGAAGATTTCTGTATATGCCCGTGATATTCTCATAGTGTGCCAGCGTCAGCACAAAATAAGGTACGCAGATAAGGATCGATATTACAGGTATCGAAAAATTCTCATCCTCCATCTCTATCGCTCCGTACTGCTTGACAACGGAAAGTACACAGTAAAAGAAAGCGAATCCGCCGTGCAAAAGCAGATACTCAAGCTCCGTAAAGCCGGTAGCCGTCATAAACAAAAACGAAAGGAAATGCAGTAAGATCGATACCCACATCCTGGTTGTTTTTATGCGGATAAGATAATTAAAGATAAGTCCCGCTCCCATAAGGCCCCACATAAGGAGATTCAGTCTCATGATCCCGTAGACCGCGGCGAGCATAACAGAAAGACCGTAACTAAGTGCAAACAGACTCCAGTGGTTTGTCTGCGTTACGATCAATTCTCTAATAAGTATCAGAGTTTTTTCCTTAGTGGCTCTCTGCATAAGTCGTCTTTATCCTACCTGTTTATCCAGATCTATCTCGGGGTTAACACTTCTGCTCCAGCTTCTTATCGGCATAACTCTGGTAAGTAGTTTACCCGATATGCCCATAAGCTCTGTAGCAGATGTAACATAGAGCCATAAAAAGCTCATATGCATGCTGTCATAGCTTTCCAAAAGCCTTTGGTAATTTTCATATGAATTAACGGAAATATGATAATCACACATAGAACCGTCACCATGCGTTATGGTATTTCCGAAAAGTTCGTTCATATCCCTTGTTTCTGCGGACAAGTCTATACGTGCAAGAGCTCTGTATATCTCCTCCTCGTGCGCCTTTCCGCGGCTTCTTTTGATCCTTATCGGCTGTTTGCTTAAGATATCCACACCGTTACTGTAGAAAGCAAACTCCATATCCTCCGCGGTAAAGCTCTTAACCAGACCTGCCACCACCTTGATGGCCGCTTCACAGGCCTCGGTCCTCTTGATGACACCCAGATCCTCAACATTAAGGAATATCCTTACAACCTTCTGTGACGTAAAATCACGCATGTTTACTCTCAGCTCGCCCGTTTTGGCCGTAGCTTTCCAGTTGATACTCCTCATATTGTCATAAGGCTGGTATTCCCTGATACCCCTGAACTCAAAAGGATCCTCTATCAGGTGGCACTGGGTCTTGATCTCGCCGTTTATCCACTGCAGGGATTTTCTGAATTCATTGGTATTATAAGGACGCGGAAGCACATATATCTCATCGTACAGCTTATGCATGAGTACCGTCTGCAAAGTAAAAAACAGATCCGTACTTACCAGCTCCGCGCTGTTGATATAATAAAGACCTCTTTTTGCAGCTGTAAATGCTATGGTCCTTGTTATCCTTTCCCGACCTCCAAGTGTAAATACATCATTCCGGTAATAATTATCCGTATTCTGATTTACCGTGGAATTATCAAACATCAGATTTCTGCTGGTCTGGAACTTGCATTTTATCATGGGCAGAGGAAGCCGTTTGCTGTTGGTGATCGTCTCGACCAGTCTGCCGCGCTCTCCCTCAAAAATCTCCTTACCTTCAAAATGTATATCCACTTCAAGGTCCCTTGCCCAGAACTTCATATAGATATAACGCTGAACCATATACAGTATTGCTGCCATAAGAAGTATGACAATAAACTGTATCATGCGGTAAATACCTCCGTAGGCACCTTAATGCCTGCAATCAAGCCCTTTATAACCTTATCGGGATTGCCTATACCTATACCGAGCTTGATCCGGTGTGCAAGTACAGGTACCGCAACTGCCTTGATGTCATCGGGTACCACATAATCCCTGCCCGAAAGATATGCATAAGCCTTAGCGCAGCGCATAAGAGCAATGCTGCCTCGGGTACTGATACCGAGTGATATCTCGGGATGGTTACGTGATGCCTGTGAAATATCGGCTATATATCCCGGGATACTCTCATGCATCTTAACCTTCATGGCAGCTTCACGGGCATTTTTTAATTCCTCCGCTGTGGTAACACTTTCAAGAGTATCAAGCGGGTCTTTTTCCATATATTTATTTAAGATATCGACCTCTTCATCCTTGCCGGGAAGTCCTACGGTAAGCTTCATGATGAAACGGTCAAGCTCAGCCTCCGGAAGAGGGAACGTACCGGCACTTTCTATAGGGTTCTGTGTAGCCACTACGAAGAACGGCACATCGAGTTTCATAGTCTCACCGTCTATGGTAACCTGTCTTTCCTCCATACACTCGAGCAAGCCCGACTGTGTACGGGGAGTAGCTCTGTTTATCTCATCTGCTAGAAGGATATTGGTAAACACGGGGCCTTTTCTTAATACAAAGTCGTTCTCCTTACGGTCAAACACATTGATACCCGTAATATCACTGGGAAGCAGGTCCGGAGTGAACTGAACTCTGGAGAAACCGACACTTAAAGACCTTGCAAGTGATTTCGCAAGCTTGGTCTTACCTGTACCGGGAACATCCTCCATAAGAATATGTCCGTCTGCAAGAAGTGCGGTTAAAAGATACTTTATAACAGTCTCCTTACCCACTATTACCTTACCGATATTTTCGGTTATTTTGTCATTAAAGATTTTTCCTTCGGATCCCATTTGTTTACCCCAATCATCTGTTTTGTAATTTTATGCTCTGACCTTTATGGTTTTTTACCTGTACTTTCTTTCGGGATGCTCCTTGTAATAAGCATCCTTATCATCGTACATACGCTCATCCGCAATATGCATGTCTTTACGTATATCAAGCTTTGTATCGTCAAAACTGAGACCTACTGCAAAGCTGACATTGTTGTCCTCACTTACATTTCTGAGGGTTGCGATCTTGTCTTCCATTTCCTTTTCGGAAGTGTTCAGAGCTAAGATCATGAACTCGTCACCGCCTGCACGGTATATCTCTTCTTCGGTAAATACCTCTGCAAGAACATTTGCTGCTCTTTTAAGCATCCTGTCTCCTGCCGGATGGCCTTCCCTGTCATTGGTCTGCTTTAATCCGTTAAGGTCCGCAAATATAACAGCTATGTTCTTGTACTTTTTAGCCTCGGGCTTATCAAACTCCGCTACGCGGTTATTCATCGCATTTCTGTTGCGGCAGCCGGTAAGCAGGTCCATATTGCTGAGTATCTCAAGCCTCTTTAACAGCTGATAGTTTGCTATTTCGGACGCTATAAAGAATGTGGTAACTTCCAGAACTTCTTTTATCTTGTCCGCTCTTTCCGTATTAAAATTGGAGGCCCAGATATAACCGAGCAATTTATCATTATGCTTTAAAGGATAAATCACAAGGCTGTCAACCAAAGCCTTAGCCAATGACGCATACCAGCCGGGATTACGTTCCTTGATCACTTCCATATCATGCCGGTTTTTGATGATCAGGCAGGTACTTCCGGCGAGTGTAGCTTCCCATGTTTTTGCTACACTGTAAAAGCTCTTATCCATGCTGGCTCCGTGAGGTTTTTCCACTCCCGGACCCAAAACATCGGCTAGTATCGAGCAGCTCTGTTCTTCGTCATCCACCATCAGGATACAGCATCTTCTTGCTTCGCATACATTACGGATATCCGTTATAACCTCATTGATGCCCGATTCAAAGTCTTTGGCTCCGCGAAGCTTTATACATGAAGAAAGGACATCCGAGATCAGATCCGGTGAAAGATCCGACATGGTATCCGCATTTGCCTTAGGTGATACATTATATGCATACAGGCAATATGCGGTGTTTTCTTTATCAGACTCAAGCGGAAGCATATATATCTCGAGCCAGAGTCCCATCTGATACAGATTGACATATGTATGAAGCTGTTTTTTAAGTACAGCACTTCTATAGCAAAACTCCTCAAAGTTTAAATCCTTGGGAAAACTCATTTCATAAGGTGTGTCCTCTACCACGGGATGTCCCGTGATCATAGCCACATCTTCACAATGTGCCTTGTTACCGGTAACCACCCTTATATTTCCATATGAGCCGTCAGGATATGTCTCCACTGACATAACACAGGCTTTACAATCATAACATCCAAGGAATTTTTGAAAATCCATAATAATCCCCTTTCCATTTTGGAAAACATTATACAACATTATATTTTACCATCTTTTATAGAAAAAGGCAACGTAAAAAATCCCGCCCCGGATTCAACTTGGGACGGAATTTCCATTATATTGTAATATCTATATTACTGCCTTCTTTATTCTTATTAAGCTTGCTGACAATCGCATGCATCTCTTCTAAGACCGTATCACTTCCGTTTACCGCTTCCTTCTCCTTTGATTTTGCATCGATTATCAGATTTTCTGCCTCACTGTGATGTTCTTCAATTATATCGGCTACCTCTACCTCCTGGATATTTTCTTCCGAAATATCTACAAGCTCCTCTGTTTCACTCAACATGGCTGCATTCTCGGCGTCTCTCTCCATCTTCCTGATCTGCTGGAGTTCTGCCTCCGTGGGCATCTTCTCATATTCCTCTGACTGAGTAAACTTATCGAAGATTTTGGCTGATGCAGTTGTATCTCCCTGTATCTGACGGGCTATCCTCAGTTTTTCAGAATCTGATATATACGGATCATTTTCAACATTCTTTATCTTGCTTAAGTTGGACTGCATCTTTGTGGTTTTAAGTCTCTGAGCCTCATCCTTCGTCTTGCAGTGCTTAAGCTTTTCTTCAAATGCTTCCTGCTCTGCCTGATCGGCTTTATAATCCAGATATGCTTTCATATCCTGCGCTTTTAGCTTGTCCTCTTCGGCCGGGCTTAATTTCTGACCGCTCTGTATCTTACTGTAAAGAGCACTGTATTCGTTACCCTTCTTTGTCTCTTCGAGCTGCTCTCTGTACCTCTGAAGCTCCTTCTCCTGAGGGGTCAACTCTTTCTTTTCTTTTTTATTGATATTACCGGTAGTTTTCTTCTGCTCCCATTTGTTCTGCATGACCATCATCTTACCGGCTTCATATAATGTTCCAGTTATCATATAAGCCTCCTTGCTATACTGATAATTCTACGAAATGCTTACGGTGCCGTTACCCGGCAGGTCATTGTGGTCAACCGCCACTTCCGATACCCCGGTGATCTCTGCACCATCAGCACCCATTTCTATATCCACCGCTACTCTGTGAACGGTACTGTCCTGCCCTTTCTCCCAGTCATATTCCTTAGGCTCTTTTTCCTCAAGCAGGGTCTTATATTTCTCATGCTCCTTGGCATGCATCGCTGCAAGTTTTGCAAGCTTGTACATGTCCGGATTATTTTCCAATAAAAATGCCTCGTCTCCGGGTGGAACCTGACCGCCCTTTGCAATCCTTCCGGCTATCTCTATGGCCTTTGCCTGGTCTTCCATGGCGGATTTTATTACATCTCCCTGCTGTTCGGCGGCAACTATATTGTGGGCGGCAGCATTCATTTCATTGATAGCGGCATTCTGCTCCATCATTTTTTCGTGAGCTTCCCTGATGGCTTTTGACACCTCTTCCGATAGTTCAAACGTATCTCCGTCTATACTCATGTTACCTTTATATGCTGCCTGATGGCTGTCACCTGCTCCAAGTATGTAACTCTTTTTGACCTTTTCTCCGGAAACCGGAGTCTGAATCCTGTATATATCTGTTGATGATTTTATATTAATTGCCATAGTTTACCTCCGTATCCGGGTTTCAAATATGTATAACTATCTGTATCATATATCGGTCTTATTACCTGAAATATTAATATGATGCTAAGGTCAAAAGTCCAAAAGCCGTTCAAGCTTGCTTGCAACAAAGCAATCCGTGGCATCAGTTGGGGGCAAAACAAGGTTTTGACCCCAACATCTTAATGTATATCCTCTATATGCCGATATATGAATTGAGGTATTATACCCATAATGCCTATTACATTCAGGGAAAGGAGGTAATCGTTATGCCGTACATCAGAGGTTACGCATCAGAGCCTTGGTTAAACTCCTACAGCTCTTATAGCAATCTTTTCGGTTCTTATAACAGCTATGGAAACAGTTCTTCCAAGTCAAATCTTTCTATGTTATCCGGACTTAGTGGTATCAACTTTTCCGATTACAGCATCATTTCGAGCGGCTCGTACCGGAAACTGATGAATGCTTACTATTCCAATAACCCCTCTGCAAAAGCTACTTTAAAGCAAACAGAGTCATCTCCCGTGCTTACTGCACAGAATGCTACAGCAATGGGCAATTCTTTAAAGGAAGTAATGAAGGAATCTCTTTGGGCTAAGAAGAGCTTCACAGAGACGGATGAAAAGACCGGTGAGAAGACTGTTAAACAGGATTATGACCGCGAGGCAATAGGGAAAGCTCTTAAGAAATTCACCGAAGATTATAACAAGGTAGTTGAAAGTGCAGGCAATTCCGATACCATATCGGTACTTCGTAACGGATCCTGGATGACAAAGACCACTTCGATCAATTCAAAGCTGCTTTCGGAAGCAGGGATAACTGTCGGTTCAGACAACAAGTTATCCTTCGATCAGGATAAGCTGGACAAGGCAGATATTTCCGCCGTACAGACACTTTTCAAAGGCTATGGCTCTTTCGCTTCACAGCTTCTGAACAGGTCAAACGCTATTGCCACCGCCACAGGTCCTACTGCTTAT
>JAIKXA010000174.1 GCA_024684355.1 Lachnospiraceae bacterium
CATGCACTTTCATTCCTTTCGGTACAGCTCGCATTCCTGCGCCACGCAGACCGCGTAAAGATAGGCTGTATGACAGGCGGACTCGGAGCACTTTGTGCATCGGATCATGACAATGTTTGGAAGACAGCATCGCACTACGCATATATGCAGATGTTAAAGTATGCAAAGGGTACCTCAATGAGGACAGCAGTTGAGTCCGACACTTACGATATGCCCGGTTACGCTATCGATGATACTTCACAGTACACCGGAAAAGAAGGTGTTAACTACATCGATTCCGCATCAGCATGGGATAAGGAAAACGATACCCTTACAGTATTCGCCATCAACCGTAACGAAAATGAGAGCTACGGTGTAAACGTTGATATCAAGGGCTTCGAAGGCTACACAAACGTTGAGCATTACGAGATGTTCTGCACAGACGAAGAGCTTGACAAGGTAAGCACCGTTGACAACCAGGAGATGTTCGTTCCTAAGAAGAACACCAACGGCGAGCTCAAGGATGGCGTGTACTCCGTAAGCGTTAAGCCTCTTTCATGGAACGTATTTGTTTTCACAAAATAAAATATGGACGGTTCCTGCAAGTATTTTATAAAAAATATGGAGTATCTTGGTATCTCTTATAAGATATATTGTATTCTATAAAAATATATGATAAAATAAGTCTCATAGAAGTATGAGGCTTATTTTTATCGGGTGAAGCCGGCAAAACGTGTCATCCGATTGAATTAACGGAGGTAAAAAATGGAGAAGAGGTTTATTGAAAATCTGGGTGTTTCCACATCGTTACTCGGCTTTGGATGTATGAGACTTCCCCAGAAGGACGGAAAGATCGATGAAGTAAGGGCAGAGGCCTGTATCGATAAGGCTTATGCAGCAGGTGTCAACTATTTTGATACCGCATTCCCTTATCATAACGGCGAAAGCGAGCCCTTCGTAGGAAAGGTGCTTGATAAGTACCCGAGAGACAGTTATTTCTTAGCTACAAAGCTTCCCTGCTGGAATGTACACGAGCTTGAGGATGCAAAGAAAATCTTCCAGAACCAGCTGGACCGACTTCATAAGACATATGTTGATTTCTTCCTGCTTCACGCACTTGACAGGAACCGTTTCCACCAGATGCGCGATCTCGGTGTCATCGAGTATTTAAAAGAAGAGCAGGCAAACGGCAGGATCAAGTTCTTAGGTTTCTCCTTCCATGACGGCTTTGATGCGTTTAAGGAGATCATAGAATACAGAAAATGGGATTTCTGCCAGATCCAGTTTAACTACATGGATACAGAGGAGCAGGCAGGTATAAAGGGCGTTCAGCTCGCAGAAAGCCTTGGCGTTCCGCTTGTTATCATGGAGCCCATCAAGGGCGGTTCTTTGGCAGTGCTGCCTGAGGATGTTACCACAGAATTTAAGCGTCTCGGTCCCGATGCATCCGTTGCATCATGGGCTTTGAGATTCGTCGGTTCATTTGACAATATCAAGGTAATCCTTTCCGGTATGTCGGAGGAGTCACAGGTTGATGATAACCTTAAGACCTTCAATAACTTTAAGAAATTAAGCGAAGAAGAAATGAAGGCTGTTAAAGATACGGCTGATGCACTCAGACGCCGCGTATTTAACGGATGTACCGGATGCCGCTACTGTATGCCTTGTCCGAACGGCGTAGATATCCCCAGAAACTTCCGTATCTGGAATACCTACGGCATGTATCAGAATGCAGGACACGCAAAGTGGGAGTGGAGCACAGTGCAGGATGAACAGAAGGCAAAGAACTGCGTACAGTGCGGCCTCTGTGAGACCCAGTGTCCTCAGCACTTAAATATCAGGGACGACCTCACAAGACTCCAGGATATGATGGACAGTTTGAAGTAAATTGTTTTGTCATCCTGAGCGTAAGCGAAGGATCTTAAAAGGGCTGCGATTTCGCAGCCCTTTAAAATTATATTTATACCGGTTTCATCTTCAGATCCGCCGTAAACTCCGGCAGAGGTATCCTGTATTTATCAGCCAGTGCGGGACCGCAGGCATTTGACCCGACGCCTGCCATCTTCCAGTCAACGCATATTACATTATCTTCACATTTTTCCAGTTCAAAGTTATGCTTAGCTTTAGTAAGTTCTTCTTCGGTATACTCCGAGGCGTTGAAAGATATGGTCGAAGAGTTTCCGAACAGTACGTCAAAATCAGCTCCCTTAAGCTTCATATACGTACATCCGTAGTGAGATGAGTTCTCCTGCGGACGTATATAATCTTCAAACATATCCGATATTTTCTCGCTGAACTTCCCTATGTAGGCAGCATGGTGCTTATCTATATAGCTTTCCAACGGTCCGTATCCGAAATACTCAACGCTGTCAAAGCTCTTGGGTACAAACAGCCTCAGTCCGAAACGGGGCAGCAGAGTGACCTTATTTGAAGTCCTTACCTTACATGAAAGGTTCATGGTGCCGTCGGGTTCGAAGGTATAGATTGTCTTGACCGTTGCAAATGGTGCATACATATTCCAGCCGAATGCCTGCTCCACGCCTATTTTAAGCATGGGTCCGATGTCGTTTGTTACACCGCTTTCATCAGGCACCTGGGAGAACGGATAGAGTATCTCGATCGAATGGATCTTGGTATCGTAGTCGTTCATATGCGAACGGAACCATTCGCCGCGCATGGTGTCGTTATCTATCGGCGCACGGAAGAAATTGAACTTCGCAGGCGCAGTAAGCAGCTCGCTTCCTTTGCACTTGATGGAATCGATAAATCCTATGCGCTTATTAAATGTATAACATGTATCCGCCGCCTTAAAGGTAATCTTTAACGGCGTATCTTCAAGTATCTCGATGTTGCTGTCATACTGTTTTGCATTTGCGGCGACAAACTCCTTAACCGCTTCGTCTTTGAAATCATCAGCTTCCACGGGCTTTAATTCGAGCTGGTCGAAGCAGACTGCGTAACCTTCCTTTTCCCACAGGGTATCCTTCTTTAAGGTGAAAATAAACCTTATGTAGTTGCCTTCCGGAAGTTCCGGCAATGTGATAAGTGCTTCGCCTAAAGGCTCTGCGGAAAAATCAAATTCACCCGATCCGGTCACTTTTTCGGTATCGGTCACTTCATAGCGGCCGTGCAGGTAATTCCCCGCATTTTCAAATGCGAGATAGCTGGTGAGCTTAAATACGTCTTTGGTTTCGGTCTTGGCCATACGTACGGGCCTATATACCTGCTTCAGCTCCCTTAATCCGGTGTGTGGAGTTCTGTCGGGATAGCACAGACCGTCCATACAGAAGTTGCCGTCATTGTGCCTTTCTCCGAAATCACCGCCGTAGCCGTATTTTATCCTGCCGTCCTCGGTCTCGCCGATAGGTACGGAATGGTCGCACCATTCCCAGATAAAGCCGCCCATGAATCTGTCGCTGGAGTAGAAGATATTTCTGTAATCCTCGAGATCTCCGGGACCGTTGCCCATAGCGTGACAGTATTCGCAAAGCATAAACGGTCTTGAGTCGTTGACGATGAATCCCCACATATCCTGGGGAGCGGTGTACATACGTGATACCACGTCGAATACATCATCTTCGATATCGTCTATCTTATGTACGCTTTCGTAATGTACGGGTCTTGTGGGATCAAGCTTTTTGATCATGCCTGCGGCTTCGTAGATGTTGGAGCCGAGACCGCCTTCGTTTCCGAGCGACCACATAACTACGCACGGTCTGTTTTTATCACGTGTTACCAGCAGTCTTTCACGGTCAAATATGGCATCCTTAAAAACAGGGTCCCTGGCTATCAGCGCTATTCCGCCGTATCCTTTTTCCCATTTGAAAGAATTATATACATCCACACAGCCGTGGGATTCAAAGTCGCATTCGTCGATCACGTAAAAACCGTATCTGTCGCAGAGCTTGTAGAAGAGCGGGGCATTCGGATAATGGGATGTCCTTATGGCGTTGATGTTAAACTGCTTCATCTGGATAAGGTCCATCTCCATATGAGCTATATCCGCATAATATCCGGTATCCGGATAGCTGTCGTGCCTGTTTGTGCCTCTGAACTTTGCATGACGGTGGTTGATCTTGAAAATGCCGTCCTCTATCGTGATATCACGCAGTCCCACTTCCTCGCCGATAAGCTCGTCGCCGGAAGTGATGAGCAGCTTGTAAAGATAAGGAGTTTCAGCCGACCAGAGTATGGGATTTTTGATCTCAAATGTACCTGGTACTCCGTTAGTCAGATGTTCTGAGAAAAGCTCCTCGCCTTCTTTTGTGGTGAATTTTATATCGCAGTCCCAGCCGAATGTCTTTATCTCGATCGAGCATGAAGTACAGTCGGGGGTTAAGCTTATTTTTATACTGTAATCAAAAAGATGTGCCGCAGGACGTGAGAGGATATAGACATCCCTGAATATACCGGAGAGACGGATTTTATCCTGGTCCTCCAGGTATGTTCCGTCACACCATTTAAGAACCGCAACACAGATGGTATTGGTGCCCGCGGTCAGATATCCTGTTATATCAAACTCGCTGGTATGATGCGAAACCTTTGAAAATCCGGCAAATCTGCCGTTGATATAGAGATATAAACATGAATCCACGCCTTCAAAGCACAGGAAACGGTTCATGCCGTCGGGAGCATATTCAAAGGTCCTCTTGTATACACCAACCGGGATATCATCCGGTACGAAGGGCGGATCGAAGGGGATGGGGTATACCACGTTCGTATACTGCGGCTTGTCATAGCCGTGCAGCTGCCAGTTTGAAGGCACGGGGATGGTATTTTTAAACTCCGCATCCGGGAAATTGTCCTCAAGATCTATAATGCTGTCATAGTAGTTGAAGTCCCATTCGCCGTTAAGCAGCATAAAACGTGACGACTCCTCGCGTGCTGCAAACGGGTCTTCAGTTTTTGAAAACGGTATAAAATAACTGTGATCTGCCACAGTACCTATATGCAGGTTGTGCGGATCTTCATGATAGATCATATAACTTTTGGGACTGCCTTTTGTGGCGATACTTGAAATATCCATGGAAATCTCCTTGTTTTATGATACTGTACTAATGTAATATTATTTACCCTTAGTATTATGGGTACTGTTTTTCTCTTAGGGCATATGAAACTGTACCTGTCCGGAATCAATCACCGGGGAGCCGTTTCAATTTCATTCCTTCTCGGAATTCCGCAAGTGCCGCCCGTCCTTCAGGTGTGACAGGTTTTATCCATTTGCCGTTATGCAGATGTATCTGCATTAGGATATATCTTATCGGTTCATCTATGTAGCAGCAGATGAATACGATAAATACAGGTGCTTCGAGCACCATGCCGGTGATCCATACGGCGGGCACTACCATAACCCACATGAAAATGATCTCTAGCACGGTCCCGTATACTGCATCTCCTGCGGAACGGAATGTATCATTCTGCGTCCAGTTGCCCATCCTTACGATGGCGGCTATAACATATATCGAGATAAAACCGAAGCCTATGTTAAAGCTTTCACCCTCCAGATGTGCTATCTTGAGGATAGGAGTGTGCAGTATAATAAGCAATCCGCCTATCAGAGCTATAAAGACCTGGCACAGGTAAACTATCCTGTATGCACGTTCGAATGCGGTTTTTAAGTTGCCCGCTCCGACTTCTTTTCCGACCAGTATCGATGATGCATTGGAAAAACCTGCGAAGAAGCCGATGATCAGACCTTCTATGGTCCTGAATATGGCAAGCGCCGCAATTGCGTCCTCCGTCTGTCTTCCGAGTACTATGTTAATCATCATATTGCCGACACCGATCAGTACTTCGTTAAGTATGATGGGCAGGCATTTTTTGAAATAATCTCCTGCGAGTTTTGTTTTCCCTGAGAAATGCTTTTTAAATGCAAAGATGAACGGATGCTTTGCTTTTTTAGCAAGTATGAGTACAACGATGATACTGCATGCCTGTGATATTACTGTTGCAAGGGCTGCGCCTCGTACACCCATCTCGGGAAGTCCCAGATTACCGAATATCAGAGCCCAGTTTAAAAAGATGTTTATCACTACGCCTGCGGCCGAGCCATAGAGCGGGAGTTTTACACGTTCCGTACACCTGAGGAGTACTGCGATGGCCATTGAAAAGACCATGAGGATGTATGAAAACCCGACTATTTTCAGGTATTCCACACCGATCTCCTGGATGGCGGGTTTGTCGGTATAAAGCTTCATGACCCATTCGGGGAAAAGCACCGCAAATGCACAGAATACAACGGCCACGCTCATCATACAGGTAAGAGTGAGTCCGTAAGATTTATTCAGGCTGTCTTCGTCTTTTGCTCCCCAGAATTGTGAGATAAACAGCATACCGCCGCCCACAAATCCCCAGTATGCGGAAAACATGAGAGACGAGAACTGGGCACACAGACCTACGGCACCGATCTCATTCTGACCCAGGGAGGATATCATCATGGTATCGACCATGGAGCCCGTCGTGGTCATCAGGTTCTGCAGCGCCACAGGGATGGCGATCACGGCCACTCTTTTTATGAAGTTTTTCCAATCAAAGCTGTTTGTTTTTGCTGTCATTATAACCTTCCGGCAAATAAAGAAACGGGATACCGATCTCTTAAAATTCTTCAAAATCATACAAGAAAACACATTTATATGACTTGATAATTTTACCTTGAAAATGTATATTTGTAAAGGGTGGTAATTGCCGTTTGATTGATTATCTTGCTCGATTTGTTGACCGATATTTTCGGTAAATATACTATATATAAACGAAGGTTTAATTATCCTGCAGACACGGCATGGAACATAGGTGGTGTGGAACGGGTAAATAGTCTGCTGAGGCGAAAATACAGAGCATGTCATACTATACAGAACATGTCATCCTGAGCGCAGCGAAGGATCTTATATAAAAACAAATTGTGGTATTACATACATTGCGAAGAATTTTATAACAGGAGGAAATATTACATGAAAGAAATCAACTTTGAAGCATTAACAAAATATCTTGACTCTGTGGTTGAGATGGGAGTCCCTTCGGTGGACATGATAATATACAGGGATCATAAGGAGATATATCGTCACATGAACGGTACCGTGGATGTAGATAAAAAAGTACCGGTATCAGCCAACCAGAGATACCTCATGTTTTCCATGACTAAGGTCATCACTATGACAGCAGTGATGCAGCTTGTGGAGCAGGGAAAGCTTTCATTAGAGGACGAGGTAGGAAAGTACCTGCCGGCATATAAGGCAGTTGCGGTAACTGGTGAAAGTGAAAAGTATCCGATACTCATGAAGCACCTTGTATCCATGCAGTCCGGACTTGACTACGATCTTAACCGCCCGGGTATCGTTAGAGTATTAAAAGAAAAGGGCATGAGCGCCACCACCAGGGAGCTGGTTGATGCATTTACCGAGTCACCCATGCAGTTTGTATCCGGCACGCATTTTAATTACAGTTTAAGCCATGACGTGGCTGCTGCAGTGATCGAAGTGGTATCCGGCATGAAGTTTTCGGAGTATTTGAAGAAGAACATCTTTGAGCCGTTAAATATGACCGATACATTTTTTGCAAAGCCCGATAATACCGGTCTTGAAAGATTGGCTCAGCAGTACGTTTGTAATGGCGAGAATATTTATGAGCCCATGGACCAGAGCTGCTGCTATCAGCTGTCCGATGCTTACGAGAGCGGCGGAGCGGGCCTTGTCAGCTGTACAGAGGACTATGCAAAGCTTGGAGATACACTGGCATGCGGCGGTATTTCGGCAGACGGAGTTAAGATCCTAAAGCCTGAGACAGTTGAGATGATAAAGGTTAACCTGCTTGGAGATGTTTCACTGTACGACCTTGAGCACAACATGGGCCGTGTTGGCTATGGCTACGGAGTAGGTATGCAGGTGCTTCTTGATCCGAAGAAGGCAGGTTCAACCGCACCCGCAGGAGTATTCGGCTGGGACGGTGCAGCCGGCAGCTGCATCACCATGGACACGGCTTCTAAAACAAGTTTTGTTTACACACAGCATGTAAGAAACATGGGTATGGTATATGGAGTGGTACATCCGAAGTTAAGAGATTTTGTGTTTTAGCTTTTCCTAAAGAAAAATCGCTTCTTCTCGGTGTTTTTTGGCGGAAATATCAGGATTACAAGTAAAAAAATACTACGGATTGCTGCGTGCTGCGCACTCTCGCAATCCTAAAAAACACCTCGAATCCCGCGCTTTTCCTGAAGGAAAACCGCTTCTTCT
>JAIKXA010000175.1 GCA_024684355.1 Lachnospiraceae bacterium
GAACAGCACCGGCGGTACCTGAAGATTTTAAGGCATCAGATAATGGTGGAACTGTTAAGCTTACCTGGAGCCCTTCTGCATCCGATGATTGCAAAGGATATACTATTTACAGAAGAACATCGACCGGTCAGGATTATTCACAGATCGGGACAGTAACAGGAAGAAATAACTTAAGCTATACGGATACAGCTGTTAAAAAGAATGTAAAGTATTATTATGCTATAGAAGCATATGATGATTATAGTAACATATCGGAAAAGGCTGAATCAGGTGAGATCTCAGTTGAAGATGACAAAGAGCCTCCGGTAGTCACGAGTATCGGTCCCGATAAGTCTGTTATAGGAAACGGATCGGTAACCATAATGGTAAAAGCTAAAGATAACAAGGCGGTTAAGAGTGTTGACTTAAGCATCCAGAAAGTAAATGACAGCAACTGGTCAACTCTGACAGAGGAGGTACTCTGCAATGAAGGAACAGCCCTCTATAACCTTAATACCGCTGCATATGAGGATGGAGATTATTACATCTGTGCAAAGGCAAGAGATGAAGAAGGCAATGTAAGTGATGAGTATAAAAAGAGATTTACATTTGATAATACAGGTATATCCAAAACCACACTTACAGGCCGTACGATCAGCTCTTCTGTTATTGAGCTTGTCTGGGGACAGGATATTTCGGAAAGTGATTTCGCGTACTACAGTGTTGAGAAACTTGTAAGAGTCGATGACGGAGTACCGGTATATATAAGGATAGCAAAAGAAGCAGAGAATTATAACTGTTATATCAGTGACCTTGTGCCCGGTGAAGAACATACATATATTGTAGTCGGTTATGATATATACGGTAACCGTGGTATTGAGTCAGATCCTATAACAGTATCAACATATGTTGATACTACCGGACCTACCATCACAATGGTAAGTAATGCAGGAAAGTCCTATGCCAAGATAATCCCGTTATCAGTAAACGCTAAAGATGATCGTGCTCTTAAAAAGGCTGTATTTAAGTATTATAACGGGAAACAATATGTAGAGATAGCAAATGTTAACTTAGAGACAGAGGATGTTAAGGATTATACGTTTATATATAACTGGGATGTTTCTACTTTAGACGAGGGAAAGGTTTCTGTCCTGTATGAGGTATATGATACTGCCGGAAACAAGAACCTTCTGACTAAGGACGGTAAGGACGTTATAGCAGAATATATTATAGACAGGACAGCACCCGGGAAGGTAACCAAACTTGAGTTGGTTAAGAATTCAGGTAGTGTTGAAATCCGATGGAATAATCCGGGAGCCGAAGCCGAAGCTGAAGAGGATAAAGTGGCTGGTTTTGTTGTGAAGCGTGTAGATGGGAAGACAGGTAAGACCACTACACTTGCGGAAAACTACACAGCATTAAACTATATTGATAAAACGGTAAGTGTCGGATCAACTTATATATATAAAGTTGCGGCAATTGATAAAGCCGGAAATCTGAGCGATTATTCGGATGAACTAAAGGTTAAAGTAGTTGATGACGGAATAGAACCCAAGATTTATTGGATATATTCAACATATGGTGATATACTTCCTATAAATCCTGAGATAAGAGTCCTTGCTACGGATAACAGCAATCTGGCGAAACTGTATGTTGAATATGCGTCAGCAGATTCTGACACACAGACCTGGATCCCGTTATATGATGGTGCTGTATCAGGTACTGAAGAAGAAAAGGTAATAACATGGAATACAGACGGACTTACGGAGGGTAAATACACTGTAAGGGCATATGCAACTGATGCAGTAGGACTTGAAAGTGAGTATGTGTCAAAAGAATTTACTCTTGACCTTACTGCGCCTGAAAAACCTGTGCTCAATGTTATAAACGGAAATATGTATATTGATCTTGAAATTGAAGGTACAGTACCTGAAGATTTCTCCAGATATGAAATATACAGACGTGAAGCAGGTCACACAGATTTTATAGAACTAATTTACAGTGGAAAAGATAAAACATTCCGCGACGATGAAGTAGCGGCTCGCAGTGTTTATGTATATCAGGCTGTAATATACGATGTACATGGTAATGCTGTATGGTCTGATGAGGTGGAAGGAGTGGCAGAGGATAAAGATGATACCGCTCCCGAAGCTATACTTATGAGTGATACCATAACAGGTGTTGTGGGTGATGAAATAACACTTTTTGGCGGAAACTCATGGGATAATGTGGGTATAACAGCATATAAATGGTATATCGATGGCGAGTATATAGGTGCCGGTTTTGAGATTGTTCATAAGTTTACGGAAGCAAAAGTCTATACCTTGAAGCTTGAAGTATATGACCGTGCCGGAAATGTTGGTACAGCAGAGGCTACGGTGGTTATCTCCGAAAAGGATGAGACAGGTACATTTACAATAACTGTTAAGTCTGACAAAGGTGCACCGTTAGGAAATGCTACCGTATATGTTAAGGAACCTAACGGATACAGCAGTAATGTAAGGCTTGATAATAAGGCAAGTATAAGCTTCTCAAAAGCTCCGGGCACTTATCAGGTAGCTGCATATGTTAATGGTTATCTTCCCAGTGAGATAACAGTAAATATAAATGCTGAAGAAAAGAAAGATTATGTAATCACGCTTAAAAAACAGGAGCTTCTTGAAGCTTCGGTAAGTGTTCATAAACTCAGTTTTGCAGAGCTTGAGATGAAGGGTGTGGATCTATCTAACCCGGCTAACTACAACACAGTTGAAGTAGAGTTTGATGTATTGATAGAAGGTCATATATATCATTATAGAACTGAGGTATCACCGAAGAATCCGGGTAGAGTTGGTGCCGGAGGCGGAGGCGGTTCAGGCTCTTCAAAGGGAGAATATATAGTAACGCTGGTTGCTGATGCAGAACCTGTAATAGTATATTATGAGTCACATCCTGCAGTATCGTGGCTTAATGATATGTATGAGGTTAATGTTTCTATATTAAATAAAGCATCTGCTCAGTACAGTGTGGATGATTTAACAGCGACGCTTAATCTGCCTCAGGGTGTTTCGTTTGCGGCACTCACGGGCAAAGTACAGACAACAACAATAAATCTTGGTAGCTTGCGCGGACAGAATAGATGTTCGGCATCCTGGATCGTTAAGGGCAACAGAAGCGGACATTACTATTTCAACGTAGATATAAGCGGAACGGTTATGCCATTTGAAACTCCATATAATGTTACTGCGACTGGAGAAGCAGACATAGAAGTAACATCCGGAAAAGGCTTACATCTGTTTATTGTAGTTAATCGGTATGCAGCTATACATGGTGATACTGATTGTGTAAATTATGTTGTAGTAAATGAAGGAAAAAAGGAATTTAAAAATGTTATCATCTCTCTCGCTGGAGAGGCAATTGAATACAACGGCGAAGGCAAGGATGTAGAGGTTGATGGTAATAAGGTAAAGATCGATACTCTTGCACCACATGCATCGCTGTCTCTGCGTGCTGTATGGACTGAATCGTATGGAACACCTATAAAGGAGAGTGATCTGGATTATCATATTAATTATATACGCGGTAAGAATCTCGGTATGGAGATTACCGTAGTAGAAGAATTGCCGGATCTTTATTATAAGGATGGAACATATGGTGACATTAAGTGGAAAGTACAATATGGCGTGCTCACAGTTGAAGGTAAAGGGAATTATGCAGATTCCAACCCGGATCCGTCACAGATAGTAGCACCTTGGCATGATGGTGAGACTGAAAAGCATATCGGAATGGCTGAAATTGATGTTGAAAATATGACATTTACCACAGCTATGTTTGAGGATTGCATTAATCTAAAATCTTTTAACTTTAAGAATGGTACTGATAAGGTTACGAATATGAGCAGGATGTTTAAGAACTGTACTTCTTTATCATCTGTTAAGATGGGACAGCTTAAATCGTCTGCGGTTACTGACCTTAGTTATATGTTTATGGGGTGTACATCTCTTTCGTACGTTGGTTGCTTGGATTTCTCGACAAGTTCAGTTACTAACATTTCAGGTATGTTTAAGGGCTGTAAAATACTAGATAAGCTTGATCTGAGCAGTTGGAATTTCTCAAATGTAAATACTGTAAATGAATTCTTCTTAGATTGTAGCAGTTTAGCAGAAGTATATTCACCTAGAAATTTAAAGAATAACAGCAGTCTGATTTCCTTAAAGGAAAGTTCCAAAGCCAGATTGTGGTATGTGGAGGATGGAGACGAGGAGAAACAGACAGATTATTTTGAAAAAGTTAATAATAGTGAAAGATACATTAGCAAATTGAAAGTATTTGATGATATCACGGTAAGCTTCGATGTAAATGGTGGTGATGGTGAACAGTATGTAAACGGCATTAAGAAAACAGTCAGATACGGACTGCCTTATGGAGAACTTCCAAAACCTACTGCTGCAAGTAAAGGGCTTGTATTTAGGTATTGGACAACAAAGTCGGGTACTCCGATTTATGAGGATACAATAGTAGATATTACCACGGATCATACATTGTATGCACAGTGGGTTGATTCTTCAAATATAGTTACAGTATCTTTTAATGCCAATGGAGGATATGGACAACAGTATCTTGATGGCGAATCTAAAACAGTAATATATGGAGAAGCCTATGGTGAGCTTCCTGCTGCTCCAGCAGCTCCTCAAGGTAAGCAATTCGACGGATGGTATACTGCAAAGGTAGGTGGTGGAAAAGTAACGAGTAATACAAAAGTAGGAACTTCCACAGATCATACCTTGTATGCGCATTGGAAGGTTGTAAAATCCTTGAATGAAAACTATATATTGGTAACAGATGATATGGGCGGGGTAAACTACTATCCTTACTATAAATCGCAATATAACCAATTGTTTACAGATGATACCTATGATTGTACTCGAAGTGGAAAAGAAATATATGGGTATGATCATGTCCGTGGAACTGATGAGTTTGCTATTGATTCTGCAGAGGAATTAGATATATATATAAGGGCACAAATACAGGCAATACCTTTAGGATTAACAATTGCAGGCAAGAATTTGTATAATTATTGTAACAATACTTCAAATCGTAAAAAGCTTAAATACCCTAATAGTAATGAGTACGTTGATTATATCTTGAATGATGCTAATGAATTATTAACTTTTTCATCTAAAACAAGAAAAGAATTAAAAAAAGATGTTGACGCTATATTTAACGCTGCATTTGAAGTGTTAAATGCTGGAGATTCGTTTATTATTGCTTCGTCTCCAGATCATCAAAGGAGTTTCTCATATTCGTCATCTGCGATGGATATAGCTAAAGATCCTGATTACTTTTTTGGTATAAATGCAACGTATAAAACTGATTTGCTTTCGATTAGTTTTGATGGTAGTAAATACAGGATAAGATATAAATGGTATGTAAGTGATTATTATGATTGGGATAAAAATATTGACTATCCTTTATATACTGTATCAGCGACTGAATTATATTATTTGAATAAAAAAGGAAGCAAGTATGGAAAGAATTATCTGAATCTATATAGAAGAGATGTTGAATATGGGTTTGAATCATCAGGCAATTTACAAGATGATATGAATCGAGCTATAGAAATTGCATTAGGAGAAGAAGATGATTGGGAAACTTTGACATATTATAAATACCATTGGGCTGACGGTTCAGTAAATTATGCATGGGGAACGGAAAGCGGACTTCCTGAAACTATTCTGGATACGGATGAGCCTGATTTTGAGGGGGTAGTTTCTTTACCTACGGCAACACCTATTCCTAGTGCAACAAGAGTTGGAGTCAATTGTCCTGTTGATATTAAGGTGTATGATTCAACAGATTCACTTGTCGGATATATTAAGGATAATGTACCACAGTCAATTGAAGGAGGAATAAAAGCAGAGGTTGATGAAAATGAACAAAAACTTGTATATTTGAATGGTGGGGAAAGGTACAAGCTTGAGATCATAGCTACTGATGATGGGGAAGTAACAGTCTTTACACAAACATATGATATTAATACCGAGGAAGTATCAAGTGTTTGGACCTACTCGGATATGAAAGTTAAAAGAGATGAGGTGATCAATGTAGATATCTTGCCTGTTATAGAGTATACAACAACAGAAGATGTTAGCACGGTTGTAACTCCTGTTTGGCTTGTGATCAATGAGAGTGAAGAGGTTAAGGCTACTACGTTCCAGAATAGTAAGGAGATAGTATCCTATACTGTAACCGCAGGATCATCAAATGCTGAAGCAGGTACTGTAACTGGTGGCGGAAGCTTCTATAACGGTGAATTCTGTAAGGTTACTGCAACAGCAAAAGACGGATATGAATTTAAGGGCTGGATGGAAGATGGAAAGCTTGTTTCGTCAGATGCTGAATACAGATTTGAGATTAATACAGATCACAATATTACCGCTGAATTCACTAAGAAGAACACAACTGAAGGTGGAAATTCCGGCAGCGGCAACTCCGGTAGCGGTAACTCAGGTGGTTCATCAGGCGGATACTCAGGTGGTGGCAGCTCAGGTGGATACTCCGGCGGCGGTTCATCAGGTGGATACTCCGGTGGTGGCTCATCAGGCGGAGTTTCAGGCGGCGGAAGCGCTGGTGGAACATCAGGTGGAGTTTCCGGTGGAAGCACAGGTGGAACTACAGGCGGCGGCACCACAGGTACCGGTAATACCGGAAACGGCGGCAGCGGCAAGACAGATGGTAAGGATGGCGATACTTCTAAGGAGTTTGAGCTTAAAGTAGGCGCTGTTTATACCGATGAGAATGGCATAAGATATAGCATTACAGCTATCAAGGGTACGAAGAAGGCAACTGCTAACACAGTTAAGTACATCGGACCTGAGAAGAGCAGCGTTAAAAAGATTGTCATTCCCAACACTGTTACCATCGAAGGAACTACATATACAGTTACAGAACTTGATACCTCATGGACAAAGGGTAACAAGAAGCTTACAACTGTCGTTATCAACGACAACATCAAGAAGATACCGACAGATGCATTCAATGGATGTAAAGCACTTAAGAGCATTACGTTTGGTGCAAAAGTAACTACTATCGGAACGAGAGCATTTTATAATTGTGCTAAATTGAAGACGGTTAAGCTTCCTGCAAAACTTACCAAGATCGGAAGCAAGGCCTTCTACGGCTGCAGCGCACTTGAAAGCATTACGATCCCTTCAAAGGTTGAATCGATCAGTTCATATGCTTTCTATAGGTGCAAGAAGCTGTACAAGGTAACCATTAAGTCAAAGCTCCTTACCGATAAAAAGATTGGAAAGAAGGTATTTTCAGGAATTGTTACCAATGCAGTTATCAAGGTACCGAAGGCGGTAGTTGAAAAATATGCTGAACTTCTTAAAAAAGCAGGTGTAACTAAAAAGATGACTGTTACTAAGTAATGACAGATCAATATATGAAACCTTAAACTTAAAACCCTGTCTGTTATATCGTATATTACGTTATGACAGATAGGGTTTTTGTATGCGATCGGTATAAACACATCATAAATATGTTTTTTAGCCGGGAACAAGAAAAACATAGACACTATTTTGAAATTATGGTAAAATCTTTTATGAATGAGCATGTGAGTGATGTTATTATGATAAACTCATGTCATTCTGATAACATCATGTCATTCTGAGCGCAGCGAAGAATCATAACAATACAGGGATAAAAATGTATAAAGATATTAAAACTATAATTTTCGATATGGACGGAGTTCTGTTCGATTCGGAAAGTCTCGATAAAAAGGCATGGATAGAGCTGGCAGAGGAGTATGGTATAAAAAACATCATGTCAGCTTTTAAGGAGTGTATCGGCACTCCCGATTACAATATCATAAGTGTGCTCGACAGATACATAGAAAAGAGCAGGCAGGCTGGGTGCTTGGATGGTAACAAACCCATAGAAGGTCTTAATGGAGAGAGATTTAGATGTGAGACTCTGGAAGTTTTTGACAGGTTTGTTGAAGAACAGGGTATGCCGTTAAAGTACTATGCGGCAGAATGCCTGGCGAGCCTTAAGGCAAAGGGATATAAGCTGGGATTAGCCTCGTCTACACCTGTAGAAAGAGTGATTCCGCAGCTTACAGATACTAAGCTTATCGGATATTTTGATGATGTAATAGGCGGCGGTATGTATAAAAAAGGTAAACCGGACCCGGAGATATTCTTAATGAGCTGTGAGAGACTCGGAGGGACACCGGATGCGACCATAGTTATAGAGGATTCATATAACGGCATCAGGGCGGCATTTGCAGCAGGTATGAAACCTATAATGGTACCGGACATTATAATGCCGGATGATGAAATGCGGGCGAAAGCCTGGAAGATATTTGAGAATCTGAAGGAAGTAGCAGAGTTCCTGTAGAACTTATCTTGAGGTGTTGTTTATAAATGGGACGCCTCATCCGGCACTTCGTGCCACCTTGTCTTCGCCAGACGGGCATCGCACCACTTTGTGGGTGCGATCTGTCCCCTTGAGGGGAAGGCTAAAAATGGGATTTATGAAAATAATTTATTATATTTCAGGAGGGGCGTATGAAAGAATGGAAAGGTTACCAAAGGGGTGTTAACATCGGAGGCTGGCTGTCACAGTGCAGACATACATATGAGCATTATGACAGTTTTGTAAATGAAGCTGATTTTATGAATATCAGCAGTTGGGGTCTTGATCACGTAAGAATACCTGTGGATTACAACCTTATCGAGGACGAAAAGGGTAACTACATCGAGAAAGGCTTCGGGTATATCGCAAAAGCTATAGAGTGGTGTAAGAACAGCGGCCTCAACATGATCCTTGATATTCATAAGACGTATGGTTTTTCTTTTGACAAGGGCGAGAGAGAAAGCGGATTTTTTGAGAATGCTTCCAGCCAGGAACGCTTTATAAAGATGTGGGAGAATCTGGCAGAGCGTTTCGGAAATATTGGCGAGAGCGTTGCATTTGAGCTTTTGAACGAAGTGACCGATCAGGCATTTATCGGGACATGGAATGATATAGTAAAAAGATGCATAATTCGTATAAGAAAGATAGCTCCTACCGTAAAGATACTTGTCGGAAGCTACTGGAACAACCATGTTTCCGCAGTTAAGGACCTTGATCCTCCTTATGACGAGAATATCATCTACAACTTCCATTGCTATGAGCCTCTGATCTTTACACATCAGGGTGCCGGCTGGATAGATGTTATGCCACGTGATTTCAGGATGGGCTTTAAGAAAACATATGCTGAGTACAAGGCACTTTGCCGTCCTATAAGCGAATTCTGGGCCAAGGATTTCTTCGTACCTACTAAGGAAGATGATGTGATCGACAGCACTTACTTTGAGAAGATGTTTGAGAGTGCCATCAAGACAGCACAGGAGAAAGATGTAGCTCTCTACTGCGGTGAATACGGAGTCATAGATCTTGCTACACCTGAGGATACATTGGAGTGGTATAAGACCATCAATCCCATATTTAAGAAATACGGTATAGGACGTGCCGCATGGTCATACAAGAGCATGAACTTCGGACTTTGCGAGGACAGACTTGCCGGTATAAGAAAAGAACTGTTACAGAATATGTAAGAAAAAACCCAACGTTTTTAAAGGCGTTGGGTTTTATGATAGACCAGAGGCCGGACTTGGGTCCGGCAGATCACAGATATGGAGTGTGTTATGAGATATCCCGGTTTTATAAAGAAAAATGACAGAATAGGTTTTATTGCTCCCTCATTCGGGTGTACGCTTGACTGGTACAGGACCAGGTTCCAATCAGCTTTGGAATACTTTAAAGAGGAAGGATATGACTGCGTTACCGGACCGAATGTGTATAAAGAGGATGGGATCGGTAAGAGCACCAATGCCAAGGACTGCGGGTCAGAGATAAATGATTTTTTTACAAATGACAAAAGTGAATGCATCATATCCGCAGGCGGAGGGGAGACTATGTGCGAGGACTTAAGTTTTGTGGATTTTGAAGCTTTATCCAAAGCAAGTCCCAAATGGTTTATTGGGTACTCGGATAATACAAATCTGACATTTACACTGCCTACATTGTGTGATACTGCAGCCGTATACGGTCCATGTGCATCATCATTCGGCATGAGGCCGATGCACAGGTATCTGACTGACGCACTCGATTTACTGTCAGGGAAAAATCTTAAGTTTTCAAATTACGATAAGTGGGAGCTTGAAAAAGATCCTGATGAGGAAAATCCGCTGGTTACGGTAAATGCCACTGAGCCGTACTGCCAAAAAGTATATACCGGCGGAAAGCTCTATACAAAAGACGAATGCCCCGAAATAAGTATAACCGGACGTATGCTCGGCGGATGTCTGGATATTCTGTGCTGTCTGTGCGGCACAAAATACGACAAAGTAAAAGAGTTTAATGAAAAGTATAAAGAGGACGGTACATTCTGGTTCTTAGAAGCTTGTGACTTAGAACCGTTAAGCATATTCCGTGCCGTATGGCAGCTGGACAGCGCAGGCTGGTTTGATACAGCCAAAGGCTTTATGATAGGCCGCCCCCTGCATTTTAATGCGGAAACAATGGGTATGGATAACTACCTGGCCGTAGCAAGTGTTTTGGAGAAATATAACGTTCCCATTTTGTTTGATACGGATCTGGGCCATCTGCCTCCGCAGATACCGGTTATCTCCGGGGCCATAGGAAAGCTGCATGCAAAAGAGAACCATTTAGAGATCGAATATGAATTAAAATAGAATATCGTTTATGGTACACATCAGCCGCATGATGTCCGGCAGGAGTGCCCAAAGAGGCTTTTATTGACAAACAAATCATAATAAAGTAAGATGTTTAAGGTTAGGCTAACGAGTCTTTAGAGGGGGATCATTAAGGATGCACGTCAGCATAAATGGTATAAAAAAGCGCTATGGCAAAAGGGAAGTATTAAAGGATATAACTTTCGAGGCTTCGGAAGGTGAGTGCGTTGGTATTATCGGCAGGAACGGCTGCGGTAAATCAACGCTTTTGTCCGTGCTTTCCGGTGTGATCGGAGCAGACCACGGAGAGTTTCTGATAGACGGCAAAGATGTCATAAAGGATGAAGCTTTAAGACATCGTACGGTTGCGTATGTACCGCAGGGGACACCTGTCATAGAGGAGCTTTCTGCTTATGATAATTTAAGAATGTGGTATATGCCCGAGGCGCTTGACCGCGAGCTTAAAAGCGGTTTCCTTAAGATCCTGGGAATAGATGAATTTTTAAAGCTTACGGTTAACAAGATGTCGGTGGGCATGAAGAAACGTCTGTCCATCGGATGTGCCATCAATAACAATCCTTCGGTATTACTTCTCGATGAGCCTACGGCAGCGCTTGATATAGTATGCCGTGAGGCTGTATATGCATATCTTGACGCATTTAAGAAAAGCGGCGGTATATTGATACTTGCCACTCACGATACCAGAGAGATCGAGATGTGCGATGTCTGCAAGATTTTAAAGGAAGGTACACTTACCCACTATTCGTATGAGCATGATGTGGCGGATCTGTTAAAAAGTATATGAATTCACGTACATATTTTAGAGGACAGATAAAAAGAATAGTCAGGCTTTTTCCGGGGATATTTGCATTATCCCTTGTTTTTGCGCTCGTTATCGGTGTGGCGGGAGTGATGAACGCCAGACACACCAACTACAATAAGGCTATCTCAAAGTATAATATAGGTATCCTGTGCGACAAGGAAAATGTCATGCTTTCCATGGGTTTGGAGCTTGTACAGTCAATAGATGATATCCAGTTTATCATCAACATCTATCAGTACGAAAGCGAAGAGGAGGGTTTTGCGGCTCTCCACAGAAATGAGATAAAGGTGCTTGTAGTCGTACCGGACGGTTTTGTGGATGCTTTCATGTCAAAAGATGAGACTACCCATATAAAACTTTATGCTGCCAGCCAGAAGGGTATCACCACCGTAGTAATGGATGAGATGGTCAACATCGTAGCCGATGATGTTATCTATACCGAAGCAGGCTTATATTCCTTGCAGGAGGAGCTTGAAAAAGAAGGAGCCACCGAGGAACTAAAGAAGGAGCTTAACGACAAGCTTACGCTTAAATATATGAATTCACTTATCTCAAGAGGTCTCCTTACCGAGATCACAGAGATAGGCCTGGGTGACGGGCTGTCCTTCCTGGGGTTCTTTTTCTGCGGTATAGTGCTGTTTTATACCGCTATGCTTTCATTCTGTTCAATCTCGTTTTTCCTCGGCAGCAGGACCGAGTTTTTCATGATAGCAAGGTCACGCGGAGTTAAACCGGTTTCGCAGGTAATGAGCGAGTTTATCTGTTTTACCGTTTCCAATTTTATATGCGCGGTATTTGTGCTCATAGGTGTATATATATTGTTTGCCTCCAATCTGTTTATGATAGAAGAGTTTTCTCATTCGTTTACGAGCAGATATATGAGGTTTGCCTTCTTTTACGTTCTTACTCTGATCGGTCTTTCAGCATTCCAGTTTTTCCTGTTTGAAGTAATGAAAGGCATTATCAATAAGTTTTTATTACCGTTCCTGGTACTTATAGGGTTCAGTTTTTTGTCGGGATATTTTTATCCCAGAACATTCCTTCCGGAGATAGCCTGTACCATAGGTGAAAACCTTCCCACAGGTGTGGCTTACAATGTTCTGTCTGCGGGGATGACAGGAGCACACGAGTATGTGAGCCTTATCAAATTATTCCTGTATACGGCAGCATTTCTTGCAGCTTCCGTCTATGTCCGCAAGGTACACATAGAGAGAGGTATCGACTGATGAAGCTTATGTTTAGAAGATATTTGTTATTACAAAAAAGACTCATCAGAAGAAAAAGCTATATAGCTATGGTGCTCTCTGTATTTGTCTTTATATTGATACTGCGCGGTGTTGCTACTCAGGACAGCTCTATGACGAGTGTTGCCATAGCAGTGGAACCGGGAGCTGATGAAGCGGCACTGGAGCTTTACACCGGGCTTGATTCACCGAGCTTTCTGATCAGATACACCAAGTTTGATACTGTGGAAGAGGCCATGGATGCGGTAGCTAAGGGAAAAGCTGATGAAGCATGGATCATACCTGCGCATCTGTCGCATTTTATTGATGATTTTACCGCACATTCCTTTGTGGCGGAGCCGATAAAGATATATGTGCGTGAGCCGAATGTACTGCATTTCTTCCTTAAGGAAATGCTCGTGGCACAATTATATAAACAGGTATCAAAGCAGATATTCGAGGAATACTCCGTAGAAAAGATAGGTACGGTCACTGTGGATTTTGATTCCAATGTGCCGACGGGAGATCCGTTTAAGATGTATGATGTGGGTGCGGATATTTCGGATGAACAGCCCGATTACGTGATAACCCCGTTAAGAGGTTTCATAGCACTCTGGATGCTGATATCAGCCATTGCGGCTGCTATGTATTACATATATGATGATAAAAAAGGACTGTTCATATTCTGGAAGACAAAATACGGCTTCTTAAGAGAGTTTTTGTATATCGCGGTAGTACTGCTCAATTCGTCCGTGATTGCTTTTATCGGACTTTTCTTAGGCGGAGTACTGACCAATGCATTTACGGAGATAATGCTGCTTCTTTTATACAGCCTGATCCTTATATTCTTTTCCATGGTACTCCGAAAGCTTTTAAGAAATGAACTGGCTATAGGGATATTCACACCGTTGATAGTGACATTGGCGGCTACGCTTTCACCTGTATTTATGGATTTAAGGTCTTTCTGGTATATACAGAAGCTGATACCGACATACCATTATCTTGAAAGCATATATGACCCGTATTACCGTATCGGGATGTCCATGTACTGCATATGCATGGCTGCGCTTGCGGTGATACTGTATTTTATAAAAAAACTCAGAACACGGTAGTGGAAAGGAGTCTGGCAGTATGAAGATATATGACATTTCACAGGAAGTATTTAATTGCGCGGTGTATCCGGGTGATCCTCAGCCGGAACGTATACGGGTTTTAAATATAAATGACGGAGCGGTATGCAACCTGACAGCCATAAAGATGTGCGCACATAACGGGACACATGTTGATGCACCATATCATTTTGTAAATGACGGTAAGAAAATAGACGAGGTGGACTTAAAGAGATTTGTCGGCTTTACATATGTTACGGAACATGACGGCGAGATATCGGAAGAACATGCCAAGGCCATGATAGAAAAGGCAAACCTTGCATTTAAGGCTAAAGCTGCTTCTTGCGCATACGTGGATGAAGACAGCTGTAAGAGGCTTCTGGTAAAAGGAAATGCAGTGGTTACCGAAGCTGCGGCACAGGTTTTCGCGGATAACAAGCTCCTTTTATTCGGAAACGAATCACAGACTGTGGGACCTCTTGAGGCGCCTATGGCAGTGCATCTTATCATGCTCGGTGCGGAAATAGTACTGCTCGAAGGTATAAGGCTTGGGGAAGTTGAAGAAGGCGTATATCTGCTTGATGCAGCACCGATCAATCTGGGTGGTGCGGACGGAGCACCCTGCCGTGCGGTCCTGATCTCGCTGTAAACGGATAGCCGGGTATAGTGTTACAAAAGAAAATCAAAAGAGGTGTTATAATTGAAGAAGCTGAGCTTATTGGTTGTACTCTGTCTTACTCTTCTGGCTTTTACTGCATGCGGCAAGAGCGAAAATGAGAATGATAATGACGGGACTAACCCTACAGAAGCTGTGGAGTTGACAGGAAGTGTTACGCCTGCCGAAGATGTAAACCCTGCCGCGGCAGTTACACCTGCAGCGGAACCTGTGGCGACGGATACACCTGAGATCACACCCGAAGTTACAGCCACTCCGGATCCTGTAATGGCTGATATAAATGAGCCGATAGAGGGCACGGAACAGATAGGAGTTACCGAGAAGGCTATACTTAATAATGTTCTTCGGACATATTATGGTTATATAACAAACTACATGAGTGAGTCGGAGTCCGCTGATTTTGAAGCCACTCGTTACGGACTTGCATTAATTGACGGTGACAGGATACCTGAGCTTCTGATAGCGGATAACAATTATCACGGTACGGGAGTAAGGGTTATATTTTACAATAACGGTGAACCGAAGGAAGTAGGAAAGTTCGGCAGTGAAGGCGGTTTTTCATATATAAAGTATGAGAACCGTATCATAAGCTTTTTTATGGGCGGCGGAGTATACACCACGGACTTTATACATGTAAATCAGGATTTTACAACCACAACCGATCAGGCATTCTTTAGCAGTGATGACGACGGATGCAGCGTCAATGGTGAAGAAATAAGCTATGAGCGTTACGAAGAAATGCTCGATGAAGCCAGAGAAAGTAAGCTTGGCAATAAGAGATTGATAGTAGAATTTGATACCCTTATGAGGTATTATCCCTATTCAAACGAAAAACTTGTAATGTATCAGCTGATCAGGATGTTCCAGGAGCTGAGAGAACCCGAGTTTGAGAGTTTCCCTATTTACTTTAATGATGATATGCGGAAAATTTCCGATAACTGGAGTCTCATAGAATGCGAAGCGGATACAGCCATAGCAGCTTTCAAGTATGATGTTAAGAACGATTCGGGCAACAAGCAGGGCTATAAAACATATTCAGAGGTTGTGATCTCAGAGTATTCAGGTGTGGGAATATGGCTGTCAGCATATAAGGGTGATGACAGTTTCGACTTTATGAATATTATCGAATACAATATGCCCATGGTATATTATTCTTCCGGACAGCTCAAAGAGAAGGATTACGGATGGAGTGCACAGGCATTTTCGGAGTCTGAGGAATTTGAGTGGGATGTGCTGCTCTTTTATGATGAAAAGAACGATCATCTGTTAATACAGCTTATCTGGCCGAGAGCGGGAGAAACACCCACGGATCATGAGTTAAGAAAGGCTGAGGACGGAAAGCCTATACAGGATACTGTGATATTAACTTATGAAAGACATTTTGAGGATTATTCTACCCATTATGTAAATGTAGAACTTACCAGAAGAGAAGACTATGACTCAACCAGAGGAAAAGCCTTTGAGGGCAAGGAGTATATCATGGTTTCAGCTGACGATACCGAACTTATAAAGCAGTACGGTCTGCCTGAGGATTTAGACGGCTATGACTATGAGGTGGTATATCCCAGCGAAGATACTTTTATCTTCTATATAGATGAGGATACATATATCGAAGTCTTAAATTTTGAAGATAGTATTCAAAGTGAACAGGAAACTTTAGAGGATTTCTGTAACCGGGAGTATTTCGGAGATTACACAGTGTGCTTCGAGGATTATAATCCGGATGGTGACTTTAACGGAATGATGGCTGTTTCTGTTACAGAAAATTATACCGGCTGATAATATACTCGTTAGCATAATAAAATGCCGATTGTTGTCATCCTGAGCGATAGCTAAGGATCTGTACAGGCAAGGACTTACTATAATGAGTGTAACTGATAGAAAAAGGCGGAGAAAAAAATGAAATTTTTGATAGCATCGGATATACACGGTTCGGCAAAATATTGCAAAATGCTTCTTGATGCATTTAAAAAAGAAAATGCAGACAGGCTGATACTGCTTGGGGATATCCTGTATCACGGACCGAGAAATGACCTGCCAGAGGAATATGCTCCTAAAAGTGTGATAGAACAGCTTAATGCATATAAAAATGTGATATATGCCGTAAGAGGAAACTGCGAAGCCGAGGTGGACCAGATGGTACTCGGATTCCCCGTTATGGCCGATTATATGCTTCTGCCCGTAGGGGACAGAATGGTATATGCCACTCATGGTCACATATATAACAGGGAAAACCTGCCTCCATTTAGTAAGGGTGATATATTGTTATGCGGACATACCCATGTCATGGCTTTAGAAGAGGGACCTGACTATATATACATGAATCCCGGATCCGTATCACTTCCAAAGGAGGATTCTCCAAGAGCTTATATCGTGCTTGATAACGGGAAGTTTACATGGAAGACACTGGACAGGGAAGTGTTGAAAGAATACTGTATTATCTGATATTCTGAGGAATATGCCATAAAAAGTAATATGCCATAAAGAGTAATATGCCATAAAGAGTAATTTGTCATCCTGAACGAAGTGAAGGATCTTTTAAACATTAGTAAGGTTGGTAATTGTTATGATCAAAAACATAATATTTGATATAGGAAATGTTTTGTCTGCATTCAGATGGGAAGGATTTCTGGCAGATAAAGGATTTGATAAAGAGATGATAGACCGTATCGGAAATGCATCGGTCAGGACCGAGGCATGGTATGAGTTTGATAAGGGCGTATACAGTGATGAGGAAGTAGTGGAGCTGTTTGTTAAAAACGATCCTGAAATAGCGGCAGAGATACATAAGGCATTTGATTTTGTCGAAGGGATGGTGGAACTGTATCCTTATACCATGGACTGGTTAAAGAGCTATAAAGATGCGGGATTTAAGGTTTATTATCTGTCCAACTTTTCGTATAAGGCTGAAACACAGTGTCCCAAGTCACTGTCGTTCATACCGATGATGGATGGCGGCATACTTTCATACCGGGTAAAAATGACCAAGCCTGATCCGAAAATATATGAGCTTTTGCTTTCTAACTACGGACTTAAAGCCGAAGAGTGTATATTCATAGATGATACTTTAAGAAATGTGGAAGCTGCGGAGAAACTGGGCATACACGGAGTAAGATTTTTAAATCAGGAAGATGCAGCAAGCAAAGTAAGTATGATCATCGAAAAATGTTCTTGACAAAAGTATACGATAAGTGTAATATGATTTTTAAGTTTTTGGCGATGAAGATGTGTAAGTAGTTTTTGGATACCCTCTCTCAGAGAGCCGGGTAAGGTGAAAGCCGGCAGAGGACCGTAAGACGAATTTCAGCATCGGAGCTTCCGGCGAAGAAGATAAGCGGATGTGTGCTGCGCATTAAGCAGGTATGAGAGTAGTCTGTCCTTTAGACGGACTGAATATGGGTGGTACCGCGGGGTATTTAAAAGTTAATTCTCGTCCCATGATGTTAACGCATCATGGGACTTATTTTTTTACAGGAGGAAAAAGATATGCAGGATTTGAACGAACTTAAAGTCAGTATCAATGCGATCAAGGACGAGATTGTTAACGGTGTAAAGGAACTTACTAATTCCAAGGCACTTTATGAGTTTAAAAAGACCTTTCTTGATTCAAAGGCAGGAAAGATCAATGCTCTCATGAAGGAGATGAAGAACATCCCCAATGAGATGAAGGCTGAATTCGGTAAGAACGTAAACGAATTAAAGACATGGGCAGGAGAAAAGTTTGACGAGTTAGACGTACAGATGAAAGAGGCTGAGTCTAAGCAGCGTTATGAGAACGAAAAGATCGATATCACGATGCCTGCGGTAAAGTGCAAATGCGGTAAGCTTCATCCTGTAACCCAGGTCAGAAACCAGCTGATCGACGTATTCGGTTCCATGGGATTCGAAGTATATGATAACTTTGAGATAGAAAACGAGTATTATAATCTTACAGCACTTAATATCCCTCAGGACCATCCCGCAAGAGATATGCAGGATACCTTCTATCTTTCACCCGATTATCTGTTGATATCGCAGACAAGTGCGGCTCAGATCCATGTTATGGAGAACAAGAAGCCTCCGCTTAAGATATTATCTCCCGGTAAGGTATTCCGTTCGGATGATGATGCTACACATTCGCCTATGTTCACTCAGATGGAAGGCTTAGTAGTAGATAAGGGCATCACTCTCTGCGACCTTAAGGGTATGCTTGACTTGCTCGTAAAGAAGATATTCGGTGAAGGTACTACCACAAGACTTCGTCCGTCATACTTCCCGTTCACCGAGCCGTCCGTGGAAGTAGATGTAAGCTGCTTCGAATGCGGCGGCAAGGGCTGCAGGTTATGCAAGGGTACAGGCTGGATAGAGGTACTCGGCGCAGGTATCGTAAACAAGAAGGTACTTGAGAACTGCGGCATAGATTCAGAGGAGTACAGCGGACTTGCATTCGGCGTAGGTATCGAGAGACTTGCAATGCTTAAGTACGGTATCAATAACATTAAGTTACTGTATGAGTCAGATCTTAGAGTATTGGAGCAACTGGATGACTGATCATAGAGGATAAACACCTCATCCGGCACTCCGTGCCACCTTCCCCTCGAGGGGAAGGCTAAATAACATATAGGAGGAATAAAAAATGTTAGTACCCATTAGCTGGTT
>JAIKXA010000012.1 GCA_024684355.1 Lachnospiraceae bacterium
ACAAAAAAAGTAGTTGACAAACTAAAACGATGGTGATATACTACGTCATGTCGCTTGAGGAAAGCGGCAAGAACCTTGATAACTGAATAGCATGACAACCTTGAAATTTCCTAAAATTTCATCATCTGTTTTAAACAGATGGGTCACTTGAGATAGTGACAAGTTGAACGGGTAACATATTTATTATGTTACAACCCAAACACAGTAATAACGGACATAATGAAGCTTAACTAGTTTAAGCTGGCGTTAATCCAAAGAAAAGATACAAACTTTAACATGAGAGTTTGATCCTGGCTCAGGATGAACGCTGGCGGCGTGCTTAACACATGCAAGTCGAACGGAGATAAGAGAAAGCTTGCTTTTTCTTATCTTAGTGGCGGACGGGTGAGTAACGCGTGGGTAACCTACCCTGTACAGGGGGATAGCAGTTGGAAACGACTGATAAAACCGCATAAAACGGCAGTACCGCATGGTACAACCGTCAAATATTCATAGGTACAGGGTAGGTTACCCACGCGTTACTCACCCGTCCGCCACTAAGATAAGAAAAAGCAAGCTTTCTCTTGTCTCCGTTCGACTTGCATGTGTTAAGCACGCCGCCAGCGTTCATCCTGAGCCAGGATCAAACTCTCATGTTAAAGTTTGTTCTTTGTTCGGATTAAACGCCAGCTTACTTAGTAAGCTTTCATTATTGTCCGTTATTACTGTGTTTGGGTTGTAATGTATTTGAAAGCATTCATTATACATTACCGTTCAACTCGTCACTATCTCAAGTGACTCATCTGTTTAAAACAGATGATGAAATTTTAGGAAATTTCAAGGTTGTCATGCTATTCAGTTATCAAGGTTCTCAGTGCTTTCACACCCCTTAAAAAACAACACTCCGGAGCGCGTCAGCAAATGGTATTATATCACCCGTATTTTTGATTGTCAACACTTTTTTTAAACTTTTTTAAATAAATTTTTATATTTTTTATTTTCCTTCAAAAAGCCCGTATTTTAAAGGCTTCCGGACCTTCGACCGGTCCGGAAGCCTTCTGCTTCTTAATATATATTTATATTTATTCTTTTAAGTGTTCTTACTATTTTTCTATTTAACCATACCAAATATCATGTTTACAACAGGATTATATGAGTAGAACCAGGTAAGCAGTTCGCTTTCATTGACCATCTCTATAACCGCCGCACCCAAGGATGTGGTCGGAAAAGCAATGGCACCTATATATAATACAGAAACTATAAGATAACCCTGTACAAATCCCATGATAATTCCAAGCAGGGTATTTGCTTGTTTGATGCCGGGCAGTTTGGATGCAATGTCCAGAAGCAGTCCTGCTATAAGTACGATAACGGTCACAACCATGAAAGTAAAGAAATAAGCTATGGCGCTTACTATCAATTCCGTCATCCTGGTATAAATGTTATCTATCATCTGCTTTCTTGCATCTGCAGATGTGGCTGATGCTGCATCGCCGGCCTTGTTGCATTTTTCTACGATCAGTTCTCTGAGCTGCTCGGGCATATCTATCTTACCCACATAATCACTTATACTGATCTCATTAGTGATCTTGCTCTTCAGATCGATCTTTTGTTCCAGGCTGTTATATATCTTTCCGGGTATCTCGGTATGCTCGTTTATATAATCGGCTACATAAGGCGACAGCACACCTGTGATCAAAATAATTAAGAATAAGGAAAACATGGCAAAAACGGTATGTACAAATCCTTTTTTTGCTCCGAGTATCGTGCAGCCCAATAAGATCACCGCTACAATGACCACATAAATATTCATTTCCCTCCACTCCTTTCCTTAACAGTTAATCTATTGACTCCTCTTTTCTTGTTTCTTTTTCCGTCTTAAGTCTTATTATCCTGACTTCATTTCCGCCAAGTACACAGTATTTGTCTTTTCCTGCAGGGAAAATACTTCTGATACCGCCGTCAATCTGAGTCCTGAATTTCTCAGACCCGTTCAGATAGTAAATAATGCACGAAGAGTTGCTGTACATGATCAGCTCATCACCTTCTATGCACATTCCGGTATATGCCAGACCTGTTACTATGGTCTTTTTTGATTTTCCGTCAGTATCAAATATAGTGATCTTTGAAGTACCGTCTGTTTCGCTTTCAGCAAGGCATATCGATTCCGAATCATAGCATACGGCAGAAAGCCTTACGGTTTCCTGTGTCGCCAGCTCCGAAGGAGTTTCCTTCATCCTGTAAAGTATGCATCTGTCCTCTCCGAACGCGCACACACGGTCATTTGTAACAAATTTTACTTCGGGGATTATCTTGCCTGCATAAGAATAGCTACCTACCACTCTGCCGGCAAAATTCTGTCCTACATTGCCAAAATTATAAAATGTTACCCACGATGCAAGTTCATCTCCTATTTTCATATAGGAAGTAACAAGTTTCTTTCCATCGTCCGAAAGGTCAACGGAAAGCGGGAATCCGTCAGCTGAAATACTTGTTTCTATATCAAGAAGAAGCACACCATTTATATCATATACATAAATATGATCATGTGAAAGCGAATCGGTCCATACGGCTACCACGCCCTGGGCTGCTACGGAAATATCCACTATCTTCTCAGGGATGTTTATATGGTAATTTCCGCCCTGTCCGTCCGTGATACAGACCGTCTGCATACCCTTATCGGCAAATGCACAATAATCCCCGCACACATCAATAATTGGTTTCTTCATGTTATAGCTTATATTCCAGACCGCTCTTCCGTCCAGATATGCCTCGGCACCGTCATTGTTATACTTGATATAGCCCTTGCCGTATCTCGCATATTTATTCTGACTTGTAACTTCGGCGGAAGAAATAACCTCAAAAGAAGTATATACACTGTTTTCCTTTATCATCTTGTAAAGGAGTATGGCTATACTTCCGAGCAAGCACACCAAGATAAGGATGACAGGCCCTAAATGCCATTTCTTGCCACCCTGCTTTTGCTCATTTTCAGTTTGCTCTTCTCTTGTCCTATATCTATCCAACTCTGTCCACCTGCTAACCGTCTTTCATCCCAACTGCGGAATCCGACGTTTTATAGAGACTCGATGCTCTTGTCAACCGTCTTCTTATAGAAGTCCAGTGCATCCGCTACGGTCTCTGCATTTCCATCATTAATTATTTCTATCAGATTATCGATAACCGGAACCGAAAGTATCTCTTTTCCGAGATATGACTCATAGTTCTTTGAGATCTTAACCGTAAGATCGTTAAGTTCAGCCTCAACGGCATGTTTTTCCTCGCGTGCGTTTTCCAAAGCTTTCTGGTCTTCTTCGATCTCTTCGAAAAATCTGGTATGTATCTCGTTTGCGATGTCTTTCTTTGTCTGGTTTTCAAACTGGGTCATCGCATCCTGCTTTTCTTCAACTATCGTATCTATCTGTTTCTGTATCTCGTTTATCTTAGTATCGAACTTTTCAAGCGCATATCCGCTCTCGTCGGAATCGTTCTTGATATTTTCTTCCTTCTTTGATATCCTTCTCTTTAAGCTTGCGATCTTTCTCTTATAAACTGCGATCTCTTTAAAATCTTTTTTATAACGTAAGTATACTCTTTTTCTGAGATAAAGATATATAAGAGCGGTTATTCCGACAGCTATGACATAGAGCGGCAAAAGCCACCATGCACTTGCCCCCTTAGGAAATGCCAATAAAAATACTATTTCCGGAATGGCAAGTACGATAAGTAGGGTAAGTACTATTATACCAACCTCGCCTATACTGTTCGGTATAAACAATGATAAAAAGTATTTGGTCTCAAAGATACTCGGAATATCATTCTTCGAGAAAAGAGATGTGATATTAGCCTTATTGACTCTTATCTCTTCACGCAGATCCTGTGTCTCATTCTCAATCCTCTTTGAAACACCGCTGGTTTTTGCGCTGGCACGTCTTGACTGTTCCTTTTTCATGCTGGAACGTACCTTGCTCAGCTGTGAGTCAAAGGATGATTCTATCTCGCTCCTGCGCTTTGAGATAGTGTTGTTGATCTCGGATGCTTCCGCTTTCTTTGCGGTATCAAGCTGTTTGGAAAACCTTTTCTCGTCTTCGTTAAGCTTTGCTTCCCTGGCTCTTAATTCATCGTTTTTCTCAAGATCGTCCTTAATTTCGTACAGGACATACACGCCCTTACTTAAGATATTGTTCTCTTCCATGATTCATCCCCACATGCATTCTTTTTTTCCTTGACTTGTACAAAAAAAGTTGCGCTCTTTTTCTGTCAGGTGCTGTGTTACAGTGAGATACGTCCCTCAAGTGCACGCAGCAGGGTGACCTCATCTATATATTCAAGGTCTCCGCCCACGGGTATCCCGTTTGCGATCCTGCTCACCTTTATCCCCGCCGGCTTAATCAGCTTGCTTAAGTACATGGCAGTAGCTTCACCCTCGACACTCGAATTGGTGGCTATTACCACTTCCTCTATCTCTTCCTGCTGAAGCCGTAAAAGAAGTTCTCTTATTTTGATATCTCCCGGCCCTATACCGAGCATAGGCGATATCACCCCGTTTAATACATGGTAAAGCCCGTTGTATTTTCCTATTCTTTCATATGCAGCCATATCCCGGGTCGTCTCCACCACCATGACCGTTTTGGGATCACGGTTCGGATTGGAGCATATCGGACATACTTCCCTGTCTGTCAGGCAAAAGCATCTTGAACAATACTTTACTCCCGCCTTTGCATCGGTAATGGCCGCCGTAAGCCTCTCGACTCTTTCGGCCGGCATATCAAGTATATGAAATGCAAGCCTCTGTGCCGACTTTGTGCCTATACCGGGAAGCGATCCCAGCTCCGAAATAAGTCTGCTTATCTTTTCGCTGTAATATTCCATAATTTAGAAACCGAATCCGCCTAATCCGCCCAATGTGGAACCGAGGCCGCCTGCTACTGAGTTCATCATGCCTTCCTGTTCCTCTTCCATCTTCTTTATCGCTTCGTTTACCGCAGCAATGATAAGATCCTGAAGCATCTCGATATCATCCGGATCAACTACTTCAGGTGAAAGTATTACAGATGTAAGCTCTTTCTTGCCCGATACCTTTACGGTAACAGCTCCGCCGCCTGCAGATGCCTCCCACTCCTTGGTCTCAAGCTCTTTCTGCTTTTCTTCCATCTGACGCTGCATACGCTGAGCCTGCTTCATCAGATTGTTCATGTTTCCGGGGATACCTCCGCCGAAACCGCCTTTTCTGCCCATTTATAAGTCCTCCTTAAAAATAATCTTATTAATCTATCTGCCTGATAGCCAGCTTTACCACTTTTCGCAGATCCCGTTTTTGGAGATTTGTTTTCCCGTCATCGACTCCGACCGTAATATCCAGGTCCTTGCCCGTGATCTTGGCTATCTGGTTTTTAAGTACATCTATCCTGGAAGGCTGCAGTTCTCCGTTCATCTCGTTTCTAAACTGCATCGTCCTTACATCAAGATCGTTTTTGAAAACTATATGGAGTTTTCCGTTTTCTTCTATCGGTACTGCCGTAGCGAGCATGGTGCCCGACAGCTTATCTATCCCGTTCATCCTGCCGGTTATCTGCTGCCAGCTGTTTACTACCTGTACTATATCTTCAGGCAATGCTTTCGCCAGTTCTTCAGCATTAAAACTGTCAGGTTCGGGAGTGTTTTCAGACGCCGGTGTATTTTCCGTACCTGCTGCCTTTGTACTTACAAAGTCCCCGTTTTCAAGCTTTTCCTCCAGCACACGCACCCTGTCAAGAAGCGCGCTGTAATCGGTCTGCATCTGGGGCCTTACCAGCTTTATGAGCTCCACTTCTATAAGAAGCCTTTTCTGCGTTGCATATCTGATACGGTTTAAAAGCTCTGACATGATGCTTATGTAACGTATAAGCGTTTCTCCGTCAGCCACATGTGATTCATGGATTATAAGCTCCATGTTTTCCTTCGAAAACTCAAGTACCTCGTAAGGATCCTCCACCGACTGTGCCAGAAGCAGATTCCTTAAGTAGCCCGCAAAATCAGATACAAACATCGTTAGCTCTCTGCCCGAGGCGAGCACCTCATCCAGAATGGTCATGCAGCCCTCTGCAGAGCCCGCGGTAATATATCTGAGCAGTCTGGCGAATACTTCCACATCGACGGAGCCGAGTACTTCCAGTACTTTATCATATGTAAGCGTCTGTCCGATATAAAAAGCTATGCATTGATCGAGAAGACTCTGTGCATCTCGCATGGAACCGTCACCGACTCTGGCAATGTATTTTAATGCCTTTTCCTCGGCTTCTATACCTTCGGACTTCATTAGGTCCGCCAGACAGCCGGCTATGGTATCGGTCGTGATCCTCTTAAAATCATATCTCTGACACCTTGAAAGAATGGTGATCGGGATCTTATGTACCTCGGTAGTAGCCAGAATGAATATTACATATTCCGGGGGCTCCTCCAAGGTTTTTAACAGCGCGTTAAATGCGCTGGTGGAAAGCATATGTACCTCATCTATGATGAATACCTTATACTTTCCTTCCGTAGGAGAATACTTTACATTCTCTATTATATCTCTTATATTTTCAACACTGTTGTTGGAAGCCGCATCCAGTTCGGTAACATTCATCGAAACCTGTGAATCTATGCTCTTACATACACTGCACTTTCCGCACGGGCTCCCGTCCACGGGCGATTCACAGTTGACTGCTTTTGCAAAAAGCTTGGCCACCGAGGTCTTGCCGGTTCCTCTTGTACCGCAGAACAGGTATGCATGTCCGATCCTGCCCGTCTTCATCTGGTTTTTGAGGGTGGTCACTATGTGGTCCTGCCCTCTGACCTCATCAAAGCTCTGCGGTCTGTATTTTCTGTATAAAGCCAAATAGCTCATTTAAGTCCTCTTAATTCTGTATACGAAAAACCATATCAATCAATTATAAATAATTTTAATCCAAAAAACAAGTAGTGACTTTAAAATACAAAAATCCGGTCAAACATACGTATCAGATCAAGGCGCCCCTTAGCCGTGATAAAGCCCGACATAAAGGCACCCTGAAACGTAGTTTTACCGGTTATTATCCTGTTTACCATATCCCTTGTGGTAGTAGCCGTCATATCCGGATTCTCGGCCTCTCCGTAGTAGCACTTAGCCTTATCCGGACCAAAATCAAGGACTATGGTCTTATCCGTATCGGTCATTTTGATGCAGCAGACAGCCTTAAGACCATCCTCCGGAGCCTTAAACGCTTTTTCAAAGCTCCTTAAGATATTCTCATATCCGTCATCGGAATACTGGCCCAGTATCGACTTGTATATCTGGGACAGCTTCTCCACGTCTTCTTTCTGTTTTTTAACAAATGTATCATCCGCAACATATTCCGACAGCTGTTCGCTCTCCTGTGGAGTAAGCTCTATGCCTGCAGAGGGTATATCGCTGTGGCCGGCATTTTTACTGCTCGGAAGCAGTACGGATTTATGGCTGACGATCCTGTAGATCTCTTCAGCCTTTTTTTCTATTATCGAAGCATATGTCTTGTTTGTCTCAAACAATGCATGGTTTTCAACATATGTGCATATCCCGTCACATACCATGCCGCCCAAGGTCTCCCAGGCATTGATAATATCTTCAAGCGCACGTCTCTCGCCTCTGGTAACAGAGACTACAACAGGGAACATATATAAGCTCTTAAGCTTCTTTTTGTCAGCATAAAGCCAGCACGAATCGAGGAAAGTCTGCATAAGACCTCCTATTCCGCACCATTCAACGCTAACGGCAAGGATCACCGCATCGGCATCCTTAAAGGTATTGGGAAGCATGGAAATACCGTTTTTCTGTTCATACAGATTGTACCTGGCGGTACTGACACGGATCTCCTTTAATACATCCTGTATTTTATTGATCACGTACAGCGTAGGATCCTCAATCAATCCCCTGCCGCCATAATAAATATTGACCTTCATGTAAACCCTGCCTTTCATCCGCCTGACCCATATATTGTGGTTAAAATACACCAATTTTTATTATACTACAAGAGGATGGTTTGTGCAAGTATTTACTGTTTATTCAAGACGGTATTCACAGAGTCCTATTTTAATGCGGTCTCCCTTGGAAAGTTTTACCGGCCGGCTGGCCTCGATCCTGATATTGTTGACGTAGGAACCGTTTTTGCTGTTTAAATCATAGGCAAAGAGGGCGTCCCCAATATGATCAAGCTTCAGATGGTACCGTGAAACACCTGTGGCATTAAGGCAGAAATCCATATGTGCTTCATCTTTACCGATGTAGAAAGGAAAGGTATCCGCCACTATACGGGGGTACGAATCCGAGACAAGTACCGCTCTTTGGGGGACGTTATTTTCTTTGTCCAAAGAGAATAAAAGCTCCGTTTCCTCACCGGCATCAGACAACAGCTCCGTAATCTCTTCTTTATCATGGGCCGCTGTCATTTTCTGAGTTCTCATGCCGGGAAAGTTCACTGATGCTTTTTTATTACCGTCTGTTTTTTTCTCAAAAAATGACGCAGGAAGCTTTTTTGTTATGTACCAGCCGACTGCGGCTCCAAGTATAAGCACGGCTCCGAGTTTTAACGGATCGGTTTTCCCCGATGCATCCGTCAAAAGTTTCAGTTTGAGGCTGATAAAAAGGAGCACAGCAGGAATCGCGATCACAATTGCTGCTTTTATGCAGCTCCCGGCATCCATATACTTTTTCAGATCATGTATATCACTTTTCCCCGTCTTCTCCGCCTGTACTGCATCCCGGGTTATCCTTAGGTTTTCTTCCGGGTATGAGTTATCCGTATCATTCTCAAAAAAGCTTTGGTCACCATACCCGCCATATGCTCCGTAAGAACCGGGATCTTCATAAATATCCTGATGATCATAAGTTTTTACCGGTGGGGATAATGTCCCGGGCTGATCGGTTTTTCCTACACCGGAGTTTTCCTGACCCAGATACTCGGCAAACTCCCGTACTCCGAAGCCTTCTTCCCTGCTTTTCATATACAGGGTGTATAAGAGCACTACCGCCTTTTGATCATGGTAATCCAGTCTGTTCATCAAAAACTCGCAGAGCTGCTCAAGCTGTTTTGAAAAAGCACAGCCATACCCTGTGTGATATACAAGCATGGTTTTTTTTTCTTTGTCAAGCCAGATGTATTCCGGATCGATGATATAGTCTTTCTCATCAAGCATGTATTTCGATCCGCGCTGTATCGTATCCCTGATCCCGCAAAGCAGTCTGCTTACTGTGTCATAGTTCAGGTTTTCGTGTATACAGAGATACTCAAGGCCGGTCAGACCGCCGGTATCATACTCATATCTTTTTTCATGATCTACTATGCATACGCCAAATTCCAGTAAACCTTTGATATGATTATTCAATACCATCTTTTCACGAAAATCCGGTTTGGACATAGTTCCGCCCCTCTCCGTTTCTTCGGTTATTATCAAGGTGTTTTTCTCTTTATCCTTAAAGATAGCTTTCATGATCACTTTCCTTTATCTGAACTTCCTTTCACATCCGCAACTATTTCATTCAATAATCCCGATGCTGCTTTTATGATACGTGTTATCTCTGTCTTGGCAGGTATTTTGGAATCTCTTGTACCGTTTATTTCTCTTATGCCCGATGTTAAGCTCCCAAGTATCCCCTCTTCCGGAAGGTTCATTCCCGCTTCTATAGCCGCAGTTATATTTCTGCCGTTTCTTTCCGTATATGCATCCTTTACCGTTGCTCCAAAGTAGGTACCGAGCGCCCTGTCGAGATACTTCTTTTCACCGTCGCCCATCTCTCCGTCCGCATACTCCTTTTCTGCCATAAATACAGCCCCGTCAAGGTCTGCGAGCAGTTTTACCGAGTTATACAGATAAAATACCAGCCATATTAACGCTACTATCCCTATGAGGATCAGCGGTACCGTAAAGGCCGCTTCTATGGTAAATGATGCTCTTATCCTCTTTTTCATATCCTCCGCTCCATAATAGCCGACCCGGATCGTCACCGGTCCGGTCCTGTTCATCACAATATCAGAACACCCATGTATCCTATAAAAACAAAAGGTATGAACGGCAATGTGCTTTTCCTGTTCAGTTTCCCCGTAATGAGCATTCCTGCCGAAAAAAATGCGATAAGCAAAAGTGCACCGGTAAGCAGTATGACTGTACTTCCGATGCCTACGGCAAATCCCGTGATAAGCACGACCGCTCCGTCGCCGCAACCTATCTGTCCACGGCTAAAAAAAGAAATAAATAAAAGCAATACACCCGGTATCATACCTTTAAGATTATCCGTTATCGTTATATTTTCCGTACCTTCAGCAATAATAAAAACGGGTACAAAAATAAGACCGGCAACAATCCCCGGTATAGGAAGGCTTTTTTTTCGTATATCCTCCACCGACAGATATGCCAGATATATCCCAAGCATTATTTTACATGCAAGATACATTACAGCTCCTCAGTCCCCTTTTTATGCTTACACCTTTTACACTCTCTGCGCTTCCCGACTTCGGAAATGCCCACAGTCAATATTGTACGTTTAAGCCCCTGGCATTTTCCGTCAAAATGGTATCTGTCCCCATCGGGAGTTATATAGCATTCTTCCTGTTCCGGCTTGTTTTTTACACAGAATTCGCAAGGGTAATACTTGGCTCCCCCGTCGTTTCTTTTTTGTCCCACTTCATAAAAATATATCTTTTTAGGCCGGACATTTAAAGCCGGACAGTCATGAGTATAATGGTAGGCATACCCTGTGTCGGTTATCAGTACCTTTTCTTCCTCGACGGTCTCTTCCGGGTTTTCCTCATCTTTCTTTACTTCTTCCAGTAGGGATCTTACTTCGGTACCCGAGAAATACCTGTACTTTATGCTGTGTTCTACCGGTATCTGTATATCCGGCAAAAACACCAGCGGGACCGAAAAACTGTAGCTAACTTTCATTACAAGGCACTTTTCCGCATCAAACAGGATACTGCCGCTGCAATCAAGTCCCGAGCTCCCACCGTCTATATTTTCAAATACCTCATCGGGCAACCGCGCTGACAGCAATCCCGAAACAATAATACTGTCAGCGGTATTTGAGATTAAATTCTTAAGGCTGAACCCGTTGGTCGAAGGAAGCAGTGCCGACACGGCTTCAACTGCGGTCGCGACCGTGTTTAACTTTGAATCTTTCCCGTAAATACTGCTCTCCGCTTCCTTTAGTACCGCATTCTTTATACCGGCTACAGGCTCTATGACCGCTCCGTATGCACTGAGCTCACGTGCAGCGTAATACATTTCCCTTTGCACCGTATACTCTGTTCTTATAAACACAAACAGATAGCACAGCGCCATACATGCAAAAAAGAAAATAGGAAACGCAAGGGCTGCCTCCACCGTTACAGAGGCCGAGGCGTGCATTTTTTTATTATTGTTTATCCCGGGTAATGCCGCCGGATCCGGCATCTGCTTTGACATATTTGAAAAAACTCCTGTTTTCTGACTTCAGCGTTGTCATAATATTTTAGTGTAACCATATTTATTTAGGGGTTATAGATATTAACACGGATAATTTAGCCGTCAAAACAGATGCCGTATCCGGCAACAATAACCAACCGTCATTACGTCTGTTACTTGATAAACTCAGTCATAGGCAACGCTGTCACTTACCTTTACGCTGTAACCCCCGTCACCGAACCTGTCCGAAAGCAGTGATGAAAATACCGCAGGTGCTTCAAATTCCGCATCACACGAAAAACCTGTTATCGCATTACTCATTAGAAAATCGTCATTATATTTATACCTGATGTTTTCCTGTATGACATCCATGGTTCGGGCAGCCTGCGTCTGCTTGCCCTGTATGAGCAGCAGTACCAACAGATAGTTTTCGTAATCAAGGTATATCTCCGATTCGCTGAAATTATCTGCTTTTTCCTCTATCAATGAAGCAAAGGAAGGAAGCTCTGCCAGCGTCAGACAAAAGCTTTTTTCATTCGGGATGACCGGAACTTTTTTCCCACGCATGATCGCTGCGGTTTCTATAACAGACTGTGCTGCAGCCCAAAGGAATAAAACAAGATACTTAACTATCGTTATCAAAAACGGCAGTCCGGTAAACCCCACTATGGATGTGGCAAATACTTCTGCCTGCGTACGGAGCTTACTGTTGCTCATGGTGTATACCGTACATATGGCAAGTCTCAGCAGCATGATCTTTGTGGCAGCTGCGGACAGATTGGCTTTATCCGTCTCAAGGCCGGACAGGATATATTCCAGCTCATAATCAAGTACGGTATCCCCTTTTACGCTTTTATCCGTAAAACTCTTAAAATGATGAACCAGATAAGCTGCAGTCAGAAACTTTTTACTGCCGGCTTCAAGCCCGTTTTCAAGAAGCTCTCCTATAGCCGAAAGGCCCGAACCTTCATCGGCTTCCTTAAGTAGTTCTCCACCGCCTTTATCACTCGGATCCCCTATCGGGTTCTGTTCGCTCTCCTCAGCATTTACCTCTTCTATCTCATACCACAGGCTCGGCAGAAGTTCTGATATAAGCGAGTTCTCCGACACTTCGGTCCCGCTTTTCAGAAACAGTTTAAGATATCCGTCCGAGATATTTTTTTCAAATTCAGCCACCAGTTTGTTTTCGATCACGCTCTCCTTCAGCTCCGAATAATCAAAATTGAATCCAGAATAACTGAAATCTTTGAAGGTGGTTCCCGCTCCCTGTACTTTGTTAAGCAATCCCGATATGTTGCTCAAAGTATCGGCCTCCGGCCAGACGAACGCATAGACATCAACTTTTTTGAGAATATCTATGTCGTATAATGCGGTACTTTTTATTGCCGCAAAGTCTGTAGTTTTTATCCTGCCGTCACCTCTTCCGATATAGGCCTTCATATAATCGAGCGAATCAGTAAGACTTTCCTTCATATCCTTACTGAGGATCGGATCTACCGTTTTTAAAAAGGATTCATATCCATCTACGAGAGGGCCTACCGCGGCTTGTTTTTCTCCTACTTTATCAACCGTTTCGCATACGTATTGCAAAAGCTCCAGCGTATCACAGTACAGCGTCAGCAGTTCATTCGCTTTTCCTCTGCAGTCCTCCTCCTGATACATTATCTCGGTCAACACCTCTTCAAGTGCCGCTTCCAAGGTATTTACATCCTGCTCGGCTCTTTGCTCGTTTTGCTTTAGCTCCTCTGTCTGTACATTAAGAGTATTTATCTGTCCTTCTGCCTCAGCCGCTTTTTTCTCCGCTCTTTCCTTCTGCCTTTGATACTTTTTCTTTCGAGTGACCGCCGTCTTCTTATTTTCAAGCTTCTCGGTATCCTGTATAGCCTTTTCGTAACCGGATATTTCCTCCTTCAGGTCCTCAAGCTCCTTATTTTTAACCTCAAGTATGTCTTCCTTAGTATCTATCTGTTCCTTGCATGCCCTGAGAGTTTCTTTGGCAGCATCCAGTCTTCTTAAAGATTCATCCGACTCTTCAAGTTTTTTCTTATGTTCCTTTAAACTCTGTTCATAGCTTTCCGTCAGCTTCACCGGGTCAACATACCTGTCCTGCAGTTTTTCGTATACCGACGGCTTGTTTATACCCGTGCTGCTCATTGAAACATCGTTTACAAAAAAACGCTTGATAAACCTGTTCTCTATGGAATATCCAAGCAGTGAAGAGGCTTTTGTCCCCAGTGTCAGATTCACTCCGTCTATCCATTTCATAAGATCCAGAGTATACATATCTATCACAGACAGTTCATCCTCAATACCCATTTTTCTTTCCATGATCTTAGTGATGGTAGTCTGGTTTCCGAGGTTTTTTACTCTGTCAAGTACCTCTTCCAGTATGTCCTGGGCTACACCGTATTTCTCATAAGCCGCAGCCTGAGTTATAAACTCTTCCGCACTTCTTTCCATCAGCTTTCCGGTCCCGTAAGCTCTTATGCTTTTAAGCTCATAATCCCAGACATTTTCACCGATATATTTTTTCAATTTTCTTTCAAGCTCATCCGTGTCCCCGGTCTTGTTTCCAAACCCGGAATCTATCGCAAATATATGGTATTCCTCAAAAAGAGGTCCGTAGTAATCCCCCATGACCGATTCTGTTGCTGTCTTCAGCAGCATAGAAGCATAGCTGTTTGCAGCAGAGCGTCTTGCCCCCTCAAGAAACACCAGGATCAGTGACACTATAAGAAGAAGCACCAGTGCCAGAAAAACGCATATGCTCCCATCTGTTCTTCTTTTCATACTGTATTTACAGTGAATCCGTGCCGGAGGTTATGGATTCAAAAGCTTTATTTATGATCTCGATGATCTTATCCTTGAATATGATGACCAGAGCTACGAGCACAACCAGTATGAGCACTATCTCAACGACCCCAATTCCCCTGTTATCATTTATCAGCCTGACTTCTTCAATATTTTCAACGGGCCTCATATCAATTATTACATTATCCAATCGTCTGCTGTGCATTTTTTATTCCTTTCTTTTCTTTGTTTTTACCGCGTATACGTTACGCGGACCGCCTGTCAGAAATTAAACGAACTGAAAGCCGGGACCACTACTATAGCTATGACAAGTATTAGCATGCCAAACATGGGAAGCAGCAGTTTTGTTCCGGTCTCTTCACCCTTTTTTCTTACGTTTTCCCTACGTTCGGCAAAGCTTTCCTTTGATTCCGATTCAAGGATATCTATGATACCCGCACTGCCTCTTTTTATATTTCTGCCCAAAAGTGTTCCAAACCTGTTATACGCCGCAACCGAGCATCTGGTGCCGAATCTTTCGTACACCTTTATCTCCGGGATCCCCAGCTGCATTTCCCTGTCGGAGATAAGCATCTCTTCATATGCGTACCTGAAGTTCTTTTTCCGCTTTTTCCCGGAACGTGCGGACGTTCCGTTTTCTTCCCTTTCCTTCTTTTTCAGATAATCAGAACAGATCTTGTTCCATGCCCCTCTGCAGGTCATCCCTGCAGTTATCAGCATTACGAATTTGCTTATGATATCGGGATAATCCTGCATCATCTGTTCCGTACGGAGCTTCTGTTTTTTCTTTATGTCCTGTTTCATGGCAGGAAGCACTATTCCCGCAGCCACAAACCCAAGAAACAGAATAATGTTTAACGTATTATCCTTTTCTTCATTCCAGGATATCTCGTTATCCCCCACCTTCACGGGAAGTTCGTAATACTCATCGGTCCTGCTCTTTTCATCGGCTTCACTTAAGGCTTTATCCAATTTCTCATTAAAAATATCCGTTTCCGAAACTAAAGGAGGATATATCATAATCTCTCTTTCATATTCCCATGTCTCATCAAAATAAGTCAGTTCCGCGTGCAGGGCGGCACTTACCGGTTCCTCGTAGTCTTTATTTTTTATTGTTCCGTCTGTACTCAGGAACCAGGAATTATCATCGGGCCATCTTACGCTTACCGATGTGCCGGGTATAGCCGATATCAGATTCAGCTTTCCCCGCACGCACTCCGCTGACTCGTTTTTGGGAAATAAATATCTATCCAAATAATCCTGCGCATCTGCTTTCAGTTTTTCCAGTTTTTCTCCTGTCAGCTCACGTTCGCTTACCCTGATCTTCATCTCCCTACTGTCGGATAGGTCGCTTTCCATGACCAGGGAATAATCCGCCGTACCTCCTCCCGCTTCGTTTCTCTTAATACAATTTTTTTCGTATAAAACACTTTCACGGGAAGAGACATAGGCAAAACATACCAAAAAAGTAAGCCCGATCACTGCGAGTATCGAAGCTATGCACTTGCAGCCCTGTTTCCTCTGCGAAACTGCCGGCTGCTCGTCCACATAGATCTCTCTCAAAACATCCGTATTGCCGAATACTTCCTCTTTCTTTTGCTTACATATCAGGTCATAGATAACAGCAGCGAGAGGATACATCATAAAAAGCGGATGTTCATCCCTGTCAAGTCCGTTAAAGGAAGCGTCCTTCCTGTAACAGTACAGTGCTCCGATCACGATCAGTATCGGGATTACAAGCAAAAAATACATTTTCCCCTCCTTACATCTCTATTTTTACTATGTGATCCGAAATCCTGCATAAAAGCAGATAAATCAGCAGAACTATTGTCATGAATAATATTCCGAACAGATTGCCGTACAGTGCCGACACCATATCGGGCGAAAACACCCGCAGATATATAAGTATCCCGAACGGGATCAGCTTCATAATATCCGCCTCATACTTTTTTGAGGCTATGACCGTACGCAGTTCCCTTTTCAGCTCCACTCTCGTATGGATAACATCCGCAGTGGACTTGATAATAAGTATCAGGTTGCCTCCGGTCCTTTTTGCCGTAGCGAAAATATCGGCAAAGCTTTTTATGTCATCGACTCCGCTCCGGGTCGAAAAATCAATAAACACTTCTTCCACAGTCCTGTTATTTGCAAGAGCCGTAATGATCCCTTTAAGCTCTCTCATGATCAGATCATCCTCAGAATATGAAAGCTTCATATCAAGATATGCTTCCTTTATGGCATTTTCTATGGAATAGCCTGATTCCAGTGCACTGCTTATACAGTTGATGCAATCCCTGAACTGCATATTCAGCTTCCACTTTCTGCCTTCTTTCAGTTTTTTACGCGAATCTGCCAGATGATATGGGATAAAGGGAATAAGAAGTATTGAAAACAGAATGTTGTTATAGCAGAGTACAGCCAGAAACATTATGATCGCTGCCGGTATAAGAATGTGCCGTATCAGCTCGCTCCTGTTAAAAATATAATTATCATAATCCGGCACTTTGAAGTTTTTCTTTGTTTTTGAGTCCACTTCCGACTTTTTGAAGACTGCCGGTAACACGGCCATTTTTCTCGCCCTCCTCAACAAAACGGAAACAGGGATTTAAGATCACTTCATCATTTTCAAACCCGGCCACTTCCGTTATCTCTATGACTTTCCTGCTCTTGTCCCTGAACCTGCCCAGCTGTATTATGATATCTATTGCGGATGCTATCTGGCGGCGTACCGCAAGCAAAGGGATATCGGCTCCCAAAAGTACCATGGTTTCCATACGTGAAAGCATATCACGCGTTGAATTGGCATGCCCTGTTGACATGCCGGAATGCCCCGTATTCATAGCCTGAAGCATGTCTATACACGCGGCGTCTCTGACCTCCCCGACGATAATGCGGTCCGGACGCATCCTCAGGCTGCATTTTATAAGGTCCCTTATGGATATTTCGTTTTTTCCTTCGACGTTGGCGTTTCGCACTTCAAGGCTTACAAGATTCGGAATGCTCCTTATCTGGAGCTCCGCCGAATCCTCGATCGTTATTACTCTCTGGTCTTGTGGGATAAAATTTGATAATGCATTTAAGAAAGTCGTTTTCCCGGAGCCTGTACCTCCGGAAACAAAAATGTTGTAACCTGCTATAACAAGTTTTTTTAAGAATTTCGCAGCCTCCTCGGTAAGCGACCCGTATTCTATAAGTTTGGAGATCGTCATTACTTCCTGCGGAAATTTTCTGATGGTTATTACCGGCCCGTTGATCGCGATCGGCGGTAATATCATATTTACTCTGGAACCGTCTTTCAGACGGGCATCGACTATAGGGCTGGCTTCGTTTATGATCCTGTTGGAACCTGCAGCTATCTTTTGGACCACATCATCCAGTTTTTCTTTTGTGTCGAAACAGATGTCGCGCTTGTTAAGTGCACCGTTTTTTTCTATAAAGATATCATCTGTCCCATTGACCATTATCTCTGTAATGGATGTATCGTCCAATAACTCCTGCAGGACATCCAGCCCTCGTATGGATGCATAGATATACGCTTTAAGTCTCAGTTTTTCTTTTAGTGAAAGATAATGTTCGCCCGAATACTTCAGTACTGTCTCCGCTATATCGGCGTTTATCTCATCATCGTCAACTATGCCTTTATTCTGTGCGCGCCTTACCACCTCGCTGCACAAACGTTTTCTTTCATCCTTATCTATAATATGGTATTCCTTCTTTCCTCTATGTATTTTCCAAGCCTTCCGCCCAGCAATGAATCAAAGCAGTAATCGCCCCTTAACATTTCATCTTCCGGTATGCTAAGTTCAACGGTTTTTTCCAACAGATCACCCTTCCCGCAGAAATTAAGCTGTCTTTTCCATTCCCGCATCTTTCTCATATTTACAGCCCCGTCTGTATAAGGAGTAATGATCTTCCCTGCTGCCAGCATCAGTTCCATACTGGCTGCGCCGATCACTCCGACATCTATGACGATACGAGTATAAGCTTCATCGCTGCATACGGCATTTATCAGATCATGCATGTTCTCCGGTGACATATCGTACAGATCAAACCAATGGGACACTCCGTTAATACACTCAAGATTTCCTTTCTTTATGGTAAGTCCTTTTATGAACTCCATGAGATACGGCTGCATACCGTTTAAATAGAATATAATGTCGGTCAGATCCTTGCCCGTAGGGTCTTTCTCCTCCCCCGGAAGCGTAAAGAAAGGATCAAAGCTTATAAAAAGAGTGTGGTCTGACAAAGAGCAATACTGTGCCAGTGCGAGCGCAAACGTAGAGCTGAAGCTGCCTCCTACCGGACTGATCACACAATACACCTGTTTGTTGGAAACTTCGGTCCTGCCGGTTTTCTCATCAACTCTTTTTACGGCATTAAATCTCTGCATTATCTCTTTCATAATGTCATCCGAAGACTGATACTTAAATATCAGATTTCCGGCTGTCATCGTATCATTTACACTCCCCACTTCGGATAATCCGCATATAACGGCCTCCGGCAGATCCTTTTCACACTCGGCGAGATACTCTTCATCACATACCATGACATCTATCTTATTATCTTTTATATAATCACGATATGCCGAATCTTCAGTAAATACGAGTATCTGAAAGATTATATCGTCATTTCTGTTCAGACTTTTGGTCAGTTCTTCGGCATACTCCCTATCTTCTGTACGAATTGCCATTATTCTCTTCATGTCGATCCTTATGCTTAAAAAGCATCCTTTCCGGGCATAATACACCCTTGGGGGGATAATAAATCCCAAAAAAGGGCGTAAAAATAAAACCCTGATAAATTTAATGTGGGAGGCTCCTGTACGACGGAACAATTAGAAACAAAAACCTTCAAAATATGCCGGCTTGCAGAGTTACCGACACAAAAAACAATAAAACTTTGAAACTAAAAAACTATTAAAACTATGACCTGAAAAAAAATAGAAATATAATATTGCCATCCGTAGATGTTAGCTATATAATACTCCTCAAATATCCGTTTGTCAATAAAAAGTGGAATTTTTTTCAAAAGTAAGTTGCATATTCGAAATCTTTGTAATATAATCATCTCTGATTTATTATTATGGAAAGGAAAATATAATATGAACTACGCAGAGGAATCATTAAAGAAGCATTATGAATGGAAGGGTAAGATAGAAGTTATCTGCCGCGCTCCGCTTGTAACAAGAGAAGATCTTTCACTTGCTTACACCCCCGGAGTTGCACAGCCCTGTTTAGAGATCCAGAAGGATATAGATAAGAGCTATGAGCTTACACGCCGTTCAAATTTAGTAGCAGTCATTACAGACGGAACCGCAGTTTTAGGGCTCGGTGATATCGGTCCCGAAGCAGGTATGCCTGTTATGGAGGGTAAATGTGCACTGTTCAAATCTTTCGGTGACGTTGATGCTATTCCTTTGTGTGTTAAGTCCAAGGACGTTGACGAGATAGTAAAGACCGTAAGTCTTATCTCCGGCTCCTTCGGCGGTATAAATCTTGAGGATATTTCAGCACCCAGATGTTTTGAGATAGAAAGAAGACTTAAAGAGGTCTGCGATATCCCGATATTCCATGATGACCAGCACGGTACTGCAGTAGTTGTACTTGCAGCCATGATGAACGCTTTAAAGATCACAGGCAAGAAGATAGACGAAGTAAGAGTCGTAACCAGCGGAGCCGGTGCAGCCGGTATCGCCATCATAAAGCTTCTTATAAAGATGGGCTTAAAGGATGTAGTACTCTGTGACAGAAAGGGTGCCATCTATAAGGGACGTGAAGGTCTCAACCCTGAGAAAGAAGAAATGGCTGCCATCACAAACCAGCAGATGAGAAAAGGAAGCTTGGCTGACGTACTTAAGGGTGCAGATATATTTATCGGTATTTCAGCTCCCGGCCTGGTAACAGCAGACATGGTTAAGTCCATGGCTAAAGATCCTATCCTCTTCCCGATGGCCAACCCCACTCCCGAGATCATGCCCGACGAAGCTAAAGCAGCAGGTGCAGCTGTAGTCGGAACCGGCAGAAGCGATTTTGCAAATCAGATAAATAATGTTCTTGCATTCCCCGGAATCTTCCGTGGAGCACTTGATGTAAGAGCTTCCGATATTAACGACGAGATGAAGATAGCTGCAGCTAAGGCTATAGCGGGATATATTCCTGAAGACCAGCTTAATCCCGAAAACATCATCCCCTCGGCACTTGATAAAAACGTTGCTAAGGCTGTTGCAGAAGCAGTTGCACAGGCTGCACGTGATACAGGAGTTGCAAGACTCGCCTGAACCTACTGTCGGCGCTGCCTTGCGGCGACGACATATGAAAGGAGTACCATATAATGATGAACCAAAGATCCAAAGCTACCGAATTATCGATCAATCCCAATACCAATCTGCTCGAGCAGGATCCTTATTCATACCAGCTTCAGGATGTGGCTGAGCCCGAGCTTTTCAGACTTATATATCCGTATACCGAGGTTCCGAAGGTACCTTTTAACTACCGCCGTGTTCCCATGAACATGCCTGAGGATATATAAGTCTGAAGAGCTCGGGCTCCTGTACATCCTGAAGCTGGTATGAATAAGGATCCTGCTCGAGCAGATTGGTATTGGGATTGATCGATAATTCTGTAGCTTTTGATCTCTGGTTCATCATAATATATTTACT
>JAIKXA010000013.1 GCA_024684355.1 Lachnospiraceae bacterium
GGAATTCCGTTGGTCTGTGATATTTTCAAAAGCTCACCTCTTTTTGCTGTTGCATTCGGGCACAGATGCACCCGGGTTTTCAGTTAACTGTTTATATGTTATATATACACCTATTACAGTTAGATGTCAATAGTAATTTAAAAAAATTTTTTGAGACAGACAGTAGGGGTGAAGATAATGGTGAAGAAAATCTTGGCATAAAAAAAGGCTTCCCCCTTGAGGGGAAGCTGTCAGCCGAAGGCTGACTGATGAGGTGTTACTTTTTATTTTTCTTTTTTGGTGTGCTTGAGAATTTTTTCATATGCTTCTTAATGGCTGCAAAAGTTTCCTTACTTATATCATGCTCTATCTTGCAGGCATCGTTGGCTGCAACATCAGCCGGTACACCTAAGAAGATCAGACACTCTGTAAGTACCTGATGTCTGTCGTATATTTCCTCAGCTACCTCGCGGCCCTTATCCGTAAATGTGATATAGCCGTTCGGGTCCACATTTATATATCCGTTAGTCTTTAACAACTTCACGGCACGGCTGACGCTGGGCTTTGAAAACTGCATTTCCGCGCTTATATCTATGGATCTGACTCTGCCGTTTTTCTGCTGAAGTACAAGTATGGTCTCGAGATACATCTCGCCTGATTCTAATAATATCATAATCCGCCTCCGTTTTTGTTTGATCGCTTCCTTTTATAATAGCTATGTTTAAAGGTTCAGATGTATAAATTATAGTAAATGTAGGAGGAAAGGTCAATAATATCTTTGAAATCTTAAAAAAATATAAAAAATCTCTTGACAAGTTATCTGTGACTAACTATAATACCTTACGAAGTAAGCAAAAGCTAACCATAAGGAGGTAAAAATGATGCCTTTGAATTTAGCGGATCCGGGAGTGGAATCTATAATAAAAAAAGTCGGTGGAAGTCCTGAAGTTAAGCAGCATCTGGAGAATCTGGGTTTTGTGGCAGGAGGATGTGCTACCGTGGTTTCTTCCATAGGAGGTAACCTGATAGTAAATGTTAAGGAATCACGCGTTGCCATAAGTAAAGAGATGGCAGCTAAGATATATGTTTGAAAGGAGAAATGAAACGAGCATGAAAACACTGAGAGATGTGGAGATCGGCGGCACCGCCAAGGTGAAAAAGCTTCACGGTGAAGGTGCCATCAAGAAAAGGATCATGGACATGGGTATCACCAAGGGAGTGGAAATATATGTCCGTAAGGTAGCACCGTTAGGTGACCCTGTTGAGATTACCGTCAGAGGCTATGAGCTTTCACTTAGAAAAGCCGATGCCGAACTGATAGAGTGCGTGTAATATTACAGAAGTAGTATTATTGAACACAGACGGTTATTTATTTAGGTAAAAGAAAAATTTTGGCTTATCCCCAAATTGTCATCCTGAGCGTAAGTGAAGGATCTTTATTTACAGCATGAGTTACCTACGGGTAACATTTATTTGGCATGTATGTTAGCCAAAAGTAACCGAATCACATAATATATGTACACAGCAAATTAATTCAACATATAAGGAGCACAACATGGATTTAAGAATCGCCCTTGCGGGCAACCCGAACAGCGGTAAAACCACCCTGTTCAATGCACTTACAGGCTCCAACCAGTTCGTAGGAAACTGGCCCGGAGTTACAGTAGAGAAGAAGGAAGGTAAGCTTAAAAAACATGACGGCGTTACCATTACCGACCTTCCCGGTATTTATTCACTTTCACCTTACACACTTGAAGAAGTTGTAGCCAGAAATTATCTGGTTAGTGAGCGTCCCGATGCGATACTTAACATTATTGACGGTACGAACTTAGAGCGTAACCTTTATCTTACCACGCAGCTTGTAGAACTCGGTATTCCCGTAGTTCTTGCCATTAACATGATGGATGTGGTAAGGAAGAACGGTGACAAGATCGATACAAAGCAGCTTTCAAAACAGCTCGGCTGCAAGATAGTTGAGATATCAGCACTTAAGGGCGAAGGCATCATGGAAGCAGCTGAAGAAGCCATTAATGCAGCCAAGAACGGCAAGACTATTCCCCAGCATACCTTCTCGGGTCCCGTAGAGCATGCGATAGCTCATATTGAAGAAGCTGCCATTCATGGTATGCCTGAGGATCAGCAGCGCTGGTACGCTATCAAGATATTCGAGAGAGATGAGAAAGTATTAGAGCAGCTGAATATCCCTTCAGAGACTTTAAAGCATATCGAAGCAGATATCAAAGCGGCAGAAACAGAACTTGACGATGATGCTGAATCCATCATTACAAATGAGAGATACGTCTATATCGGAGAGATCTTAAAAGCTTCCTATAAGAAAAAGAATAAGGGCGGTCTTACAATGTCCGATAAGATCGATAAGGTCGTAACCAACAGATGGCTCGGCCTTCCCATATTTGCAGCCGTTATGTTTGCTATTTACTACCTGGCTATGGTTACAGTCGGCGCAAGCGCTACGGACTGGGCTAATGACGGTTTGTTCGGTGATGGCTGGCATCTGTTCGGTATCGGCGGCAGTGCTACCGAGGAAGCAGAAGAAGAGTATGGTGATACAGACGCCATCCTTGCAGGCTTCCTTGCAAAAGCTGATGAAGACGGTATAGATATTTCGGCAGCTGAAGAAGCTATGGATACTGAAGCCGAAGAGTTTGATGCTGCAGTTGCTGTAAATGAATTAAATGCCATTATGGCTAATTACTCAGATAAGTCCATGGAAATCCCCTACGAGCTGGAGGATGAGGAAACCCTGGAGGTGACCGAAGCAACAGCCACCTTAGAGGATGTGGACGGTGCCATTGAGATGTTCGAAAAGTACGAGGGTGGCGTTGATCCTGCAAACTATGGTGTATGGGTACCCGGTGTCCCTGTACTTGTAGAAGGTCTTCTTGACAAGATTGGCTGTGCAGACTGGCTGAAGAGCCTTATCCTTGACGGTATCATCGCCGGTGTAGGTGCGGTACTCGGATTCGTTCCCCAGATGCTCGTATTATTCTTCTTGCTTGCATTTGTTGAAGCATGCGGATACATGGCACGTATCGCGTTCGTACTTGACAGGGTATTCAGAAAGTTCGGTTTATCAGGAAAATCATTTATCCCGATCCTTATCGGAACGGGCTGTGGTATCCCCGGTATCATGGCATCACGTACAATTGAGAATGAGCGTGACCGAAGGATGACGATCATTACCACGACATTTATCCCCTGCGGAGCTAAGCTTCCTTTCATCGCCATGGTGGCAGGCGCTATATTCGACGGCTCGGCATGGATATCAACAGGCGCATACTTTATCGGACTTGCAGCGATCATCATTTCCGGTATCATGTTAAAGAAAACAAAGATGTTCTCAGGCGAGCCTGCTCCTTTCGTTATGGAGCTTCCCGCATACCATATGCCTACACTCGGTAACGTGCTTAGAAGCATGTGGGAGCGTGGATGGAGCTTTATCAAGAAGGCCGGAACAGTTATCCTTATTTCACAGATCGTTATCTGGTTCTTAAGCGGATTCGGTTGGGCAGAGGACGGCTTCAGGATGCTTGAAGAGGATGAGATCGATGTCAGCATATTGGCCAAGATCGGTAATGCAATCTCATGGATCTTCTCACCTCTCGGATGGGGCAACTGGCAGGCAGTCGTTGCTTCGATCACAGGACTTATTGCAAAGGAAAATATCGTTGGTACCATGGGTGTTCTTTACGGTGGTGCAGGAAACTTATATGATACACTCGGCGCAGCATTTACCGGTATAGCAGGTATGTCATTCCTGGTATTTAACCTTCTTTGCGCACCCTGCTTCGCAGCTATCGGAGCTATCAAGCGT
>JAIKXA010000027.1 GCA_024684355.1 Lachnospiraceae bacterium
TTTCAGCTGACAGAGGACAAAGAGGCGCTTGACCAGGTTGAAAAAGCCAGGACCGGTATGGACTGGTATTCGGGCGGTGCGTATGGTATCGCGGAGCAGATATTCGGCTTCGCGTCAAACGTACTCCGTATTTTCGGCCTAGTAACGATAATAAGTCTTAATGCACCGTTACTTTTACTGGTCATACTTGCATATGTGATCATAATGGGTTTTGTATCGGCCAAAAACAATAAGATAGGCTTTGAGGTTTATAAAAAGCTGGCCAAGATCAACAGACTGTTCGGATACTTTGGATGGAATATAGTTGATTTCAGATACGGTAAGGATATAAGACTCTATGATGCCCGGAAAATGATGGTGGACTGCTGGGACAGAAATTCCGATGCAAGTAATGCACAGTGGAAGTGGCAGGCTGAAACCGGTATGAAATACTATCTTATCGGAAACATAGCAAATATCATAAGGATGATGGGATCCTATCTTTATGTCGGATTCCTTGCCATAAAAGGAGTTTTCTCCCTGGGAGTACTTGTACAGATGATACAGGCAGCAGATGAGTTAAATAATACTCTAGGCGGACTGGTAAGTAATACTCAGGAAATATTAAAGCGCTGTAATTATGCATATGAATTCGTACTGTTCATGGAATATCCCGAAGCATTGGAAAAGGGAGAAAAAGCTGTGGATAAAGAGATCCGTGAGATAGAGTTTAAGAATGTGTCTTTTAAGTATCCCGGTACCGACAAGATGATACTTGACAATATCAGTATAAAGATCAGATCCGGAGAACACTTATCCATAGTAGGTCTCAATGGTGCTGGTAAGACGACATTTATAAAGCTTCTCTGCAGACTCTATGATCCTACATCCGGAGAGATCCTTGTAAACGGAGTCAATATCAAGGAATACGATTATCAGCAGTATATGGCTCTTTTTGCACCGGTATTCCAGGATTTCAGACTTTTTGCATTCCCTATAGAAGAAAATATAATGCTTACAGACGGGGAAGAGGAGGAGTGCTCCAAAGAGGATGAACAAAGAGTGGAAAAGATAATCGAGCTTGTTAATCTTACCGAGATGATGGATAAACTTGAAAAAGGCAGAAGAACGATACTGTTTAAGTATTTTGACGAAAACGGTATCGAACCGTCGGGAGGCGAGCAGCAAAAGATTGCCATCGCAAGAGCTCTGTACAAAGAATCACCCGTAGTGATCCTGGATGAACCGACAGCAGCTTTAGACCCGATTGCGGAATACGAGATATACCGCCAGTTTCATACCCTTGTAGGCGGAAAGACCGCGTTCTATATATCCCATAGGCTTTCAAGCTGCAGGTTCTGTGATAATATAGCGGTATTTTCCGACGGTAAGATCGCGGAATACGGTACTCATGATATTCTTGCTTCCATTAAGGACGGTATTTATGCTAAAATGTTTGAAGCACAGGCAAAGTATTATCGATAAAGGAGTAAGATATTATGATAGAAGTCTTATCGGTTGAAAATATGAGAAAAAGCGATGCGGCCACTATCTTAGGCGGAATACCCGGCAGGGAGCTTATGCTCCGTGCCGGTATGGCCGTTTATAACAGTGTTGACTGGAAAGCCCCTGTGGCTGTGGTCTGCGGTGTCGGAAACAACGGCGGAGACGGTTATGTTATAGCTGGACTGCTTAAAGATAACGGGATAGAGTGTACTTTAGTACTTACTGAAGAGCGTTTTTCAGAGGACGGAAAGTACTATTTTGATAAATGTCAGGAAAAAGGGATACCGTACAGATTAATAGAAGAAACAGAAAGCTTATCAGGTTTTAATACTATCGTGGACTGTATTCTGGGTACAGGCTTTAAAGGTGAGGCTTCAGGAAACGCTAAAACAGCCATAGAAAAAATAAATGACGCAGAAGCTTACGTAGTATCCGTAGATATCAACAGCGGACTTAACGGTAACTCGGGGATGTGCGGCGGAGTATGTGTGCATTCCGATCTGACGGTATCTGTCGGAAGCTTTAAGCCCGGACTGTTTTTAAATATGGCAAAAGATGTGATGAAAGAAAAAATAAACTGCGATATCGGTATTAGTCCGGTGGATAAGCCATACCACCTGATCGAAAAGGCGGATATAGCACGATATTTTGGGCCGCGTCCCAATTTTTCCAATAAGGGAACATACGGATATACTGCCATTATAGGAGGATCTAAGAAATACAGCGGAGCACTCAGGCTTGCCGCCATGGCCAATGCCGCTATGCGTGCCGGAGCTGGTGTGGTAAAGGCAGGAGTACCGGCGTCGCTATATCATGACCTGCTGCCACTGATCCTTGAAAGTACCCTTTTCCCCATTACGGATGATGACGGAGAGATGGTATTTGTTAAGGAAGAAATAGATTCTCTGATATCAAATGTAAAAACCGCAGCTTTTGGCATGGGGATAGGAGTAAGTGCGGAAACAGGAAAAATACTTGAGTATCTCTTAGAAAACTTTTCCGGTACTTTGATAGTGGATGCGGACGGACTTACTCTTTTATCCAAGCTTGACCGCGAAAAGATCCGCTCTAAAAAATGCAGGCTGGTACTTACTCCGCACATAAAAGAGTTTGAGCGTTTGAGCGGACATGAAAAAAACGAGATCTTAGAGCATTCTATAGATCTCGCTTGTGAATATGCTGTTGAAATCAAAGCCGTAGTACTGTTAAAAGGCCCGTCCACCATAGTAACCGACGGAACAAACGTAGATATCGTTGATGCCGGATGTGCAGGTATGGCGACTGCCGGAAGCGGAGATGTATTGTCCGGCATACTTTCCGCCACATGTGCATATATACCGGATACGCTTACGGCTGTAGCAGCCGGAGCTTTTATCAACGGTAAATCAGGTGAAGCAGCCCAGAAAAAAGTAAACTCCGTAAGCATGATCGCCGGGGATACCGCAGCGGAAATAGCAGGTGTTATCTCGGACTTTTCATGAGCGGCAGATCGGGCTATATATTAGATCATTTGACGATATCTTTGTACATTTCAGGTCTTCTGTCGCGGAACAAGCCCCAGGAGAGTCTGTTTTCGGCGATAACGTCGAGGTCAAAGTTCTGGATGAGGATCTCTTCCTTGTCACGGGATGCACTTTGTATGATATCACCGGTTTCATCGGTTATAAATGAAGAACCGTAAAAGATAAGAGAGGATTTCAGACCTGCATTTTCCTCGCAGGGCTCGACATCCTCTTTTCCTATTCTGTTGGCAGCGACAACGGGTACTAAGTTGGATGCGGAATGTCCCTGCATACATCTTCTCCAATGCGGCATGCTGTCAGTGTCCAGTATGGGTTCTGAGCCGATGGCGGTAGGATAGAAAATGATCTCGGCACCCTTTAATGCCAGCACTCTGGCAGTCTCGGGGAA
>JAIKXA010000064.1 GCA_024684355.1 Lachnospiraceae bacterium
GCCAGAGCATTCTTGAAAGATGCTCCGATCATTCTTCTGGATGAAGCTACGGCTTCCCTTGACTCAGAGAATGAAACTGCTATACAGGAAGCATTGTCAAAGCTTATAAAGAATAAGACGGTACTTATCATCGCGCACCGTATGAGGACTATAGCTAACGCAGATCATATCGTGGTACTTAAGGATGGTGTGGTAGCTGAAGAGGGCAGCCCTTCGGAGCTTTCACAGAAAGACAGCATCTACAGCAGGATGACTAAGCAGCAGATGATATCACAGAGCTGGGCTATGTAACCTAAACTTTTTGACCTTAGTATCATTTAAGGTATATGGATTTCCAGAAATCGATTATCTTTTTGTAGTCGGCAACCATTTTATCGATATCAAGTTTATCGGTCTGCTGCATACGCCAAAGGTAACCTTCTGATGCAAGATACATATCCTGGTACATCATATTAAGGTCAAGTCCGTCTTTAAATTGTGACTTGTCAAGCGGAGGCAATGTCATGTTGGTTTCCATTTTGGTATAGGGAGCTACGATTTTCTGTACATCCTTTACCACCTCAGGATCCTTTTCGTAATATGCCTTGATGGAAAAGTTACCCATATCCGGATACTTTTTCATCATGGATGCTTTTGCAAGAAGTCCGCGATACATAATATCAAATATATCAGTCCCGTTTAATACGCCTGATTCCAAGAGAGTCTTTTTGGTCAGTTCTTCTGATTTCTTTAAGAGGAAGATATATAATTCCTTTTTGTTCTTGAAATAAAAGAACAGGAGGGATTTGCTGATCCCGGCTTCGATGGCTATCTCGTTAACGGGACTTTTTTTATATGAGTTTCTGGCAAATACTTTAAATCCCGCATTGATTATTGCGTTCTGTTTTACTTCTGAGAGTGCGTAAAATTTTTCGTTCATATAATCTGCCCTATTGTATAATAATTTGAGTCTACAATGTCATTCTGAGCGAAGCGAAGAATCTTTTTGTAAAAAGATCCTTCACTTTCGTTCAGGATGACAATTGATCGCTTGCTTTGGATTTGTTAACTAATGTCCTTCTTGTTATAGTTGATAAATGCTATGATTATTCCGGCTGCCATTATGAGCATTCCGGGGATGATATATCCGATATTCAGAGTCCTGGCATTTATGATATCGGCACCTTCGGTATAGCCAAACGGAGTGAGGTATTTTAATCCTTTTGCGCTGCTTGAGATATTGGCTATGATATTTAAAAAGTACATAACGGCAGCAATGCCGATTCCGATACCTATGCCGGACTTGGTTAAGAATGCTGATATGCAGAAACATATTCCGGCTATCTCAAACTGCATGAGGAGTGCAGCCAAATGGAAGAGTATCATAATACTCCAATCGGTTTCTTCGCCTATGATCAGTATCGAAAGGGCTGAACATAGGAATACGACTATGTTGAGGATAAGTATTATAGTGAATGTGCTTAAGAGTTTTTCTAACACTACCCTTGTACGTGAGACAGGGTGAGTCATCAGAAATTCTGCGGTTCGGTCCTTTTCTTCCTTCATCAGTGCCGTTACCGCTGTGATGGCGGCAAAAAAAGCTCCGCCTATGCCGAGTATGTTTCCTGCTTCTACGGCATAGAAACCAAGCAGTGTTCCGAAATTTAACTTGTCCATGCCAAAAGCAGCGGTAAAGTTGCCCATAGCGGAAAACATTTCATTTACATTTCCCATCTCTGATTTCATCTCAGGGTACATGAGGACACATGCGGCGATGAGCAAGCCTATGGACAGACTCCAGATGGTTATTGAAAGTTTTTGTGATCTTATTTCCTGTTTTAATATGGTCATGTGAGACTCCTTTTTTACCCGATATTCTATGATAAAGATCCTTCACTTAAGTTCAGGATGACAAACTTTTGGTCTTACTCATAATAGTTCATAAATATCTCTTCGAGACTGGGCTCGGTTATGGTTACATCTAAAGGGTTTTTAACTGAGAGTTCTTTCAGCAGCTCTTTGATGTCTCCTTTATACAGATATTCTTCGGTGCCGGATACTGTCTTTACGGTTACCTTTTTAGCCCCCGTTTCCTCGAGTTTTTCGACCTTATCGGCCATTATGATCTTTCCATCCTTGATGAATGCGGCAGATTTGCAATAATTCTGGACTTCGGAGAGGATGTGAGAGGAGAAGAAAATAGTTGCTCCGTGTTTATTTTCTTCATTTAATATATTGAAGAATTCTCTTTGCATAAGAGGATCCAGTCCGGAGGTTGGTTCGTCGAGGATCAAAAGCTTTGGTGAATGCTGGACGGCGCATACTATACCTACCTTTTTCCTGTTGCCCAGTGAGAGTTCATCAACCTTTTTATTAAGATCAAGCCCGAGTCTTTCGGCGAGTTCGTTTGCTTTTTGGGAACAATCTGATTTCCTTAAGTCAGCAGAGTATTTTATTATATCCGTTACCTTCATGCCGCGATAGAAGTTTATCTCTGACGGTAGATAACCTATATTTTTCAAAATATTATCTTTTCCTGTGACGATATCATAGCCCAGCACTTTGGCACCGCCTGATGTCGGACTGATGAGTCCCAAAAGAGTCCTGATGGTTGTTGATTTGCCGGCACCGTTTGGACCGATAAAGCCAAAGAAATCGCCTTCTTCAACTTTGAGCTCTAATTCATTTATTCCTCTGTTTTTACCGTATGTTTTGGTAAGTCTGTCAGTTTCTATTGAATAATTCATAGTATTTTCCTTTTTTATTGTATTGACCGTTCCGGTTAATGATAATTATACTCCATTGACCGTTTTTGTGAAGACCCTGAGTTGAAAAATTTTTGTGCATAATAAACCATCATAACAAAATAAACCGGGCTATTTTGGTGAAAATACCAAAATATGAAAAAAAGTTCATGTTTTGCTTGACAAATAGAAATCACGGTTTTATAATGCAAAACTGTAAAAGATATGAAACATATTTCACATTATGGAGGGTCTTATGAAAGAACTGATCAATTTCAGAAACGTTAAGAAAACATATACTGTAGGAGAGAAATCATTTGATGCTTTAAACGGAGCCAGCTTTACCATAAATAAAGGAGAGCTGGTCGTTATACTCGGACCGAGCGGTGCCGGAAAATCTACTATATTAAACCTGCTCGGAGGAATGGATAAAGCTACATCCGGAGAGATCATAATTGACGGGAAGGATATCTCGAAGCTTTCCAATAAGGAAC
>JAIKXA010000086.1 GCA_024684355.1 Lachnospiraceae bacterium
TCTGTTGCATGTTGAGCCTTCTGTATCAGCACTCTTTAAGATGCTCATCTTATAAGTAAAATCATTTGCCTTAAGGAAGCTGAGCATAGCACTGATACGAGGTGTCCAGTTGGGACCGTCGGGCTCAAACTCACGTGCCGAAAGACCAACCTCAAATGCGTAGCTCATATCAACTACCTGGATGGGATTAAGTGCGAAAGTTGACTCCCACTTCTCAAGAACCTTATAAACTGTATCTGTCTGATCGCCGTTTGTAACGATCATATAATTCTTAAACTCACGTACCGGAGAATAGATTACCAGTGAAGGATCCTCCAGCTTTGAGGGATCGAAAGGCTTGATAATGATTCCGTCAGGTGTTTCGATGAACACACGGTTTCTTGAATTGGTGCTTCTTCCCATGATGAAATAAGCTACGGCTGCTTTCTTACCGTCCTCGCTCTTTCCAACAACTATACCTCTTCCGACATATGAATTTCCTTTTACAAGTTCATCAAACTTCTGAACATCGTAGATACCCATTTCCCTCATCCTTTCCGCGGTACGACCGCTGTGCAAATTTTAACATGATACATTGTATCAGCATATGCTGAATAAAGCAAGTTTTTTTTACCTGAAGTAAAGGTTATACCATGAATGCGCGAGCGGGTCTTTTGACTCGCCGCTCTTCTTTATAAGCTGGTCTTCGGTAAGTAAAAAGTAGGAGTTATAGAAGCCTCCGCCGTATTTCTCCACATCATTCCAGGTGACATCGATATGGTACCATACTCCGTCAAGAAGCACCCTGTTCCAGATGTGCGTACCCTTCTTATTGACTATGGTATCATTTTCCAGCCCCAGGATATTAAGCACCAGTCGCATGGCCGCCGTATATGACTCACATACACCGTCACCGTAGAAGAATACTCCTGTCGCATCCCTCTGCGGGCAGTCATGCTCTGTGGGGATGGGATCCGAATATGTGGTCATCGAGCACATCCTGTTATTTACATACAGTAAAACATCCTCAGGTTTGTTTCCGACTGCCGCTATAGCCTCGTTGGTGAGATCCAGTGCGGCATTTAAAAGCTTCTTAATATCATCGTCCACCTCATACCCGTCATAACGGAGATAGGTTACTGCCTTCCAAACATCCTTATATTCGGGTGTGATGGTGATCTTATGGTTTTTATCGTCAAAGGCTCCCGTATATCCGTTTGCGGTATATCCCGAAAGCTCGCTCTGAGTCTTTAATTTTTCACGGAAGATCTTCCACCAGTGCGAGCAGTCATAGCCCCTGAACGTGATGGTAAATGACTCGACTCCGTGTTCAAGCGCATCCCTGCAGGCCTTGATAAAGCTTCTCTCATCCTCGATACTGTACTCCAGTGTCTTTTGATATTTCTCACGCGTATGTGAAGTGATAAGACCGTAAGTGCTGCCCAGAGAAACGACTGCCGAAACCTTATCCTGCTCGTAAAGCTCGCCGTTTAAGTCGCCTTCACCGTTAACAGGCTTTGAGGTAGGCTTGGGAGTCGCTGTAGGTGCTGCCGTTACCTTAGGAGTAGGTGTAGCAGTGGGAGCAGCAGTCACCGTAGGAACGGGAGTACTTGTAACAGCCGGTGCAGCAGTGGGCTTCGGTGTCAAGGTAACCGCCGGTGTGGCTGTAGGCTTGGGTGTTACCTGTGTACCGGTACCCTTTGTGATATTTATCTTGCAATGATAATTGTTATAATCCTTGCTTTCGATATGGATGGTAACCGTGGTACCTTCTCCGCTCTTAGCGGTTACAAATCCGTCCGAAGACACCTCCAGATACTTCATATCAGAGTCATGTACATAAAACCTTCTTGCTTCCTTGCCTGAAAGCTTCAACTGCAAGCTCTTTCCGAGAGGCAGGTTAAGTACAGTCGAATTATCGGTAGCAACCGCATACTCGGGTATCGGCTCCGGCGTAGGCTCGGGTGTCGGAGTTGCTGCAGTTCCGCTGCTCTTTGCCTTTACCGTAACTGTACATTCAAAAACTGCAGAACCTCTTTTTGCGGTAATGACAGCCTTTCCGGCGGAAACACCCACTATCTTCGTGGACTTTCCTTTCTTAGTCTTAACCTTGGCGATCTTGCTGTCACTGCTGGTCCATGTATATTTTCCGCTTGCGTTTTTTATCTTTAATTTAAATGACTTTCCGACCGTAACCGATTTTTTCTTTGCACTGATCTTCTGCGTTGCAGCCTGCACCTGCACTGTCTTTTCCGTCTGCATTCCATAGCCAAAACCGCCCGATAATGAGATAATAAAAGCAAGTACTATACCTATAATACGTTTTCTTCCGGATCTATTCATAAACATACACCTCCGCTCCTCAACTATAAAACATAATGCGGATGATTTCAAGCTTTTTTAAGACTTTCCGTCGCATCCAAATGAAAAAAAACGGGCACATTGCTGTGCCCATATTGTTAAACCAAACTTGCTGCCGCTTTATCCAAGGCTGCTATAATGCTGTCGCACCAAACATCAAACTCCGGATCCTCATTTTGGCATTCCGGATTTGAAAAGATATATTTAAGACAGCGTCCCACTCCTTCTTCAAAGCGAATGCAGGGAGCAAATTCGGGTACAGCCCTCTTTAGTTTAGAATTATCAAATACCACGGAATTAGACTTGTCACCTATGAGACCACCCTTAAGATCGTATTTTTTACCAACCTCTGCAAGGAAATAAGAAGAAACATAATAAGGCTTATATTCCACTCCGAGTGCATCAGCAATGGTCTTGTATATCTGGTTCCAGGTAAGAGTCTCATCATTTGTTATCTGAAAAGCCTCACCGATCGCATGGGGATTACCCATAAGTCCTATGAAACCTTTGGCAAAATCCTCATTAAAGGTCATGGTCCAAAGTGAAGTCCCGTCACCGTGTACTATCACAGGCTTTCCTTCCATCATACGCTTGATAACCTGGAAGCTTCCCTTACTTCCATGCACTCCCATGGGTATGGACCGTTCATCATAGGTATGGCTTGGCCTTATGATCGTAACAGGGAATCCTTCCTCCCTGTACTTTTTCATCAGTACATCCTCACAGGCAATCTTGTTTCTCGAATACTCCCAATAAGGATTGGCCAGAGCTGTACCTTCTGTTATACGGAAATCACCCGGAAGCTTATTGTATGCGGAAGCAGAGCTTATATACATAAACTGCTTCACTTTCCCCTTGAACAGTCTGTAATCTCTCTCAAGCTGTCCGGGCACAAATCCTATAAAATCACATACCGTATCAAACTTTCTGTCCGCCAGGACTTTAGCTGCTGCCTGCTCGTCATTGATATCGACATTTATAACATCCACACCCTCCGGTATATCCGTCTTACGGCTGCCGCGGTTAAGTAAAGTCAGATGCCAGTCTTTGTTTTTTGCAAGGCTTCTTGTAATAGCCATGCTGATTGTTCCGGTTCCTCCGATAAACAGTGCTTCTCTCATATACGCTACCCCCCGATCGTTTAATATAATCTACCGTCTGTGCCTCTGCATTTTCCCCGAACATAAATGAAGTACGCGGATCATACATACTGCATTGCCGGCCGTCACATTTTATTATAGCAGGGGTATATTTTTATACAATGAATTATCTTGTTATTTACAGTTCATGGATCGGTTTTCTTATCCGCCGGCGGTTAAGCTCTACCAGCCCTAAAGGTGTCATATCGATAAGTCTTGTGGTGATATGATCTTTTGCTATTTCAGCTTTCAGCTTTTCAAGCAGCTTTTTTTTGTGCTCCTCTTCCTTCATGTCTATAAAATCGACTATGATGATCCCCGACAGGTTTCTTAAACGGATCTGCGCCGCGATCTCTTCAGCCGCTTCGCAGTTAACCTTAAAAAACGTCTCTTCTGTATTCTGCTTTCCGGCTATGGCTTTTCCTGTATTTACATCTATCGATACCAGCGCCTCTGTAGGCTGTATCACAATATAAGCTCCCGAATCAAGCCATACCTTATCCTGAAGGGCCTTTTGCAGCTTCCCTTCCAGCCCGTACAAAACAGAAAGCGAAATATTTTTCTCCTCATAGAACTCAAGCTTACCAAGCTCCTTAGGTAAGTATAAAGTCATATACTCTTTAAGGCTTTCATATATCTCTTTATCGTCCGTTTTAACACTGTCGATCTCATATGAATACCCGTCCCTTACCTCAAGGATAAACGAAGCCGGAGCAGTATAAACCCTGGTAAACAGTGCCCCATGTATTTTTTTCCCGATTAATGTCTTATATTGCTCCTCTAAATATCCGATCTCGTTTTTTATCTCTTCATCCCCCGCTGTCAGGGCATTAGTCCGGACTATAAAACCGTGATCTCCGTTCAGATACGGCTGTACAAGATCTTTAAGCCGTGCTCTCTCCACATCGTCGGTTATCTTACTTGATACTCCCGCTTTAGGCTTTCCCTTGGCAAGTACTACATAGCGCCCGGTAAGATTGATATCGACAGTAGCTAACGGAGCTTTACTCTTTGCGGTGTCTTTACATATCTGTACAAGCAGTTCATCCCCGACTTTTATCTTCCGCTCGTTTTTAACTTCCTTTTTATCTGCTGTATTGCTGTCACTCCTGACCCTTCCGTCGCAAAAAACGGGTGACATATTCTCAGATAAAGGAAGATAGCAAACCTCCTTATCTGCTATCTCCACAAAAGCACCGTTTATATTTTTAACGACATTCTGAACCCGGCCGATATAGATATCCCCGACCCGCGGCTTTTTTTCTTCCTGTTCAAGTCCTATGGTCACAAGCTCCCTATCATGAAAAAGAGCAGTGATTATCCTGTTTTCGCTTCTTACGATAACGATCGAATTACTCATTTTTACTCCAATTTATTATAAAGCAGCATTCGCCATTTTATAACCCAATTACATTACCTATATCCGAATACATATTGGCTCTGTGTATCTGGAATGCAAACTCATCATGTGCTAATCCGCTAAATTCAAGAAATGCTTCAAGTACGAGTTCAGGCTTGATATTTACCTCGCTGCCCGCAGACAACCTGAAGAAAAATCTTATCCCCGGCTCATAAACATCCGCATGTGCCATACCAAGACATTTACCTTCATCCACATACATAAACTCAGGTGTTTCCGTATTATCCGTCACTTCGGCATCATATATGTACGGCTTGATATCCAGGTCTCTTTCACCGGATTTTGATTTCTTACTGACAGTAATACTATCCTTATTAATGAATTCGGCAAACTTATTCTTTAAAGCTTCCAATCCGATACCATCCGTACCCGTCGCATTCTCCTTCGGATATAACTTATATCCGTCTCTTAAGGACATGATATAATCGGCTCCCTTTACCAATGCCATCGCATTCTCCGGATGCTTTGTGCCCTCCTGCCAGGGTATCTCCCTTATGGAAACTATCTCAAACCCTTCCGTAAGTGCAGCCCCGAGGATCTCTCTTACTCTTTCCGCATTCAGTGCATTTCCGTCAAAATCTGCATCCTCGGTCTCTATATCCATGTATTCGCCGTCACTAGTAACACCTACGCCCAGCGGCTGCGCAAACACCATAAGCTGGTGCGGGTTAAAACCCTGCGAGTACTTGATCGGCAGCCCCGACCTCCTTACCGCCTTCTGGAAATAGAGCATAACATCCAGGTGTCCTATGAACTTGACCACTCCGTATTTTGCAAATCGAATTCTGAAAATCATTCTAAGTTTCCCCTTTTTTAAGCCTCGATACACACTCCGGTAGTCCAGGAGTTGCAGCCGCATCCGCCGCAGCCCTCGCGGCAGTTCTTGGTGGTCTGCCCCTTGCGGGCCTTGTCATATTCACGTTTCATGAAAGCCTTCGTCATGCCCGTATCTATGAAATCCCACGGCAAAAGCTCATCAGTGCTCCTCTCACGCGTGGTATAGAAATCCATATCAATGCCGGCACGTTCGATCGCCTTAAGCCACTTATCCATCTTAAAGAAATCAGTCCAGGCATCAAAGATGCAGCCGTCCTTGTAAGCCTCAAGGATAACCTTGCCCACGCGTCTGTCACCCCGGGCCAGGAGCCCTTCAAGGATAGATGTATTGCTGTCGTGCCAGTTGTATTTGATACTCTTGTAGTTGTGCTCTTTTTTAAGAGTATCCATAAGTAAAGTTTTGCGTCTGAGGTACTCTTCGGGAGTTATCTGTGCTGTCCACTGGAAAGGAGTAAAAGGCTTCGGTACGAAATAAGAAGTACTGATGGTAACCTGCACTTTGCCCCTTCTTTCGGATTTCGGAACAGTATCATAAAAAGCCATCGCGATCTTATCTGCGAGGTGAGGTATACCTTCTACGTCGCTGTCAAGCTCGAAAGGCTGACCTAACATGAAATAAAGCTTTACTTTATCCCAGCCGGCTCTGAACGCCTCGGAAGCTCCGTTAAGAATGGTCTCCTCATCAAGACCCTTATTGATGATATCCCTCATACGCTGGGTACCGGCCTCGGGTGCAAATGTGATACTGCTCTTTCTTACATCCTGCACACGGCTCATAACGTCCAGCGAAAAGGCATCTATACGAAGCGAAGGAAGTGAGATATTTATCCTTCTCTTACCCATTTCGTTTATAAGGAAATCCATAAGCTCCGCAAGCTTGGTATAATCGCTTGAACTTAAAGAACAGAGCGTGATCTCTTCATAACCCGTCGAATTGATCATCGCCAAAGCGTATTTCTTAAGAAACTCCAGGCTTCTTTCTCTTAAAGGTCTGTAGATCATGCCTGCCTGACAAAAACGGCATCCTCTTATACAGCCTCTCTGGATCTCCAGAGCTACCCTGTCCTGTACCGCCCTGATATAGGGAACTACGGGCTTTTCCGGATATACGGTATCGCTCATATCCGCCACTACCTGACGTCTGATCTTTTCAGGTGCGCCCTCCCTGGGCGTAAAGCTTTTTAAAGTACCGTCCTCGTTATAGGCAACATCATAGAGCTCCGGTATATACAGACCCTCTATGCGGGATGCGGCCACCAGAAAATCATGCCTCGACCTTCCCGCTTTTCTGTACTCCTTGTAAGTATCAAGGAGCTGGTCATACACGGTCTCGCCCTCTCCTATATAGAAAATATCAAAAAAATCCGCCAAGGGCTCCGGGTTATAAGTACAAGGACCTCCTCCTATAACTATAGGGTCGTCCCATGTTCTGTCCTTTGCCATAAGCGGTATCTGTGAAAGATCAAGTATCTGCAGTACGTTGGTATAACACATCTCGTACTGTAAAGTGATGCCCAGGAAATCGAAAACCTTTATGGGGTCCTGGCTTTCCATGGCAAAAAGAGGGATATTCTTCTCCCTCATAAGTTTATCAAGATCGGGCCAGGGCGAGTATGTTCTCTCACAGTAAGTATCTTCCCTCCTGTTAAACATCTCGTAAAGGATCTGGATACCTATATGTGACATGCCCACTTCATATACATCGGGAAAGCACATGCAGAAACGGATATCGATCTTATCAAGATCCTTTACTATCGAATTAACTTCATGTCCTATATAACGTGCCGACTTGTCCACGCTCATCAGTATTTCATCTGATAACGCAAGTTTTCTCATATAACACCTCATCAGTCTGCTCCGCAGACAGATATTATTCTTACTCAACTAAATTAAAAGCTGACATGGTCGTATCAAGCCTCTCCGACATATTGGAAAGACTCAGTGCTGCTGCCGAAACCTTATTGATAACGTTGCCCACCTTATCCATGCTGGCTGAGGTTTCTTCCGTGCCGGATGCATTTTCCGCAGCCACTGCCGAAAGATTATGCAGTGCCTCTTCTACCACATTTCTTGCTTCTTCAAGCGCCTTTACTTCCTCGGATATCTTTTCTGAGGTAGCTACGGTCACATTGATGTTTTCTTCAAGCTCGTTGAAGATGTTTACCGTGCGGGCTACATTATCATTCTGCTTGTTGATGATGTCCTTAACCTTATCCATGGTCTCAACCGCACTGTTGGAATCCTGTACCAGTGAATTGATGATACCCTGTATGGTATGTGCAGAGTTGTTGGTCTGCTCGGCAAGTGCCGATATCTCGGTAGCGACTACCGCAAAGCCCTGTCCGGCTTCACCTGCACGTGCAGCCTCTATAGAAGCATTAAGTGACAAAAGGTTAGTCTGGTTTGCGATATCGGAAATAAGGTTGACCGCCTCACCGATCGACTTGGCGGATGTGTTGGTCTTGTTTGTCTGTTCGTAGATAACATCGATCGCGCTGCCTGCCTCATCGGTAATGACCTTAAGGTCATCGAGGATAGCCAGAGCCTCCGAGCTCTTATTCTTCATGGCCTCCGAATTGGCATCAAGGTTAGCAACCTCATTGGCAGTATCGTTAATGGCTTCACTTATAACACCCACATGCTCGGATGCAGTCTCTGTATCCTCGGCCTGTGAGGATGTAGCTTTGTTTATCTCACTTATGGAAGTTTTAACCGTTCTTATGGCTACTGTACTGTCCATAGATACCTTTTTAAGGTTGGCGGATGCATCTCCGAGCTCTGCGGTACATTTCTTTGCTTCGGAAACTATCTCTCTTAAAGTGTCCGCAAGCTTAGCGTTTGACCTGCACAGCATACCCAGCTCATCATCTCTTAACAGAGTTTCTTCATCCACTCTTACATCCAGTTCTCCCGAAGCCAGCCTGTCAGCCGCCTTGTTACAGGATACAACGGCTTTCGTAAGCTTATTGACATCCTTATTGGATATAATGAAGGAAGTTATGATCACGCCGAGCATAAGCACTACCGTAATGATAATAGCTATGAACATAGCCTTCTTGGCGCTTCCTATGGGGATGCCCACAAAGATCATGCCCACATTTATGCCTCCCGCACTCTGCTTAAGCGGTACATAATAACCGTAATAAGTATTCCCTGCGTACTCGGCTTTTTTTTCAAACAGGCTGCCGTCAAGGCTCTTTACCTTATCGACGGTCTCTTCATCCGCAGTAAGCTGTGAAACATAATTACCCTCAGCATCTTTTATCGTGGTCGCATAGCTGCCCGACCCGTAAAACAGGATGATCTCGGCACCGGAATTTTCTTTTACCTTTGTAAATATAGGATTATCATTTTCAAAAGGCTTGCCGTCCTTTAACAAACGGCCCCTTTCCACCTTAAAATCACCGTCCAGTGCTTCAAGACCGGCTGTAACGGAATACGCGGCCGCCTTAAGCCCCTGCTCGGTATTTTTACCGGTGAGGATGGGTATTTCTATAGCAAGGATCCCTGCTATTATGAGGATCATAAGCAGCATGGGCATCATAGTCATCAAAAGAAGCTTGGGTTTTAATTTCATCTTAAACCTCCTGCCGTGAGCATCATCCCTGCGCGTCAAGGATAATGGTATATGCCATGTCTGAAATCACATGACGGGTCCACAAGATAATTGTTTAAATATGCTAACTCAAAGTAATTCTACCACAAAAACCAAATATTTAAAAGCCAATTTTATTTTATTATTGAAAAATAATCCAAAATCATTTAAAATCTATTTATTATAAGTTAACGGGCAGAGCTGATGTGTTCAAAAGGCTGTCCGGATCAATGGAGGTATGACATGCCCTGGTGTCCCATATGTAAAAACGAATACCGTGAGGGGATCGAAAAATGTGCCGATTGCGGTGCAGCCCTGGTAAAAAGTCTTGACGGCATAAAGGAAACCGCCTTTCTGTGTTACATAGGCGATGACAATGCAGTAGAAAAGTTTCTTTCCTACCTTAAATATTCTGGTATAGATGCTGTTTCGGAATATAATGAAGAAGAACAGTCTTACAAGATCTCGGTAAGTCCCGAAGACTTAAAGAAAGCCAAGACAGAATTCAAAGCCTTTATGGCAGTGGAAAGCCAAGGAGGCAGAAAACCCGAAGAGTTTGAACTTGACAATGATAACGGATTAAAGGTTGAGATCTCGGAAGCCGATGACGGCGATCTGAATACATCAATACATATAGAAAGTCTGGAAGACCTGAAAAAGCTGCAGGAAGCAGGCTTAAGTGCAGGAGATGCGGAGGAGCTGTTCAAGAACGTATCCCAGCAGGTAGCTGCTTATAAGCCTGCCGGAGTATACCAGTCGCAGTCGGAAAAAGCCAACGATTACTTCTCAACCGGTATCACTTTCCTGGTAGTAGGTATCGCAGCTTTGATATTCACCTTCCTTAACCTGATCGGCGTGATCGGTCTGTTCAAAGGCCAGACACTTTCACTCATCGTATTCTTTGCATTGTCGGGTGCAGCCATCGGAGTGGGCATCGGAGCATTCATGCGTTCTAAGAAAGCCGGCTCACAGGTAGCTGCAGAAGAAAAGCTCACATCCGATATCAACAACTGGATGGAAAGACATGCAGATGTAATGACAAGAGGTTCATTAAGCGGCGAAGACGGTACAACTGAAGAAATTCTTTATCTTAAACGTACCGCAGCCATGAAATCCGAACTTGAAAAAGTATTCGGACACCTCGATGAAGATTATATCGATAGTCTGTTAGACGATTTTTATAACAAACAGTTCGGAGCCTGAATCGTAAATAACTATGGTCCGGATGTCGCGATCTCTAAATATTTTTACAACATAATAAATAAGGCTCGTTACGGGATTCCCGCAACGAGCCTTCATATTTTACGTATTCTTTATTACTTTTACGGTACACGGCAGGTATCTGCCGTTTACTACCGCATAAACAGTGGTGGTACCGAGCTTCTTGCCGGTAACCTTGCCGTTTGCTATCTCGGCTATACTCTGGTTATCCGTATCCCATCTGACATTGATCTTTGCAGAACCCGTACCGTCGAGCTGCAGGTTGATCTTTGTGCTCTCGTACTGGTGCAGCGTTATCTTTGTCTTGCTTAATCCCACTACATATACCGTAGCCGTACTCTTCTTTCCGGAATCGGTAAGTGCCGTTATCTTTGCGGTACCTACTGACTTAGCCACGATCTTGCCGTTTGAATCAACCGAAACTACGGAAGGATTATCGGATGCCCAGCTAAAGCCTTCGGTATGGTTGGCAGGGGAAACGGAGTACTGGATGTTGGCCGTTTCTCCGGTGAGCAGTACTATCGAATCCTCCGACAGGTTAATGCTCGATATGCTTACCGGCGCCGCGACGTGCACGTAGACGACTCCGTATATTGCCGAATTATCTCCCGCCGTACATTTTATGATCGCATCACCGGGTTTAACCGCTGTGATGGTACCCTTTTTGCTTACTATAGCCACATTTTCGTTATCCGACGTCCATACCGGAGAATATGTGGTCTTGGCAGGAGTGGTGGTAACCTTTACTTTCTTCTTTGTACCCTGTACCAGGCTTAAGTAGGAAGCGTTAAGTTCTATTTCCTCGGTAGCCCTGATAACCGTTACGACTACGCTGGCCTTAGCGCCGCTGCCGTCCTTTGCTTTAACACGTATCCTTGCTTTTCCGGGCTTGATACCCTTTATGACACCTGTCTTCGAAACGGTACATACGGCTTTTTTACTGGTGGTCCACTTAAGTTTCTTATTGGTGGCAGTCTCTTTTTCTATGGTAGGAGTGATCTTCAGTTTCTTTCCGACACCTATCTCTATGGACTCGGGAAGAGTTATCTTTGTGACACTTTCTATTACGGTGATCACGGAGTATCCCATAAGGTCTCCGTCCTGCGAATAGCACCTTATAAGTGTGGTACCGCCGCTGATACCCTTTACCTCGCCCTCGTCATTAACTGTAGCTACGGAGGTATCATCGCTCTCCCACTCCACTTCCTTGTCTGTAGCATTGGCCGGAGTGATGATCGCTACCAGTTCTATTGTCTCGCCAACTTCCACCTCGTCCTTGTCCGGTGAAACAGTAAGTCCCGTTACCTGCTGGGTAACCGTGATATTACAGTATGTGGAAACACCTGCATCCGTTCTGGCAAATATTACACAGCTTCCTTTGCTCTTTGCGGTGATCTTACCGCCTGCCGAAACAGTTGCTATCTTCTGGTTACTGCTCTCGTAAAGTACGGTGTCCGTTGAATCTGCCGGCTTAAGAAGTGCTTCAAGCTGGTAGCTCTCACCCACATTAAGGGTAAGATCGGTAACATCAAGCGTTATGGCGCTCGCATTCCTGAGTACCGTAACCGTACAAGTCGTAAATACACCCGAACCGTCAAGCGCCTGTACCGTTACAACACTGGTACCGGTATTTTTCGCTGTAAAGAAACCGGTGTTGTCAACAGATACAACCTTGGAATCCGACGAAGTCCACTTAAGCGATGCATCGGATGTTGTACTGGGTAAAATGGTATATGTCATACGGTAAGTATCGCCTACAAACATTACCAGGTTTTTCTCGTCAAGATTTATGCTCTCCATTCCCTGAAGAATGGTGAACTTACAAGTAGCAATCTTTCCGTTGGAAGTGGTTACGTTGATGTATGCGGTACCGGGCTTAACGATGTATACTTTACCGTTCTGGTCAACAGTTATGACCTTGGTATCAGTACTTGCCCATGTAAGCTTTTCATTGGAAGGAAGCTCGGGCTCGCACTTTGCGTACATCTGATAAAAACCAGCCGACTTAGGTATGGTAACCTCAGTATCGGAAAGTGTGAGTGAAGTGATACCTGATACAACATGTATCACCATGGTGCCTACCACTCCGTTATCGGGATTGACTGCGGTAATGACCGTATCACCCGACTTTTCACCTGTGATGGTGATGGAAAGAGGATTGGTAGTTGAAATTGATGCAACGGAAGGATCCGATGTGGTCCACTTGAGTGAAACACCCGAAACCTTTGGTGTGATATCGGCAGTGATCGTAAGCTTTTCTCCTGCCGTAACATGATCGTCCTTGGCAGTCAGCTTTATCTCGCTGATGGATGCCACTACATTTATGGTACACTGTGCGCGCTTTGTAACGCCGCTTCCTACGTTGATCGTAGCAGTGATGGTTGTCGAACCTAATTTCTTGGCTGTAACAAGACCTGTATCGTCTACGGAACATATAGCCTCATCCTTGCTGGTCCAGTAGATCTCGCCCTGGTAGGGGCTCGGAGCCGTAAGCGATAACTGCATCTCGGAACCGAGATTCATGGTAGCCGATGAAGTATTGATGGCTATGCCGTCATATACAGTAACATTTATGACTCTGGTCTTATCCGCCACCTTATCGAACTTGATGATCGATGCTTTATCCGCGTAGCTTCCGTACAGCTTGTCAAAACCGGCATCATCGCTTAATGTGATGTTAACCTCTGTCTCGCCTTCGCTTACCGCTTCCACTATACCGTCGGTCGGCTTAACGGATGCGATCTCGGGCTTTTTCGAACTGTAACGGAATATGCCTATCGGCAGATTTGAATTGGCAGGGATATCGAAGGTATCATAGATATCCTTGTTGTAATAACTGAGTGTCAGTGTATCGGAAGGGTATCTTACCGGTACTACTATAATAAACTTTAATGCCTTGATATTTGAAGAAGTAACATCATAAGTCGGAGTGGTCGAAGCGCTGCCCGAATCCTTTTTCGGTATCGCAGTCACATAATAAACACCCGCTTTTAGATTATCTATCACAGTCCTGCCGTTTGCATCGGAAGCAGTGATGTTCTTCTTAATGTCATTTGTAATATCCGTGGCATTCGAAATGATATCTCCCTGGTATACGTGCCAGTCGAGACTGCTTGCAAATGCCGCATTTGTCTGGAATGTTATGTTGTCATAATCCCAGATGATCTCTTCTTCGCTCTTTGAGTCCGCTGCCGTATTGTAGCCGCTGACATAGCTTTCCGGTACTACTACAACATCAAACGAAAGCGAATCCTTTGTTTTATGCAATTCATTCTCAGTACTTGTTTCTACCGTAATGGTAGCAAAACCGGCTGACTTGGCGGTGATAAGACCGGTAAGGGTATCAACCTCGGCTACCGATGAATCGGATGAACTCCAAGTGAGCGCAGCGGTAAAAGGCCCCAGATTATCGGGAGCTACGTTGCTTTCCACGCTGTCCAGCGTAGTCTCATCCACAGCTGTTGCAGGGTCATCGGACTTATAGCCGTATTTAACATATCTCAGTTTTCTTAAGTAATGAGAAGCTTCGGGATGCTCCGAAGAAGAAGATGTATAAAGCTGTAATGTATAATTATTATCCGTACTGTCTCCAGGCTGTGCGATAAGCAGACCGTAAAAGCCGTTAGTATTGGATGCAAACAGATTGTTCATGATGGTCTTGGTGGTTGAAACGTTATCCGACCACTGAAGAGGCACATAGATAGAACAATAAGCTACCGCGGTATAAGCTGTACCGGCGGGATCGGTCATGGTAACCGAAAGGCCCGAGTAACCGGGCGATATGATATCCAGGGTAACGCTGCATGTAGCATTGTCCTGACTTTTTACTTTGATGATATTGCTGTTGCTGACTACCCAGTCAAACTTGGTGCCGGCAGGTATACCTTCCGTATTGCGGAGGATAATGGTCAGGGTACTGTCTTCGTTGTTATAAAGGGAATAATCTATCGTATCTCCGTCTTTTATTTCCTTGTTGCCGATAAGGAAACTGAACACACCCTCGGGAGAAGCTCCCGAAACTCCGTTAGTCCCAAGTGCGGCAAACAGGCCGAATGTCAAGACAAGTAAAACTGCTGCTATAAGACCCCTTCTCTTCATAAGCGATACCCTCTGTTATTCCTTGTCCTTTTTCTCTTCGGACCCGGACTCTTTATCCTTACTCTCTTCTCCCTTTTTACCTGTCTTTTTGTCGGAAGAAATAGAGAAATTATCATCTATGATCTTTTCGATCATCATTTTTTTCATATAAACATCAAAACAAAGCATGGCTATGAACGCAAAGGCCTGAAGGAAATCCTTCTCCTTCTGGTCCTCAACATCCTCAAAGCTCTCCTTGGACTTGTAATACTTTCTTACAACGTCTCTTGTAATGGAAAACGACTGCTCATGCGCGATATCAAATATCTCTGCATAGATATCCTCCATATCGATGGAGCCGGTCTCCCCGAAAAACATATCGGTCAGAGGCTTGAGGATGCTGCGGGTGTCATCCATAGGCATAACGTTCTTAAGATAATATATGAAAAGAAGAGTATACATGTGGTCCTTTGTATACTTCTTTTTCTTTGGCGACGGGAGCAGGTCGTTCTTGGTATAGTTATTGATCATGGTCTTGGTGAGAAGTTTATCATCGCCGCGGCGCTTCATGGTCTCCAAGCGCTCGTCCATAAACTTCGTTACCTGATCCATATAAAGATCTATACCCGGAACCTCACCGGGCTGTATATACTTGGTAGACTTTAACTTATTAAGTATGGACACCATATACCCGTTGTTTTCTTCCGCAAGCATCTGCTTTAAGCTTTTCATGACTGCAGCGGAAATGCCCATCGTGGTTGAATTTGAACCTGCCATTATCCCATCTCCATCAGCTGACCGGATTATTCCTCTTCAGCCTCTTCCTTCTTTTCGTCTTCTGCCTCAATATCTTCAAAATCATCAAGATCGTCGATGTCTTCGAAATCATCGAAATCATCGTCATCCTCGTAGTCCTTAAGATAATCGGGCTTTACGAGTTTGTAGATGAAATATCCGATAGCGGCAAGTGCAAGAACAGCGGTAATGATGCAGATAACGATAACTACCGTATTTTTCTTGTGCTCTTCGTCCTTCTCAGCAAGGATCTCTCCGAGCTTTGACTCTGTGATCACTTCATCATCAGCATTGTTCTTGAATTTTCTGCATTTAAAACACATAAACTCCACGTCCTTTCATTAATAGTTTTTGACAATACCACAACATATAGTTTACCATACTACACGTTATTTTTCCAGTATTTTTTAAAATAAATTGACATAAAACCGCGTAAATAGTAAAATATTTTCATGAAACAGAAGGCAAAAGTACTTTTTTTCGCCTTTTTTTAATTGCCAAATTAGCGAAAAACACGTTTTTATATACTTTTTGCAGGTCATATCTGCACAGAAAGGACTAACATGAACGAGATTTTAGACGGACTTAACGATATGCAGCAGCAGGCGGTAAAAAACACCAAAGGTCCTCTCCTTATACTGGCCGGAGCCGGCTCGGGAAAGACCAGGGTGCTCACCCACCGTGTGGCATATCTCATCGCAGAATGCGGTGTAAGCCCTTACAATATAATGGCGGTAACCTTTACAAACAAGGCTGCCGGCGAATTAAAGGAACGTATAGCAAACATAGTAGGCCCCGGCTCGGAAGCTGTATGGGCCAGCACCTTCCACTCCTCATGTGTAAGGTTTTTAAGGCGTTTTATCGACAGGATCGGATACGACACCAATTTTGTCATCTATGACCGCGACGACCAGCGTTCCCTTATGAAGGATATCATCAAGACCATGAACCTTGACCCCAAAAGATATAAGGATAAGACATTCCTCAATATCATCTCGGGTGCAAAGGACGAACTGATCGACCCTGAACGCTTTGCGGAAGATGCCGGTGGCGATCCCGATTACAAGCTTTACGCCAAGGTGTACGCCGAATACCAGAAGCGTCTCAAGGCAAACAATGCACTTGACTTTGATGATCTGATAGTTAAAGCTGTAGAGCTCTTCCGCTCTTCACCCGAAACTCTGGAGTATTACCGCAACCGTTTTCATTACATAATGGTAGACGAGTACCAAGACACCAACACTGCGCAGTTTGAACTGATCAGGCTCCTCGCGGACCGCAAAAACGCCTTCGGCGACCCCGAACATAACCTGTGTGTGGTAGGCGACGACGATCAGTCCATATATAAGTTCCGCGGTGCAAATATAAGAAATATACTCGATTTTGAGAAAAATTATCCCGACGCCACGGTCATCAGGCTCGAGCAGAATTACCGCTCAACAAAGAACATACTTGACGCGGCCAACGAAGTGATCCGCAATAACACAAGCCGTAAGGATAAAAGGCTCTGGACCGATAATGAGAGCGGCACTCCCGCCACATATACGGCCTACCCCGACGATAAAGCTGAGGCAGTGGATGTCATCAATACCATCTGGTCCGAAGTACATGAAGGAAACGCATGCTATAACGACTACGCCATCCTCTACCGTACCAACGCACAGTCCCGTCTGTTTGAAGAAAGACTGATACTGCGCAACATCCCCTACAGGATCATAGGCAGCATCAACTTCTACCAACGCCGTGAGATAAAGGATATCCTGGCATATCTCCGCGTGATCTCCGACTACGCCGATGACATCTCCGTAAAAAGAGTCATCAACATACCAAAACGCGGCATCGGAGCCACAAGCTTGGAAAAGATATCCAACTATGCGCTCGATAACGAGATCTCCGTATATGAGACGCTGCTTAGAGCAACCAATGATCCTCTGCTGGTAAAAAGCCTCGGGCTCGGCCGTTCGCTAAACGGCATCACAAGCTTTACCGCACTCATTGAGTCATTTAAGAGCAGGCTGTCCAAGTTCTCATCATTAAAAGATATCGTGGACGAGCTTATAGAAGCCATAGATTATTATGACTACCTTGAAGACGCAGATGACGACGAAAAACTTGAAGACCGTAAAGAAAATGTGGGCGAACTTATAAACAAGCTCGCCGAATACGAGGCTATGGCTGAGGAAGAAAACGAGCCCGCCACACTCTCCGGATTTTTGGAGGAGGTAGCTTTAATAGGCGATATCGACAACTACTCGGAAGACACCGACATGGTAGTGCTCATGACCATCCACAGTGCAAAAGGACTGGAGTTTAACAACGTATTTCTGGTAGGTATGGAAGAAAACATCTTCCCCAGCGCCCTGTCACTTGATGCCGACAACCCCGAGGAAGAGATAGCCGAAGAAAGAAGACTCTGCTACGTAGCCATCACCAGAGCAAAGAAGCGCCTGTACTTAAGTTCCGCCGCCACCAGGATGATGCACGGCAACCTCGCTTTCAATGCTCCTTCACGTTTCATCCGTGAGATCCCGAGACACCTTATAAGTGTCAAAAATACCGGCAGCAATAGAAGCAATACCGTAAGCGGAAACAGCATGTTAAACAATATGTTCCGTAACCAAAGCCAGAGCTACAACCGGAACTCCGGCTATAGCCGTGATCAAAGCCACAGCCGTGCCTTCAAAGAAAAAGACGACGGCCATTACAATACAAAAGTAAGGCTTAACGACAACCCCTACATCACCATGCCGAAAAAAGGCATAGTCGCCGAAGCAAGCAATGCCGGTGACTTAGGATACGGTGTAGGTGACAAGGTAAGCCATATCAAATTCGGTATAGGTACCGTAAAAGACATCACCAAAGGTGACAAAGATTTTGAGGTTACCGTAGAATTCCCCGCAGGGACAAAAAGAATGCTTGCATCATTTGCAAAATTAAAAAAAGCAGAGGGCTGACCTCTGCTTTTCTCTTTATATACTTTACACTGCTTTATTCTGTTTTTCCTCGTTTTCAGTAACTTCCGGTACTGTGCCGTCCTCACTTACTTCATCGATCTTAAGCTTCTTTGCTTCACTTCCGAAATAGAAATGTGCTATGATCGAGAAAATACCTGTTACCGCAGCGAGCAGGTAATATGTAATACCCCTGTTCATAAGCAGTCCTGCCGATACCATAGAGCTGCCGAATATCAAAGTCTGAAGCTTTACAAACACATACTCGTTTACACCCGATGCACCCGGTATCGGAAGCACATCCACTGCTAAGGAAAGAACTATCTGCAGTGAAACAATGCTTATAAAATCACAATTTTCAACCCTGAGTGCCATAGCGACACAGAAAGTTACGGCAAAGTATGCTATCCTCTGTATAAAGGTGATACCCGCCATTTTAAACATTACATGCTTGTTTTCCTTTAAGAAATCCGAAGCTGCCTCATACTGCCTTATTGAATGATCGGCCTTTTCCTGAAGTCCTGCGGGATTCTTTATAATATGCAGCTTGGTCCCGAGCTTGATAGCCACACCTACGATCCACGAAGCAAACGAAGGCTTCAATACGCAGATAAGTAAGAATGCAGCAAATCCGAGCTGGCATATGATACCGATTATAAAGAAGATTATAACATCTCTTATCGCTCCGCCCACGAGCTCCGTCCTTAAGATCAGTGCCACGATAAAGAGCAGTACAAGCATAAACTTATAAACTATAGTTACCATCATGCAGACCAAAGTGGAAACAAAAGCATTTACTCCCAGTCTGGTCATATATATTATCTGAACCGGCTGACCGCCCGAAGCACCCGGAGTGATCTGGCTGTAGAAAAACCCTATATTTGAAAGCAGGATGCACTTGATCATGCTGATCTTCTGCTTCATGCCCTTAAACAGCATCCTGAACTGTACGGACTCTCCGCAGACGAATACCACCATGAGGATGGCTGCCAGTCCGAGCCATCTTCCATCCGCTTCTCCTATCTGTTTAAATATCTTACCCGGTTCATTGTCTTTAAATATCAGGTATAAGGTCAGTAAAGTGATGCCCACGATAAGCAATATGTTCAAGGCATACTTTAAAACCTTCTTTTTCTTACTAGTCACAACTTACCTCCAAAAAAACCTATGAACACAAACATTAAAAGTATATCCGTATTGGAAACCGTTGTCAAGTACCTAAAAAAATTCTAAAAATATACTCTTTTTACATTTTTTTAACTTTACTTTTTAGTAAAATCATTCTATAATATAAGCCAATAGATTTGATCTATAATCCTGAAAGGAGAACTAACATGAAGAAATTATTAAAATTTGTTTTTGGTGCAGCAGGTGCTGCAGCTGCAGGCTTCGGTGCATATTGCGCATATAAGAAGCTTACCGGCAAGGATGAGCCCGATGACGATTTCGATGATGATATTGATGACTTCGATCTGGATGAAGAGAATGATGACGAATCACCTGAGTATGTTTCTCTTAACATCAAGGGCGAGGATGCTGCTGACGAAGTTAAGGATGCACTCGATGACGCTAAGGACGCTGTAAAGGATGCGGCTGAAGATATCAAGGATGCAGCTGAGGACGCATTTAACTAAGAGTAAATTAAAAAAGTCATATAAGCATTAAAAACAATAAAAAAGAGCCGATCGGCTCTTTTTTATTGTCTCTTTATCAGCTCTTTGCAGGCCATGTAACCTCATAAGTCGAAGTCACAGAAGGAAGTCTCATCTCCGTACCGCTTGCCGCACTGGCATTTGCTCCCTTAAAGCGGAAATACAGCTTGCATCCCGAAGGAAGTGCGCTTTCGGTGAAATATACCGCCTTGTTGGCAGTCGATACACTCTTCCATGCAGCAGAATCCGCGTTAAATGAATATCCCTTCTTTACTATACAGTACTCGATCGGAGTATCCTTTGATGCTCCTATGAACGTAACCTTAAGCTTTTTCTTTGCAAACTCCGGATCCACATCCCCGCTGTCTCCAATCTTGGGAGCTGTACCCTGTCCGGGTATTACTACAAGTGTAGTCTTTGATGCAGCCTTCTTATCTGTAGCTGCCACACGGAACTTGATCTTGGCATCTGTGCCTTTGCCCGAACCTTTTGCATATACCTCGGGAGCTATTTCCAATATATCCATATTCTTGGTACAGCTTATCCATCTGCCCGTCTTGTAATTATAGAACTCGTAGGAGTCCTTGGTGTTCACGGTACCTTTTTTAACATCCACCTTTATAAGCGGAGCTTCGGTCTGCTTGGTTATGCTGACCTTAACTTCATTGCTCGGTCTTACACCCGGATCTTCGTCATCCGTACCTTTTTCCTGTACACAGCACAATACCAGCTTAACTCCCTTAAATCTTAAGTTGTTAACAGTCTTAAGGAAGCTTTTGTATGATGCGGAGGATTTATCAAATGACACTGTCGTCCAGTTGTAATCCGATACCTTTCTCCACATAAACTGGGTGGACTCACCGTATCCGTCAAAATCGAAATCTACGGCCACCTTGTCATACTTAACCTTAAACTCTTTATTGGCCTTGGGAATTATGACACTTACTGCCGTCTCATCCTTGTTGCCCTTAAAATAGATCTTAACGTCTGACTTTGTATCCATCCAGGAGATATCCATCTCAAGGTATTCACCTTTAGAGTCGGTCTTGATCTCGCCGTCGGCTTCCAGCCAGGTCTTTCTGTTATTGGTCGAAAAATATACTATCTCGTTATCGCTTCTGTACACCTTCATGGTGAGCTCTTCATAATCGATCTCACCTATCGCTACAGGCTTAGGACTCCCCGCAGCCTTTACGCCCTCGGGTTTTACGGTCATAAACAGTGCTGCGGCAAAAAGAAGCACCGATAAAAAGTATATTAATATGCGTCTGTTCCTTTTCATGCTTTTCTCCTTTCCTTTTTATCCGGAAGCTTATATGCTTCCATTCCGCAGCTTATGTATCCGGATACTCTACCCTGGCAAACTCTTCATATGTGGATGCCAGTGCATAATCCTTTATACCGAGCTTTCTCTGTGCTTTCTTTCTTATATAGATAAGGCTGCCTTCTGTAGCCTTGTTTTTATCCCTGTATACAACGAAAGGCTTTTTCTCGGAAACCGTTACCCAGTGGATCTCCTGATAGCTCTCTATGGTAACGCCTTCCCTTAAGTCTTTCGCATTTATGATGCAGTACTCATAAGGATTGGAATAACTTGCATCGGTAAACTCCATCTTGAAGCTTTCGTAGTCGAGATATTCGATTTCCTTTACGCTGTCAAACTCCGCTGTTCTAAGGTACTTCTGCCCTGGTATGATAACCGTTGTGGTGTTTGACACCTGTTTCTTGGCCTGTGCAGGCATCCTAAACTGTATGCACACCGTTGTACCGTCACTTGTCCCGTCCGATAAAACCTCGGGAGCAATCTCCTCTATCGGTACATCACCGTATGAAGGAACGGGCTTCCACTCTTCATCATCAAGCACTTTGCCATCCTCGTCACAGAACCTGTATTCAAGTCCCTTTTCCAAGGTAAATGTGAGCTTTTCGTCATCTATCAGGATCTTGGGTGCTGCACCCTTACCCTTTATGGTAACCGATACTTCTTTTCCGGGGCGCTTGCCGGGGTCATCTTCGTCACCCTTTTCCGGAGCTGTCCTGAACATTATGACTCCGCCCTTGCTTACCAGGCTGCTGAGAGTTTTCTTGAATTTTACTTCATTATATGTCTTCCACTTGGTGGAGTTTTTCTTTTTCCACTGGACCGTACGCCCGTTGTCGCCCGTGATGCTGATCGGTTCGGAATCATTGGAAGGCGTGTAGGTAACCTTAAGGGTTTTCTCCTGTCTCGGTATCTTAACCTTTACCGCTTCCTTATTCTTGTCACCTCTTAAGGAAAGAATATAGTCCTTTGTGGTGGGGATCCAGGAAATATCCAGGGTCACAACACCCGATACGGGCTCCACAGTTACCGACTCCCATGTTTTCTGCTTTGAATCGGATATCTGCAGCTCACTGTCACCGCTTCCGAGCTCGACCGTGATGGTACTCTTTTCGTAATCTATCTCTGTGACTGAAACCGTTGCGGCAGCCTTTGCCGTATATCCGCCAAAAACAAATGCGCACAGGGCGGCAAGTGCCAGTCCCAGCATAACCTTTCTAAAAGTTTTCAATCTATCCATAAGATACTCCTCTCATAATTTCGTCTTGGTCTGATGCATAACCGTTACCTCGAGAATCACTCCGTGATTCCCTCGGTAATACAACGGGTACTGCGTACCCCATCAGACATGACTTTGTCATGTCTGATGCACATGGGCATAGTATGCCCATGTGTTGTATTATATTATATCATATATCGGACGATTTTAACAGAATCACAACCTATAATTTTAAAAATCTCTATACAAATCTTATCAAATAGGTTAAAATACTCCTAAACACAATAAGAAAAGAGGCACCGTTATGGTAACTTTACTATTTGATAAGATCCCCGGGTTCTATATCGCGGCGATCGCTGTTTTGGTTTTCGTTGTCACCTTTGTCCTGTCCGATAAGCTTAGGAAAAAGCTTCCTGTCGACCAGGGGCGCGCATTTGCGGTAAATGCCGAAAAAGCAAAAGGCAAGGCCAGAGGAGCCGGCATCATATTCGTAACAGTTTTCTGTATACTGGCATTTCTGTTTGCTCCGTTTGACGCAGAATATTCCATATATCTCGTATTCCTTTTCTTTGCTATGATGACAGGTTTTTTGGATGACGCATCCAAGATTCCGTGGAGCGACTATAAAAAAGGCGCACTCGACCTGCTGATCTCCGTGGGCGTATCCATCACATTTGCGGCAAATAACTCAACCGTTATAGACTTTAAGATACTCAGCAGCATATTCGGAAAGCAGCTTTCGCTCGACCTGCCCTACGTGGTATACGTGATACTGGCTACCGTACTTGTCTGGATGTCCATCAACGTGATCAACTGTACCGACGGTGTGGACGGTCTCTGTACATCGCTTTCGATCATAAGCCTGTTCACATTCGTGCTCATCACCATGGAGCCCGATTTCATATTCTACGAGATACTGTTCATCTTCGCCATGGCAGGATACCTCTGGTATAACGCCTCCCCCAGCATCATGCTGATGGGTGACGCAGGCTCACGTACTATAGGAGTATTTATGGCAGTAGCCGCCATGAAATGCGGTGACCCGCTGCTCTTCATCCCCATCTGTATCGTATTCATCCTGGATGGCGGCCTGGGTCTTGTAAAAATATTCCTGCTCCGCTTCTTTAAGATCGGTATCTTAAAGCACACAAAAACACCTTTACATGACCACTTCCGTAAAGACCTTCCCGAGGACGAAAGATGGAAGGACACCCACGTAGTTCACAGATTCTGTATCATACAGTTAATCATTTGCTTAGCAATCCTCATGATGCTTAGATAAAATGTGACTCCACCTCATCAGTCAGCTTCGCTGACAGCTTCCCCTCAAGGGGAAGCCAATGTGTCAATCGGGCGGTTTGTTTGACACATCAAAATTATGGAATGGCGCCCATCTTAATATCGCTTACAGACATAAATATAGGGCTCGTTACGGGTAGTTCCCGAAGCGAATTGTCTAACGGCACGAGGTGGCAGTCGCAACGCGACTGACGGAGTCCTCATGCCACGGCTCCGTTTTGCGAAGCAAAATGGAGTACCCCAAGATATAGTAAGGGCTCTGTTCGGGATGCTGCCCGGACAGAGCCTTTTTATAGTGTTCAATTGCGATATTTTGATGGGCGCCCCTTTGTAAAGTGTGTCAAACAGAACCGTCACATTGACACATTGAAACTATTCGAGTTCAGGGAGAAGGTCGTCCATGTAGCGTACTACATAGCCGGCACGCTTCTCTGCGAAGGTGTATATCTGCTGCTCGTAAGCTGCATAATTCTGAGGCTGTGCCCAGATGTTCCAGTTGCCCTTGCGGTTAAGGTTCTGCAGGTGCTCATAGAAGTATGCAAACTCAGTCTTACGCTCCTCATGAAGCTTCTCGTATTCTTCCTTGATGGCCTGCTCACTCTGTGCGCCGTTGATGTATTCCATCGTCTTGGCTCTAAAGTAAGCTCTGCAGTCCTTACGCTCCATAAGCTTTGTAAACAGAGGCGAATACCTGTCGTCATCCTCATCCATGACAACCTTTAAAGTATTGTAACTCTCGTTTGCCCTAGCCTGATCGTAGATATCGTAGGTATAGTCCATATCGTGAGGCAGGAATCTCCATCTGCCGTCATACACGCCGGTACCTGCGCTCTCACCCTCGGCGGGTACGTACTTAAAGCACTTGAAATTGTTGTTGGGCCAGTCCCAGTTGTTCAAAGCGATATTCCATGCAAAGAAGTCAAGATAGCTCTCAACATCCATGAAATCGCATAACTTCTTATATGTAGCATCGTTTGTAAGGTCCGATGTCGAGAAAGTCTTGTACTTATTGTTATAATCGTCAACAAAGCTCTGGATATCCTCGTCGGCACTCTTTTCCTGATCGGTACCCTCGGCTACTATAAACTCGCCGTCGGCATCTCCGAAACGCTCTTTGAAGTACTTATCGCAGTAATTCTCATGCAGCCAGAAAAGTGCATAATATTCGCCGTTAAGGTAGCATACGCAGGGGATAACCTCTTCGTATGTGATAAAGCCCGCTCTCTTGCAAAGCCTCTGGCTTATCTCATCCCTTATAAATGCGAACTGGTAATCGTTACCTCCGTTACGGAGTACCAGCTTATCGTACTTGGTGATGATCGGGTTCTCACCCTCCTCAAGCTCATAGAGCTTCGGAGTATTGAACTCGCTGAACTTGAAATTCTTATGCTCCTCATCGTAGGACTTACGTGAGTAAAGCTTAAATGACTTTATGTCATAATTTCTCGAGTAACCGCCGTATACTCTTACCCCGCCGAACTGTGCGAATATCGGAGTACCGTCAGCCTTGAAAGCCTCGATGTATACCATTCTCTCGGATTCACGGCCCCGCTCGAAAGCGTTGTTCTTGTACATGATGCCGTTAGGTCCGTTATAGAGTTCATCGGGATCACCGCTTATAAAGATAACGGTGGTTGAAAATCTGCTGTCAATGTTTGAGCCGACCAAGAAAGTTCTGGCTGCAACCTGTGACATATTCCAGTCATCATCTATTACCGCTGCGCGGAATACATAAGCTTCAGGGAAGTTTCCGCCCCTCTTTTCAAAAACAAGAGGCTCTGTATATGTTGCCGAATAAACCGTAGGCTCGGTACCGTCAAGTGTGTAGTAAACTACAGCACCCTCGGGAGCGTTGATAGTAAGTCTGACCTTTTCATTATAGAAACAGTTAACCTGCTCAAACTTGCATGTACCGTCATCCTTAAACTTTAACTCTACTTCTCTAAATCCGTCCACAAGCTCGGGCTTCTTATTCTGCTCGGGTGCCAGAGAGCTTATACTCTCGGTGGAAGGAGCAGGAGTAACCTTTGCAGGTGTATTTGTTACCGCAGGCCTGCCGGGATTCTGCTTGTCCGGGTCATTCTTTCCGGGTTCGGTGCCCGTAGGTTCTACACCTGTAGGCTCACCTGTGGGATCGGTGGTCTCCGTACCGGTTACGGCAGGTGTACCTGCTTCCCCGTTACCTCCATCGGTCACTTTCCCGCATGCGGTAAGTACCAGTGCCAAAACACATAACACCGGCACCAACAATCTAAACTTACTTACTTTCTTTTTCACTTCAAACCCCCATGTTACTTGTCTATATACTTTTTGATCCTTCCGTAAAGTTCTTTCGAAACATAAGCCTTAACGCCTATCCCTTCAGGAAGGTATTTTTCTTCCAATAACGTACCGTCTTTTCTGATCTGCGTGATAATACCCGCATCCTTATAATCTATAACGGCTTCTATGCTGACCTTGCTCTCAAGCAGTATCTTTTCCAGAGTGCTCAAGAAAACATCCAGACCCTCACCCGTAGCCGCAGAAACCTTCATTGACTTCTCGCAGTTAAGGTCCTTAAGTACCACGTCACCGGCTATATCCGACTTGTTAAACAGCGTGATGACCGGCTTATCCTTTACACCGAGCTTTTTCAAAGTCTCATACACCACATACATATGCTCGGCAGCTTCCGGATTTGATGCATCAACCACATGGACTATGATGTCCGCATAGCAGGCCTCTTCCAGTGTGGACTTAAATGCCTCTATCAGGTTATGCGGCAGCTTTCTGATAAAACCTACCGTATCGGTAAGCAGTATCTCCTGCCCGCTTTCCATCTTTAAAACTCTGGTCGTGGGATCAAGTGTCGCAAAAAGCATATCCGCCGTGAGGATATCCGCACCTGTAAGCCTGTTAAGAAGCGTGGACTTACCCGCATTGGTATAGCCTACTATGGCTGCCACGGGTACACCGCTCTTCATACGCTTAACCCTGTTTGTACTTCTGTTCTGCTCTATAGCCTCAAGCTCACTGCCGAGACGACTGATCCTGTCTCGTATGAGACGCCTGTCCATCTCGAGCTTTTTCTCACCGGGACCTCTCATGCCTATGCCGTATGAAACTCTCGACATCGAGCTTCTCATACCGACCAGTCTCGCCACCCTGTACTTAAGCTGTGCCATCTCTACCTGAAGCTTGCCTTCAGCGGTAGTCGCATGCTTTGCGAAAATATCAAGGATCAGCATGGTCCTGTCCATAACCTTGGTCTGAAGCTCAGCTTCAAGGTTACGCATCTGTGCGGGCGAAAGCTCGTCATCGCAGATGATGCCTGTAGCTTTGGTCTCAGCAATAAGGTCTTTTAACTCATCTATCTTGCCCTTACCTATATAGGAGCCAGCCTGTGGTCTTTCCCTTTTCTGTATCAGGCGTCCGACTGTAAGAGCTCCGGCCGTATCAGCCAGCTCTTTAAGCTCATCGACCGATTCCTCGGTATCGTCATCGCTGTCAAGCTGTACAGCCACAAGGATAACACGTTCCTGTTCTTCTTTTATATCGATAAGCTCCTGCATCAGTTACCACCTCCGGGAAAGAGCAAAACAAAAAACAACATCCCAAAATAACCCTAACGATTCTAACACATACTTTTAATATAATCAATAAAAATAGAATGGATTTATTATCAATTATTGCTTTTCTTGACATAAGGAAAGGGAAATGGTAGAATAAATCCGTGTGTAAAACTGTGTGTAAATATTTGTTTTTCTATTAGCAAGTGCCTCCTTACCAAAGGAGGGAAAATGAGTTACAACGAATTTACAGAAGTCTTAAAACAGCAGGTATCAGATACGCTAGGTCCCGGTTTCGCTGTCACTTCCCGCAACGTGATAAAAAACAATTCGGTAGAATACGTCTGCCTTGTCATAAATAAAGAAGGCTCCATGATCGCCCCCGGCATCTATCTTAACGGCTTTTATCTTGAGCATCTTAATGGAAAAAGCATGGAAGAGATAGCCTTAAACATCGTAGACATCTACAATCAGCACGGCGATTTCGGAAAAGACGGCCTGTGTGAACTGATACATACGGAAAATGCCATAAGCCGCATAGTGGTAAGGCTCGTAAACTATGAAAAAAACATCGAGCGGCTGAATGCATGTCCCCACGAAAGAGTACAGGACCTGGCAGTCACCTATCACTATCTTTTATCGAACGTAAAAGACGGCCTGGCATCCATCAGGATCGACGACGAAAACTGCAGTTTCTTTGGCGTCAGCCCGGAAGAAATGAAAAAGCATGCCTTGGAAAACACCGAGAAATTCTTTGCACCGGATTTTGTCCGGCTCGATGACATGCTCTCAAAGCTTTCCGGAGTCCCGCTCCCGCCATTCGAGAGCACCCCGCTCTATGTACTATCCAATAAGGACAGGTATTACGGTGCCACAAGTCTTTTGTATAACAAAATACTGGAAAGAATACAGCAGACCTTAGGTACAGGTTTCTATATTCTTCCCAGTTCGGTTAATGAAGTATTGATCCTTCCGGACGGTTCCGGAATGGATGAAGAATTCTTAAGCGATATGGTACGTTCCGTAAACCGTGAACAGGTGCCCGATACGGATGTACTTTCCGACAGGATATACCATTATCCCGAGGACAGCTTTACTCTGCCGGAGCAGGTTCTTCCGGAGTAGGAGTACCTTCAGGCTCCTCATCATCGGTACCTGCAGCATTGATGAGCTTTTGCCAGAACTCATATACTGCTGGATCTTCCTGTGCGGCCTTAGCTATCTCCTGCATCGTGAAATCCTTAAGTTCTGCCACATCCTCATCATTATCAAGCTCATTCAGCAAAGCCTGTGTTACTTCATCGGTGATAACGCCGGAGAAGATCATGGGCTTTCCGTCTTTATAGACAATGTAGAATGACTCCATCGAAGCAATGGGTGTTTCAATGGTGGAAACCAGCATGTTGAGGGTACAGTATACAACAAAATCAATCTCTCCGCCGCCGCGCTTGGTATAGCACTTAAGGTCGGTGTAGCCCTTAACATACTCGCTCTGTGCATTGATGGTCTCGGTACTGATATATACCGGGTCGGTAACAAGGCTCTTCATCTTGTCGATGTCGGCTGCTGCCTTTGCATCAAAGAACTCCTGGATCAGGTCATGTATGTCGGGGTAGATCTCATATCTTAAAGGGTTGTCGGCCGGCAGCGTAGGTACGGGCTCTTCGGTCGGCGTCACTTCCGTAGGTATGGGAGTGGGTGTATCTTCTGGAGTGGGCGTCACATTTTCAACGACATCCGCTACTCCTGTCTGATCAGAATCAGCCGGGATCACCACTACGGCACTCTTCGCCGGCTTTCCGGTAGAAAAAGTCAGCATGCCGATCATCATGATCCCCGTGAAAAAGATCACTATCATACGTTTATATACAGACATTTATATCCTCCAAAACCGATCATAAACGGGATCAACATTTTTATTAAAACGTATTTTACCATAATGATAACTTTTTGGCAAGAGAAAAGGAACCGGGCTCCAACACGGGGACCGGTTCCGTATTTTACATATTATTTTTGCTAAGCTAAAAGGAATTGGATACTTTCAATTTTGTTATATCATCCTTTTACAGATATCTTCATACTCTATTAAGAAGTTCTCCGCATCTCCGAATATGAACTCGGCATCACCATCTTTGGCTGCAAACTCATGCTTTTTCGCACGATCGCTCAAAGCCTTGAGACCCATGGTAGCCATGGTACTCTTGATGGTGTGTGCATCTATACCGTAAGCCTTGATATCCTTGGCCTCCAGGTTCTTTCTCATCCTCTCTGCTCTCACCGGTGCTTCCTTAGCCACATCCGCCATGATCTCAGCCAGTATCGCTTCCTCACCGCCGCAGTAACATAGAGCTGTGTTATAATCAAGTCCCGGTATGGCAGTAAGCTTTTTCTTTAGCTCTGACATCTGAGTGTCGCCGCGTTTTTCCGTCTCAGGCTCAGGCTCGGTATTCTTCTTTTCGTACACCTTGTCCTTAGGCAGCATGTTCATTACCACCTGCTCTAACGCCTTAGAATCAAGAGGCTTGGCGAGGTAATCATCAAAACCCTCCGCCATATATTTCTGACGGCTGCCCGCCACAGCATTAGCTGTAAGCACCACAGCTTTTGTATCCTTGTTGAGTGAATCCTCGTCTTCTCTAATAAGATGCAGCGTCTCTATACCGTCCGGACTGGGCATCATATGATCCAGGATTATAAGATCGTATTTTTTCTCCTTACACATCTCGATAGCACGTGTACCCGAGCTTGCCAGATCCGGTTTTATACCTGTACGTTTCAGGAAAAGCTTGACTATGGTAAGGTTTGACTGGTTATCGTCAACCGCCAGTATCTTCGCATCGGGAGCCGTGAAATTGCAGGCTTCGGGAGCAGTATCGGCATCAGGTCTCTTCTCCATGAAATCGCTGCTTAAGATATCACTGCCCTGGTACTTAACAGGCAGCACCACCTTAAAGTCGGAGCCCACACCGTACTCGCTTTCCACATCTATGGTACCCTTCATCGAGTCGACTATACTCTTAACTATAGCCAGCCCGAGACCCGTACCCTCGATATTGACATTCGACTTAACATCGGCTCTGGTAAATGCCATAAAGAGGTTATCCTGTTCCTCTTTCTTTATGCCCTTACCCGTATCCTTAACAGAGAGGATAAGCTCATATCCGTTCTCCGTGTAGCTGCCTCCGAGCAGCAATGTCACTATACCCCTGTCGGTATATTTAACGGCATTATTTATCAGGTTGACCAGTATCTGCCTGATCCTGAACTCATCGCTGATCACCTCGTTCGGTATATCGGCTGTCAGCTCAACCCTGAAATCAAGCTTCTTCTCATCCGCTCTTTCCTTAACCAGAGAAACCACATCATACAGCATCTCGGACATAAGGAAACGGCTCTCGATGATCTCCAGTTTTCCGGCCTCGATCTTTGAAAAATCAAGTACGTCATTGACCAGCATGAGCAGCATCTTTCCGGATGACTTAATTGCCCTCGAATACTCCCCTATCACCTTATCGTTGTTTTCACGGAGTATCATCTCATTCATGCCCAGTATGGAGTTAATGGGTGTCCTTATCTCATGCGACATGCTGGCAAGGAATCTGGTCTTGGCCTCTGAAATATCTATCGCCTTCTGTCTTTCCTGGCTGATCTTTCTTAAGTCCTGTACCTGCTGGATTACGACAAACACAAGCAAAAATGCCAGACCTGCCACCATAGGGAATGAATCGTTTATATGCGTAGTAAGCAGCATCGTAAGCTCAATCAGGTCGCAGATAAGGAAAGCCAAGAATCCCGTAAACGTATATCTGTAATTCTGTATATTTCCTTTTACGGCATCATATACCAGTATAGCTATTGATACCACTGCCATAAGGCACATTATGATGTTTTCAATATTTCGGATATCATAGAACGGTACCATACCCGTAAAATGCAGGATCGGCCAGAGCGTAGCGTTTATACTCGATGTCAGCATGATAAACGACATGCTCTTTTTAAATCTGCCCTGCTGTACGGAATTAAGATAAACAGCCGGTGCCAGAGGGATCATAAGACAGAACATATAGTTGAGCGATCCGTTTACATAGTATGCTTCAAATACAAACGGGCAAAGATATGAATCAGTAATGAGCCACAGCGCCAGATCCATGATACCAAGTGCGCCGTACATCATGTAGATCTTCATCTTGTACCAGAATCTCATGATGATACTTACGATGAAAACTACAAATGAGAATATCAGAATGATGGTTGCCAGTACAAACGAAAGACCGTTTTGCTTAAGCAGGTATATGAAAGCACCGGAACGTGTAGTAATAAAAGTTGTCGACACTATCTCGTCCGATGATACAGCATAAGGTCTTACCATTTTGATCTCGGCACCTGAATCGGCTGCCGATAAAGGTACCATCATATAAAACTTTTTAACGGAACCGCCCGGGATCTTGACATCCCGTTCTTCCACAAAATCTTTTCTTAATTCGCCGTTTATATATACCGCAACATCCTTACGGGTTACAAAGAACAGATACTCGTTGTCCTCAATATCATCCGGCAGCGTTGAAACAGCCGTGGCTCCCAACTCATATCCTTTATCGGCTATATAAGAACGGCCGGTAACAAAAGTGTTGCCGTACCCGTCTGTAGCAGTCCAGTTTTCGATAAAACGGATGGATTCTTCATCCAAAGGTATAACCCTGTCTATCAGGCCGTAATAAATAAAAACAAGCGCAATAAAAGCATAAAGCACGCGCAGTACTATCTTTACCGTACGCGTACTCGCTCCTAAAAGCCCTTGTTTTCCATTACCGTCCATTATTATACCTCCTTGCCTGCGGGACAAAAGTCCGGTGCCGGTGGAACCTTTTAAAGTGGCACTATTATAGCAAAAAAAACGGAGGTTGACAACATGTTTTTGAAGGTAAATGTCCAACCCGAGAGTTTCCTATACGGACGGGGCGGCATATATTTCCTGCGCGCAGAATCATCGGATTTTGCGAGGTCTTGAAATGGTATGCTGTACCTGCCAGCGTCAAACATGATAATTCTTGAATTATTGGGATAACATATTGTAACATACGAATAAGATTACGGAATTACTCAAACAAACAACTGTCATTTAGCAAGCGACCTTACCAGAGAATGAAATAAGAAAAATCAAAATATAAATTCTCGCATCAGAAACCCCATTTTTTTCCATAAACACCTCATTAATCCATATTATCTTAATAACCTGATTAACACTCATGTATGAAATAATATTACTATTTGTTTTTGCGATTAGCGGCCCCATAAAATGATCCGTTAATTCACGAGAAGTAAATTGTTTTAATGAGCCCACTAATTTTACCAAAAACTTTTCAGCATCTTTTACTTTAAGTCCATATCTTCCTCTTGCAGTTAATGGAACCATTTTATGATATCTCAGGACACAGAAAAAATAAATGAAATAATCAAAACTATCCGAAAAAAGGAAATTGATCAGTTTTTAAAAAAAGAATATAGTGGAGAACTCCCTTCAATAGCCGATTATCTCACAAAATACATTAGTCTGCATAAGCTTTCTGCCTCTAAAATCATAAAAGACAGCGGTCTTTCTCCGGATTATGCATATGCCATCATGAACGGTAACAGAAAAAATCCTGCCAGAGACAGGATTATCGCACTTTGTCTTGCTATGCATATGAGCTTAGACGATGCACAGCAAGCCCTAAAACTATGTAAAACTTTTCTTTACTCCAAAGACAAACGAGACGCTATTATAATGGTCTGCTTCACCCAGCATATATATGATGTTAACGAAGTGAACATCATTCTTGTGAGTTTTGATCAAAAAGAGCTTGAAACCACTAAAGAACAAAACTGTATATGATATTGGTTATAAAAGGCAACTTTACCTTAGGGCGGTTGCTTTTTTTATGGTCTTTTCTTATCAAAAAACTTTACAGAATATCTGCTTGACAATACATCAATTTTGATGTATTTTATATATATGAACATATACGATTATACAACCAGTGGTGGTAAAAATCTAATAACAGAATATATTGATTCTCTCCCCATATCTGAAAGAACCGAGATATTAGCAGTCCGTCAGCTAATTAACGATATGGGAATAAACGCGTTTTCTTTGCTCACTACACGTCAATTATATAAGAAACTATGGGAAATAAAAATCTCCCAGGAAAGAATCATGTACATCATTCAGAGTCAAGATGCCGTTTATTTTCTTAATATCTGCAAAAAACAAAAAGGCAAAGCGGAAAAGATGGAACTAGAAAAAGCTAAGAAAAGGGCTAAAGCTGAAGGGCTTCTTTAGGAGGTGGGAATATGCCATTTACAAAAGCCAATATATCAAAAGAAAAACAAGAATTAGAGCAACTAATTGCTTCTAATGAGGAATCACGTAAAACTTATGATGATTTTCAAGCCAGAATAAACCTTCAAAAGGAACTTATTGCAATGCGAAAGGCAGAAAACCTTACCCAAGCTGATGTTGCCAAGGCTACCGGATTATCCCAACAGGCAGTTAGCAGAATTGAAAAGGGCACTGGAGCTACTATTAACTCTTTGATCAAATATCTTTCTGGGATTGGTTACGGTATTCAGTTCAAAAAGATTTAAAAAATTCAAAACCCTTGTATTCATTGTAGTAATTCAAGAGGGGCTGTCGCAATAGAGTGTTGCGACAGCCCTTACTAATTGATAAAAATTCGAATCTAACGGCTAGATTTTTCCATTATCAGGCTTAGTTTCTGGTACATATTTGAATTTGACAGACTCTAACTAAAGCAGCTCACAG
>JAIKXA010000104.1 GCA_024684355.1 Lachnospiraceae bacterium
TTTGCGATTTTTTTCGTGTTTTTCCAGTGTAACCGCCTGTTCAAACGCTTTCAACATCTCGCTGATGTCTGCATATCTATCCGACGGGTCAAACATGGAAGCTTTTGAGAAGCAGGTTTTTAGCTTGGCCTTTTGCTCCGGTGTCGCATCAGTTTTTTCAAATATCTGCGTACACACTACTCCTATCGAGTATATGTCGCTTCTGACATCCGTCTGGTTAAATCCGAACTGTTCCGGCGCGGCATACCCTCTTGTCCCCAAGAGTACGGTGTCCTGCGCTCTTTTTTCTTCGCTGTACTCACGCGTGGCGTCAAAGTCTATCAGATACAGCCTGCCATCTTCTGTTATCAGTATGTTTTCAGGTTTTATGTCTCTGTGGATGATCGGTGGATTCATGCCGTGCAGTATGGCTACCGCCTGCATGAGTTGACGGGAGATAGATACTGCTTTTTTATATTCAATAATATCCCTGTTATCCGAGCTGACTAATTGTTCTGTATCGTCATTGTGTTCCGCTTTATCTCTGTGTTTTGCAACGGTGTGGTTTCCTTCATATCCCAGCGTTTCTACACTGTTTTTCAACAGACTCCCCAGATCTTTGCCCTCGATATATTCTTCCAGAACATGCGTTGTGCCGTCCCGATAACACATTTCTATTATCTTCGGGAAGCACTTTGCATTGCTCTCGCTGATCTTTTGATAGATTTTCGTTCTGTCAGCACCCTTAATTTTTTTATAGACAAAAAGTGCCCCCGCATCATCCGCAACAAGATATAAATCTGTGCGACTGCCGGAGGATATTGTCGTAATTATATTAAGTTTGTCAAAACAAAATCCGTCCATTTCTCATAACCGATCCATTCAGAAATTTATTATACCATTGTTTCTATAGGAAGTCTTACGCTGCCAGCGTAAAAATGTTCACTATATATTTCTCCTTCCCGACTTGGTTAAATGAGTGTATTCCTTTACAGTCTCACCTTTTCCAACCTTTACCTTTGGATCTATGATGCAGAAATTACCTATCTCTGCTTCTTCTATCACTGCTCCGGGCAGTACCGCACAACCTTCTCCTATCTGGGCTTCATCGGAAATTACAGCTTCCGGAGATATGATTTTAGGCAATATAAAGTTCTTCTCCCACAGGAATTCAGCGTACTTCTTTCTTATCCGGTTATCGCCAATGGCTATAAATGCACAAGGATATTCATTTAAGAAATCTACCGCCTCATGGCATCTGCCTATTATGTGTTTTCCGGTTACACCGTCATCCAGAAAGCTGATTTTCTGGAATACGCCTAGCTTGCGGGCTATTTCCATTACGTCATGACCATGGGTCCCGGCACCGAGTATCAGGAGATTAAGCTGCTTATGATTGATGCCGGCGAGTCTTTCACCCAATGTGGGTTTTTTGGTTATGGCTGCTCTTTTGGCTTCTGCTTCTTCTCTGGTCCTGCCATATACTGATGCCAGTACTGTTTTTCCTTCAGAGTTGATGCCTTTCCTGTATCTTGCTTCATATCGTCCGTCTTTTCTCTTGTATACTCCTGCGCCTATTCTCATATATTAATACCCCTACTGCTTTTTAGAAAACAGCCTCCGGTATGTAACCAGAGGCTGTTTTTAATTAACGATGTTAATCACTAATTACAGTTCCTTCACCCACAATCCATGCAGGTTACAGTACTCATATACTGCTACTGCCTCATCACCATCTGCCAGTACGAATTCTGCCTTAGGCTCGTCTCCTGCCTTAAGGTACTTGATCTGTACACCGGTCTTGGTCTCAAGTGCGATGAACTGAATATAGTGCTCAGCCAGCATAGGATGGATTACTTCACCTATCTGTACCTTTACTACCTTTCCATCTACTGTTACTGCAGGTACGTGCTTTTCTAACGCTCCGTCCACCGCCCCGGGTACGAGTTCCTTCATAGGCTTACCGCAGCAGAATACGGGGACCTTGGAGTCGTATAATTTGGTTATAACGTTTTTACATGTTTCGCATAGATAAAATTTTAGCATAATATACCTCCTCTTTGCTTACACCTCATCAGTCGGCTTCACCGACAGCTTGTCTTCGCCAGACGGGCATCGCACCACTCCGTGGATGCGATCTGTCCCCCTCAAGGGGAAGCCTGAGGGGGAAGGCTTAAGGGACATCCATTGACAAAAAGGCTTCCGGATATGCTCCGAAAGCCTTAATTTATTAAGTTAGCTATCGCCCACTCAATTATTCAATAATAGTAACAACCTTACCTGAACCAACTGTTCTACCACCCTCACGGATAGCGAAGCCAAGTCCCTGCTCCATAGCGATGGGATGGATAAGTTCGATGGTCATCTCGATGTTATCGCCGGGCATAC
>JAIKXA010000119.1 GCA_024684355.1 Lachnospiraceae bacterium
TCACTCATATTCGATATGAATATAAACATCTTTACAAGAACAATAAATAAAAATACAGATGCCCATACATATATCGATCTGAATCTGATTTTTCCTACCTTGGTTATTTGCTTATCATTGTTGGTATTTTCTTTATTTATCAAAATAAATCAGCTCCTTTTTTAGAGGGAACAGAGAGGGAACAGGGGACGGTTCGAGACCACTGAAAAAGTCCCCTGTCACACGCAAAAATCACAAGTTTAAATACTTGATCACATCCGAAGCCGTAGCGTTGGGATTATCTAAAAGGAAACGGAATACTTTTGTCTTTTTGTCCGATTCTTCATCTATAAAATTATCGACTTTGGCTAAAAAATCAAGACTAAAACCTTCAATACTGCAAAGGCGATAGATGAAACCTTGTTTATCTATAAAAGGGTCTGCATTATTACCCCCACTTTGAATGCTCTTAATATACTCTAAAAACTTAGTCACAAATGTAGTTCTGATACGCAAAGGGTTTTCAATGTTAATCTTATAAAACAACCTCCATATATCCCAAATTAATTCGTATTTAACCTTCCTTATATACTTGTAAAAGTTCCCTGATAAAGCATAGTAACAAATATACATTCATGCGTAGCTCACTATATTTTATTCTAAATTCAGATTCTGTCATACTTCCCCCTTTTATTACATACAATTCGCACATCTGATTTTTATAATAAATATCTGTACATCCTCTGTAAGAGAATTCAACTCAAAGCCTTCTTCACCCACTCCATCAAACCCTCAGACTCATAAACAATCAATTCCTGCCACTGGCCGGCATAATATAAACCGCCATCCTTGGCAGAATTCTTCTTGTGCCCATACACATGCTCCGGCCCAAGGAAACTATACTTATTCCAAGTTGCTCTGCCCTTACCCTTCATGGTAAGCACTCTGTCCTGACGGTAATCTAACGTACCATAACCTTTAAGGTTTGGTGCTATTGACAATCTATCAGTCGGAAGATACAGCACATTGTTCTTCAAATCTGTATGTATTTCAGACGAATGAGGATGCCAGTAATACTTTCTTATCTGCTCCTGATCGGTAATCTTCTCCCCCACCTGCATATATCCGTATATCACCTGCAGATCATTACCTGAATAAAAATCGTCTCCATTCCTTTTAACATACTTATAACCCTCAGCCGTTTTCTCAACTCTCCGGAACCAGCCAAAAAACAGGAATATATCTCCCGGCTCAACTCCCGCATTTCTCAGCTGCCCTTCTGCTGCCTGGCACTGACCAAATGCAGGCTTCCAGCCCTTTACAGACTTAACCCTGTTTTCCCTTATGTCCGGATCTACATGGCAGTTTACATATAGCCCATCAGGGTTAAGCTGCTTTAAGATATCTGCATAGGATATACCATTCCATGCGATATCTGAAAACGAAATGCCCGAAGTATCCAAAATAGGCATGGATAAAAGCGTACCATCCGGCATAATAGGACTAGGAATGCCGCCGTTTGATGAATCGAACCCTTTTCTAGATAATATTACTTTCGTGTGCACCCGCCCCCTTTAGAAATGTCGCTACCTTTAAAAGGATTCTCTCCGCTTCTGAACACAAAAATATGATTCTTCTTCAGAAACTCCTTTAATACAGATGCTCTGCCGGGCTTTCCTTTTTCGATATAACTATACCCGCGATGAACATCCAGAGTATCGTAATCTGCTAATCCCGACAAACGTTGCCCTTTGTCAAAAACATAAAATTCCTTAGCTAGCAGAATCTGCTTATCGTTTATGAAAACATCTTCTTCTGTTCTTTTGGTGGAACTACATGATCCTATGCCGCAATCGGTTTTCTTATTAATTTCTTTATCATGAAGGTCTTTTTCTTTCTTTCTCCATGTAACCTTACCGTCTTTAAGGACATAATAAGAATCTCTACGCTTACCATATGCACTTGAAGTAGAATACTCACCCCACGTACATACTTTATCAATCTTGGCTAAATAAATAACATCCCCCGGTTCATAAGCTATTCCTGATTTATTGAAATCTTTCCGTCTGATATCACACGCAGCAATAGCCATAATCCATACATTCTTACCAGACTCAAATGACTTGCATACAATCTGCCTCATACCATTTCCATTCTTAGCACCTTTACAACATGCCAAAGAATACATACCATCCTGAAAACAGGGCGCAAATCCGTTAAATACTTGTTCCTTGTATGTATAAATGATATCATTGTCTTTTATTATGGGATTTATATTCTCCTCTTTACAAAGCTGCCTTTCATACATTGGATGCTTCCTCTTCTTTGTGTTTCTTCTTTCTTTTGTTAAGTATAATCAACAAGAAAAGTACTTCTTTCTATGTATTATAAACATCCTATATAAATAATCATCCTTTTAATTCAGCAAATTTCTTCTGCATTGTAGGATTATCTTTGGTAAGTTTCTTAATACTTACATCTTCAACTTTATTGTTTGCTAAACGAAGCTGATTATCTGATCCTAAAAGTTCTTTTTTAACCTTTTCAAGATGGTCAATTGTTTTATCTATCTCATCTATCGCCTTTTGGAAATGATCATGAGCCAGGGTATAGTTTCTTCCGAACTCATCCTTAAACTTCATGAGATTACTTTCAAAATTAGTAATGTCAACATTCTGGTTCTGTACTTTTACAAGTTCGCGCTTATATGTCATAGCATTCATGGCCGCATTTCTTAAAAGCGTTATGATCGGAATGAAACACTGAGGGCGAACCACATACATCTTTTCGTATCTGTGCGAAACATCCACTATACCGGCATTATATATCTCACTGTCTGCTTCAAGTAAAGATACTAATACTGCATATTCGCACTTCTTCTCTTTACGGTCTTTATCAAGCTCTTTAAAGAAATCTTCATTCTTATGCTTAGTGGCAGTCTGATCCATCTCATTCTTCATCTCGAACATAATAGATACAATCTCGTTTCCGGCCTCATCATCTTCACGATATATGAAGTCCCCCTTACTTCCACTGCGGGCGTCATTATCTTTCTCAAAATATGCATTACGGAAAGCGGTCGCACGCAACTGTTCAAACTGGATCTGGCAATGCTGCTCAAGAGTCTCACCCACCATCTTCGTAGACATTCTGGTCTTTAGATCTTTATAGAACTCTATCTGCTCATCCTTTTGAGCCAAAAGTCCCTTTGTACTCTCCTTCTCGGCTGCAAGTTTATTCTCTAACTCATGTATCTTTTTGTCCGACTCCATATTTGCCTCAAGTACCATAGTTTTACCATTGGCCTTTTCTTTCTCAAGATCAAGCATCAGCTTATTCTTTTCAGACTCTAACTGGTTAATCTTGTTCTTTTCGTTCTGAACAGCTTTTATCACTTCAGACTCATTTTGGCTGCGCACAGTCTCCATCTCTAACTTAAGTTTATCAGCTGTTGCCTCGGCTTTACGTAGCTTCTCCTCCAACGCACGTATATCTTTGTCTGCTTTTTCCTTTGCCTTATTAGCTGCTTCAGTTTCTTTAGTCTGAAGCTCCATCTTCATGAGCTTTTCTTTACTGTCCAGTTCAAGCGCATGTTCTCTCTTAAGATGTTCAACAGCTTCCGCTACCTTAGCATCTACATCCTGTTTAAACTCAGAATCCCTTATTTGATTAACTATTGAATCAAGTTCAGACTCGTCAACCATAAAAACCTGTCCGCAATGAGG
>JAIKXA010000123.1 GCA_024684355.1 Lachnospiraceae bacterium
CGTGACCATCACCGATATGGGGTTGAGAAATACCTTTACGGGTCTTATCCTTCCGTCGGTCACCTCTGTATTTTATATATACCTGTTAAAGGAAAACTTTGAACAGATACCTGAGAACCTGTATAAAGCAGCCAAGGTGGATGGCACATCGGATTTTAAATATCTGATAAGGGTTATGATACCCATATGCAAGCCTACTATGATCACGATCACCATCCTGAAGATCATAGAGTGCTGGAACAGTTTTGTATGGCCGCGGCTGATCACCGATAATGAAAAATATTACCTGGTATCAAACGGTATCCAGGAGATACGCGAAAACGGTTTCGGCCGTGAGAATATACCGGCAATGATGGCTGCGGTTGTTGTAATATCCGTTCCTTTGATAGTACTGTTTTTTGTATTCAGAAAACAGATCATGGCGGGTGTACAAAAGAGCGGAACGAAGGGGTAAAGTATGAAGAAAAGCCTATATATGTTATTTCTTATGTTCTGCCTGCTTCTTACAGGATGTCACGGAAGCAAAGGAAGCCGGACATTTGAGATACCTTCGGAGTTTGATACTAATGAAAAGATAGAGCTTACCTTCTGGGCCAAAAACGATACGAATGTTACCCAGTCAAGAATATATGAGAAGGCAGCGGAAGATTTCAGCAAGCTCTACCCTAACGTAAAAGTGAATATCAGGCTCTATACCGATTACGGTAAGATATACAATGACGTTATAACCAATATCTCGACAAATACCACACCGAATGTATGCATTACCTATCCGGATCACATAGCCACTTATCTTACGGGAAATGAGACCGTGGTAAAGCTGGATGATCTGATGGATGATGAGAAATACGGGTTAAACGGAAGTGAATTAAGGTTTGACAGCCCGGCTAAGGACGAGATAGTGGCATCATTCTTAAATGAATGTCGGATAGGGGATAGTTTTTATGCACTTCCGTTTATGAGATCCACCGAAGCATGCTATATTAATAAAACATATGTTGAAGCTATGGGTTATGAGATACCGGAACAGCTTACCTGGGATTTTGTATGGGAGGTTTCCGAGGCTGCTACAAAGAAGGATGCTGACGGGAATTTCCTGGTAAACGGTCAGAAGACCATGATCCCCTTCATATATAAATCCACCGACAACATGATGATATCCATGCTGAAGCAGAAGAATGCGGGATACTCGGATGAAAACGGAAATATCCTGATCTTTAACGATACCACCAGGGAGATACTCCGGACTGTGGCTGAACATGCGGGAAGTTATGCTTTTTCAACCTTTAAGATATCAAGCTATCCGGGTAATTTCTTAAATGCCGGCCAATGTCTTTTTGCCATTGACTCCACTGCAGGTGCTTCCTGGATGGGTTCTGATGCTCCGCTTTCCGATATAAGCGAGGATAAGATAGTGGATTTTGAAACCGTGGTCAAACCCATACCACAGTTTGATACCGATAATCCGAAAATGATCTCCCAGGGACCTTCGGTATGTATTTTTAATAAACAGGATCCGCAGGTGGTACTGGCTTCCTGGCTTTTTGCACAGTATCTTCTCACAAACGGGACACAGATAGCCTATGCCCAGACCGAAGGATACATCCCTGTCACCACCAAGGCCGGCGAGTCTGCCGAATACAGGGAATATCTTGCAGGATGCGGTAAGGATAACGATCTTTATTACGATGTTAAGATCAAAGCTGCCGAGATGCTTATGGAAAACACGGAAAATACTTTTGTAACTCCTGTGTTTAACGGATCGGCGTCCTTAAGAGACGCAGCCGGACAGATGATCGAAAATACCGCCAAGGCAGTAAGAAGAAAACAGACTGTCGATGATAAGTTCATGGATACGATGTTTGATGATATGGTTTCCTTATATCATCTTGACCAGATCAGTGCGGTGAAGACAGAAAACGGGGACTTAGGACCGCTGCCCGGACCGGCAGTTGCCCTGATAGTGGCTCTTATCGCGGCCTGGATGATCATAATAGGCATAAACATTAAAGACATCATAAAAAAGCGTAAGGCAGAAAAATAACCGTAAAACATCCGTTGGACGTAAAACGGGCGGATATAGGTATAAATATGTATAAAAAAACAGGATTTTAAGACGTTTTTTTATGGAAAATATGGATTTTATTTATAAAGTATTGTATTTTTTTAAAATGAGGATATAATGTTTTGTGTTTAAAGCAAATATCTTTCACAGAGAGGATGAAGAAGATGAAAAGAATATTAGTTTTACTTTTGGCACTTGTAATGGTTTTGTCATTAGCTGCTTGCGGCAAAAAGGATGATGATAAGAAGGATAACAACAATGAGACTACTCCCGCAGTTTCAGATAAGGATGATTTTGCAAAATCCGAAGGCGTTATGACTTATCAGCAGTATGCGGATGCAGCAGTAGATGCAGAAGTAATTGTTGAGACATTCGTACAGGACAAGCAGTCATGGTGGGATAACAAAGCTACCATCTACACACAGGATAATGAAGGCGCTTATTTCATTTACGAGATGCAGTGTTCAGAGGCTGATTACGCTAAGCTTGTTAAGGGACAGAAGATCAGAGTTAAGGGATATAAGGCTGATTTCCAGGGCGAGAAGGAAATAGCAGATGCAACATTTGAGATCCTTGACGGCAACTACATTGCTCCCGCTATGGATATCACAAATTATCTTGGAACAGACGAACTTGTTAAGTACCAGAACAGATACGTAGAGTTTAAGGGCATGACTGTAGCTCCCAGCACAGATGCTGACGGCAATGAGGTTGCTTTCCTTTACAAGTGGAACGGATCGGGCCAGGACGGCGATGATCTTTATTTTAACGTAGAGCATAACGGAAAGACATATTCATTTACCGTAGAGTCATATCTTCGTGACAAGGATTCTGATGTATACAAGGCTGTAAAAGAGCTTAAGGTTGGCGATAAGATCAATCTTACAGGATACCTTTACTGGTATGATACAGTAAATCCCCACATCATTTCAGTAGCAACAGCTAAATGATCAAAACAATTAAGATTTTAGTTTAAATATTCGTAAAGCGATCCGTTTTCTTCGGGTCGCTTTTTTATTTTAAAAGTTATTGCATAAGAAATTGAAATAGGGTAAAATTAACAGTGTATGTTTAATTATTTAATTGGGGGTTATTAAGTATGAAAACTTTTAGAGTTGATCTTTGGAAAGAATCTGAATATACCTATGAGGCAGCATATGGGTTCATGCCCAATATAAGAGCCTTTTTACATGAAGAAGATGATTCGGTAAGACGCTGTATGATCGTGGCACCGGGCGGCGGTTACTGCATGTGCGCACCTCATGAGGGTGAGCTTGTGGGCATGGATTTTTATAAGAGAGGTTTCAACGTTTTTGTAATTACATATACTACGGATATCACTATGTCTATCCCGTTAAAGAAGCAGCCTGCAAACGATCTTGCAAGGGCTATAAGGATAGTAAGGAAAAATGCAAAAGAGTATAAGATATCACCGGATAAGCTTGCCATATGCGGTTTCTCGGCCGCAGGACATCTCTGTGCCACAGTGGCAACCCATTATGACGATCTTCCGGATGCAGATCCCGCATATGCGGATATTTCCTGCAGACCCGATGCGGTAATACTCGGCTACCCGGTCATAACCGCAGGAGAATATACTCACGGTTCATCCATAGAGGCGCTTGTAGGAAGAGAGCCTTCAAAAGAGGAGCTTGATTATTATTCGGCTGAGAAAAATGTTACCGAGAATACACCTCCCTGCTTTATATGGCAGACTCTTAAAGACAGTCTGGTCCCTATCGAGAACAGCTATCTGTTTGCCAATGCATTAAGGGCAAAGAAGGTTGATTATGCACAGTATGTATTCCCGTTCGGCGATCATGGTCTTTCGGTAGCCAGCCCTGAACAGTTCTTCGGATGGAAGGGCGGAGAGTATTCCATGGAACAGCTTAACAAGGTTTTGGAGCATGTTAAGGCCAACACACTTATTAAGGTTTCGGAACACCGCAGGAACGAGCTTATGGAACAGTTTTTCGGAGAGCAGAAAGCTCCGGAGCCTCCCAAGTCTGATATGCCTAAGCCTGCAGGTAATCCGTTTGCGGATATAAGCCTCTGGCCCGAGCTTGCATATATATGGATGTCAAGGATAATCTAAGAAAAGGAGCATTAAAAGTTTAATGTCGGATAACGTTAAAAAATCCAACAAGGGGAACAGTAATAAAACGGGAAGATCCGTTCAAACTGCTTCCAAAAGCCGTACACAGACCGGCAGCACTGCTAAAAAGAACGGTAATACCGCAAAGAAGCCCCCGTTACAGTCGGTGAACATGAACGGGAGAAGAAATGCGGGCAGCAGAAGCCGTGCGGTGGCACCTGTGACCGAGCTTGAAGAAAAAGGATACGTTTCCAGAAAGAGACCGGATGAGGTACGTGACAGGAACGCGGAAGCAAAAAAAGACGATATCATCATTATCGTCGTTACGCTTGTCTGCATACTTATGGTTTTAAGCTATGTGGGTATCTGCGGTATAGTCGGTACGGGTATCAACGCCCTGGTATTCGGTTTGTTCGGAAGACTCGGATACATACTGCCCTTTATTATCTGGGTACTTACACTTTTCATCATAGCAAACAAGGATAACGGAGTAAGTCCTGTAGGTATAATATATGCCGTACTTCTGGCAGCCGTACTCGGAGCACTGATACAGCTTGCTGTCGGCGGTTACAATGATGAGATCGGACTCTTTGATTACTTCAGCAATTCAAGTCTCAATTATGAAGGAGAGCAGGCAACCTACGGAGGACTTTTCGGCGGGATGCTTGTTAAGCTCCTGTGTCCTTTGGTGGGAAAAGCGGCTACCGTTCTGGTACTTATAGCGCTTCTCCTTATACTTTTTGTACTCATGACAGGAAAACCTTTCGTTATGGCTGTGATCAAAAAGATCAGCCGCAGGATAGAGGATTTCCGCAAACGAAGAGCTATTGAAAAGGACGAGCAGGATTTCTACGAGGATGATGAGGAAGATGCCGGGGTCAAAAGACAGGATACCGGTGTGAGATATGGGGTAAGACGTCTGCCCAGACAGCGCATGGGAACCATGAATGTTGAGTTTGGGAAGAAAAAAGGTAAAGAGGAAAAGAAAGATAATAAAAATAAAAAAGAAGCCGCAAAGCCCGTATATGAAGAAAAGACCGAAAACAAAAAGGTCAAGGGTTCCGAAAGCCTTTATATCCCCGGAGTGGGTAATGTAAGACTGGGTAAAAATGCTTCGGATGACGTCAGAGAAGAGGATTATACCGAGGCGGATTTTGCCGGAATTGACGATAACGGTTCATACGGTGATGACGAGCTTGTAGAGTACAAAAGAGAAACTACAAGAAAACACGATCCTTTTGAGGAAGGCGGCAAGGTTACTTCGATCGGTATGAAGAAGCTTCGTTCAGGAAGTGCCGGAACTTATGACGAGGGAGAAAATAAGATAGTCGATCTTTTCAGTCCCAAGATAGCAGATCCCGAAAGCTTTGATGATGATTTCAGGGTGGATCTGTTTAAAGATGAAGATTTTGAGGATGAAAAACCCGAGGAAACAAAAACCATAGACAAGATCACTCTTGTCAAAGCTCCCTCCGCAAGGACCGGAAGCGAACGTCCCGGCATAGACAGAAAGACTGCCGAGAGCGTGGATGAAGTGATCCGTGAATATGAGAGAAACAATACAGATGACAGCAGGAACAGAGCGGAGCAGGAAAGGGAAGAAAAGCTTGAACCGGTCAAGGAAGAGGCAGCGGGCGAAAATCTTAAGGATAAGATCGTTCCGGTAGCCGGAGCGGCTGTGTTTACCGATATGACGAAGGAGCCTGAACCTCCGAAGCTTCCCGAGTATAAGTTCCCTCCCGTCCGCCTGCTGAATAAGAGCAAGTCATATCAGGACAAGGGTGCGGACAGGAAAAAAGAACTTGAGAATACCATACAGAAACTGCAGAGTACATTTGAGAGTTTCGGTGTAGGTGTAAGGGTAACGGATGCGAGTGTTGGCCCGACCGTTACCAGGTATGAGCTTCTGCCGGACCAGGGCGTAAAGGTTAAGACCATTACCGCATTAAGCGACGATATAAAGCTTGCGCTTGCAGCCCCCGAGATAAGAATAGAAGCACCCATCCCCGGAAAAGCAGCGGTAGGTATCGAAGTGCCCAATAAAGAAAGTGCCGCGGTACTGTTCGGTGACCTGCTTGATACGGATGAGTTCAGAAACAGTAAGACAAATCTTGCATTTGTTGTAGGTAAGGACATCGGCGGCAAATCCATCATATCCGATATCGGTGATATGCCTCATGCATTGATAGCAGGTGCAACCGGCTCAGGTAAATCGGTATGTATAAATGCGCTTATCATGAGTATCCTGTACAAGGCTAAGCCTACCGATGTAAAGATGATAATGATCGACCCCAAGCGTGTCGAGCTGGTGGGGTATAACGGTATACCGCACCTGATAGTCCCTGTCGTTACTGATGTTAAAAAGGCGGCGGGTGCACTTGCGTGGGCCGTAGCGGAGATGGATGACCGTTATAAGCGTTTCGCGGACGCCGGCGTCAGAGATCTTGCCGCTTACAACAATCATATGGTTGAAAAGTGGATGGAGGAAAGCAATGAGGGCGAGTGCCCGGATAAGCTGCCTCAGATAGTTATCATCGTAGACGAGCTTAACGACCTGATGATGACTGCAAATTCCAAGGATATTGAATCGGATATAGCACGTCTGACACAGCTGGCACGTGCCTGCGGTATACATGTCATACTTGCTACGCAGCGTCCCAGCGTAAATGTAATTACGGGTACCATAAAGGCCAATATCCCTACCAGAATAGCATTTTCGGTATCTTCAATAGTGGATTCACGTACCATCCTTGATCAGGCAGGTGCGGAGAAACTGCTCGGAAAAGGAGATATGCTTTATTACCCGAGAGGATATGCAAAGCCTGTACGTCTTCAGGGCGTATATGTTTCGGATAAAGAAGTTAATGATGTTGTTGACTTTATCAAGAAGCAGTATAAAGAGATGAAGTATAGTGACATAGTTAGCAAGCATATCGACGAGAAAGCTGCCGGAAAGCCTCAGGCCAAGGATGAGGTCGGGCAGCAGGACCAGGATGCGAATGATGAGTTCTTTGAAGATGCAGGCAGACTTATAATAAAGAAGCAGAAGGCTTCGGTAGGAATGCTTCAGCGTGAGTTCAGGATAGGCTTTAACCGTGCCGCCAGGATCATGGATAGTTTGGCGGAGGACGGAGTAGTAGGACCCGAGGAGGGAACAAAGCCCAGAAAGATACTGATGACTCTTGAGGAATTCGAGAATTACCTGCAAAATAAAAAATAACATCTAAAAATCGAAAATATTTTCGAAAAACTGTTGACAAACGAACACTAGTTTGGTATTATGGATTTGTTGATTTAAGTGTGTGTAAAAAAGTGTGTGTAATAAACAGAAAGGGGAGCCGTATAACGGCATCTGATTTATGGCAAGAGAGAAAGAAAGCAAAACTGTAGCAGCTGATGATAACAGACAGAGAGCACTGGAGTCTGCTCTGGCACAGATTGAAAAGAACTTTGGCAAGGGTTCTGTTATGAAGCTGGGGGACAAGAGTGCACATATGAATATCGAGACGGTTTCTACCGGCTGTCTCAGCCTTGACCTGGCACTGGGTCTCGGCGGAGTACCAAAGGGCAGGATCATTGAGATCTACGGTCCCGAGTCAAGCGGTAAGACCACCGTTGCACTTCATATGGTAGCAGAGGTACAGAAGAGAAACGGTATTGCGGGCTTTATTGATGCAGAGCATGCATTGGACCCCGTTTATGCCAAGAATATCGGAGTGGATATCGATAACTTATATATTTCCCAGCCCGATAACGGTGAGCAGGCTCTTGAGATAGCTGAGACCATGGTACGTTCCGGTGCGGTTGACATCATCATCATCGACTCTGTGGCAGCACTCGTTCCCAAGGCTGAGATAGAGGGCGATATGGGTGATTCCCACGTCGGGCTTCAGGCAAGACTTATGTCACAGGCATTAAGAAAGCTTACAGGCGTTGTCAGCAGGACAAACTGTATCGTAGTATTTATCAACCAGCTCCGTGAAAAGGTCGGAGTTATGTTTGGCAATCCCGAGACCACCACGGGCGGCCGTGCATTAAAGTTCTATTCATCAGTCAGGATGGATGTACGCAGGATCGACAGTATCAAGAGTGCCGGCGAGGTTATCGGTAACAGGACCAGAGTTAAAGTAGTTAAGAACAAGATCGCTCCTCCTTTCAAAGAGGCAGAGTTTGATATCATTTACGGCAAGGGCATTTCAAAACTCGGTGATATCATTGATCTCGCAGCCAATGACAATATCATTGTAAAGAGCGGTTCCTGGTTCTCATATAACGGCGACAAGATCGGTCAGGGCAGGGATAATACAAAGCAGTTCCTTGCCGAGCATCCCGAGATAGCCGAAGAAATCGAAAAGAAGGTACGTGACAAGTATGTTATCAAGCCTGATGA
>JAIKXA010000016.1 GCA_024684355.1 Lachnospiraceae bacterium
ATGAGATGCTTATCGTCGAGTTATACTCCAAATAATAGAATAAAGGAGGGTTCAAGTAAATGTTCGGTTTTGAAACGCCATCACTTGAAATTACAGAAATTTCTGAGGACAAGAAATATGGTCGCTTTGTTGTTGAACCGCTGGAGAGAGGTTATGGTATCACCCTCGGCAATTCTTTGAGAAGAATAATGCTTTCTTCACTTCCGGGCGCAGCTGTAAGCAGCATTAAGATTCCCGGAGTAGTTCATGAGTTCTGCGGTATTCCCGGTGTTAAGGAAGATGTGACCGAGATCATCATGAATATCAAGAATCTTGCTATAAAGAATAACAGCACAACAGATGAACCCAAGAAAGCTTATATTGATTTTGAAGGCGAAGGAGTTGTTACAGCCGGAGATATCCATGCAGATTCGGATATCGAGATATTAAATCCCGATCAGGTAATAGCTACTTTAAGTGGCGGAGTTGATTCCCGTCTTGAGATCGAAATGACTATCACCAAGGGCAGAGGTTACATCAGCGCAGATAAGAATAAGGGCGCAGATCTTCCTATCGGTGTTATCGCCATCGATTCCATCTATACACCCGTTGAGCGTGTTAACATGAGTGTTGAGAACACCCGTGTAGGTCAGGTTACTGACTATGATAAGCTTACACTTGATGTATGGACCAAGGGTACCATTTCTCCCGATGAGGCAGTAAGCCTTTCCGCTAAGGTATTAAGCGAGCACTTAAAGACATTTATCGATATTTCCGATAAGGGCCGTGAGGCAGTTGTTATCGAGCCTAAGAAGGAAGAGGGAACTGTAGCAGCCGCATGTGAGATCAATATTGATGAACTGGAACTTTCGGTTCGTTCATATAATTGTCTTAAGCGTGCAGGTATCAATACTGTCGGTGAGCTTGTTAACAAGACAGCTGAGGATATGATGAAGGTTCGTAACCTTGGCCGCAAGTCACTTGATGAGGTTCTTGCAAAGCTGAAGGAACTTGGTTTATCACTTAAAGAAAGTGAAGAATAATATGTCGGATGCCGTTAGAGGCGTTTGGCTGTCGATCCGCGCGACGTATGGCGCGGCAAATACGTAGAAGTCCCGAAATGTAAGGAAGGGAATTCATCATTCAATTTAGGAGGAAATAGACATGGCCGGCTATAGAAAACTTGGAAGAACTGCTAGTCAAAGAAAAGCTCTTTTAAGAAATCAGGTTACCAATCTTCTCTATCACGGAAAGATCAGGACAACTGATACTAAAGCTAAAGAAATCCGTAAGATAGCTGAAAGCTTCATCGCTTTAGCTGTTAAGGAAAGAGATAATTATGATACAGTAACCGTTACCTCTAAGGTTGCACGTAAAGATATGAACGGCAGCAGAGTAAAGGAAGAGGTTGACGGAAAGAAAGTAACCATATTTGATAACGTTGAGAAGGAGATCAAGAAGGATAAGCCTTCAAGACTTGCTGCAAGAAGAAAGATGAACGCATACCTTTACGATGTTACTGAGGTTCCCGCTGATGCTTCAGGAAAGAAGAAGGGTACAAAGAAGATCAATCTTGCGGATAAGCTTTTCAATGATATCGCTCCTAAGTATGCAAACCGCAACGGTGGATACACACGTATCGTTAAGATCGGTCCCCGTAAGGGCGATGCAGCTATGGAAGTATTGATCGAATTAGTTTAATACGCGCATTATAATAAAAGAGGTTATTGCACCGGCAATAACCTCTTTTTGCGCGATAAGCGAATGCCCTTAAGTGCAAGCTTGATTAGGTTTTATCCGAGTACGGAAAACAGTTTGATCTTGATCCATTGCAACGGGTACGCCGCACCTGTACGCCTTTTCAGCAGCCGTAACAGACGATCCTTTACTGCGGTGATATCGGAGAGATCCTGTTCGTTCACTTCGCGGTTTCCGTATATCACACCCTCGTAGTTTTCAATGTACGAGGTATCTTTAAACTTCGGTGCATATTCTTCAAAGCCTGCCTTTACCGCTAAGGCATACAGCCCTTCGGATGCTTTTTTGGAAAACTCCGTAAGTGTTTCATCCGAAGTTCTTTTTATATTAAACTCTTTAATGATCTGCAGTACATTCTTAAATTCCAGAGCATACAGCTTTACGTGTCCCATACGTTTTTTCCTGATACTGCCCGCTATGACGGTTGCGATAAACAGTAGTACCAGGCTTAAGAACAATATAGCCACGATCATCAGGATGAACATGCCGGATATATTGCTCTCATCGTGATCTTCAACGTATTCCGTATCGATAACGGGTTCGGGCGCTTCAGGTATATTACCTGAGAAATCAAATGCATTCTCGTCAAAATCGGAATACTTCTTATACATACTCATCCAGCCCTGATATCTTTCAGCCAGCATGCCGGGCGTGGGTTCAAATGCTATCCAGCCCTTTCCTTCAAAATATACCTCGGGCCAGGTGTGGCCGTAATTGCTGTATACAGATACCGTACCTGCATCAGGGGCCGGAGCTTTGTAGCCCTGTACAACCCTTGAAGGATATCCGAGATAGCGGGCCAGAAGACAAAAGGCTGTGGCGAAATGTACACAATAACCGGCCTGTTTTTCTATGATAAAGTAATTGATGAAATCACCGGCACTGTCTACATAATCAGGCAGTTCACCGCCCGCAAGCGTATATGTCATACCGGACAGGGCACGTTCAATTCTGATCAGTTTTTCATAATCCGAAGCAGCATCTGCAGTAACGGTATCCAGCCATTCTTTAACGGAGTCACGGATAACAGGTGCAGATGTGTAATTTGTTTTTATATATTCCCTGTATGCGAGCAGGTCTTCAAAACTGAGATCCGAATACAGCGAATTAAGGTATTTGTATTTGGCTGTGTCAAAGGCTTCTTTTTGATCGGTAAGATCCGTGGTAATAAATACTTTAAAGGCTCTGCCGGTGTAATTGACCTGAAGGAAGCTTATATCATACTCGGTGCCGTAAGTCCTGGTCTTGTTAAACAGTATATGTTCATCTTTGACATGGGTTTCATCCTTTAGTTCGGCAGACGCAGTCAGAATGTTTTTGGCGGGAGTAAACAGGATATCTGATGTGAAATCAAGATACCTTATCTTCAGGCGGTTTTCACGCAGTACACTGGAAAATGCCTGCGGGTCGAACAGCTCAAGTCCGTAATATGTTTCAAAGGCATCTATAGCTGAATAATCGGCAGTACTTTCTATGGTATTTGACCAGATCCCGTCGCTGAAGGTATTAAATACTTCGCCCTTAAGATATATGTTGCCCGGGATACCGTAACCGGGTGTAAACTCGAGCAGAGGGTCGGAATTTTCGGCATCATTATCATAAGACATTGTTTTCTGATATCCGAACTCAACGGAAAACCTTGCGTTTTTCCCGGATGAGGAAAACTTTAAGGAAAGGTCGTGCATTATCTCATTTATCTTATCGGACACATTTTCATAGAGCCGTACCGCCCAGTTCCAGCTGATGGGCTCTTCCGGCTTTGGAAGAAGTATCAGACAGAGAGGAAGAGAAAGCAGGAACGGCAGCAGGAACGTCATATAGTTCCTTGTCCTTGCCGCATCTGCTTTTTTCATCCTGTTTCTGGAAAAACGGGTGATGAAGCATGCCGCAAAAAAGAATACAAAAGCAGGAGACGCGGGGTGAGGGTCGGAACCGGATACAGTCATTATGGCAAGATATATGATAAGCCCTGCAGAAAGCAGCAGGTTTATGACCATAAATGCATCTGCCAGTAAGAATATGATAAAGGAGCCGAGAGTGATGACAAATATCCTGAATACGGTACTGTTAATAAGAAGTTTCAGATTCTCCGTACCCGCGATCAGTGCGATGCCGCCGATCACCAGGATAAACGCCGGTATAAGATAAAACTTTAATTTGTGATAGAGCACGGGAAAGGCATTCAAAAAAAGGCTTATTATCAGGAGATAAAGGATATTTCCCTTAGTAATAAGCTCCGGATCCGCAAAATCATAGATTTCAAGAAAAAGGAATACCGCTAAAGCCGAAGTCATTATAAAGCGGTATATATAATCCGTTAATTCTTCTCTGAATGACATTTCTTCTCCGTTCCCTGCAAGTAGTTTACAATATTTCGGTCAGATCATCTTCCGGATGCACCGTAACAACCGTTATGTCCGGTATTTCCAGGATGTTTTCGGTCTTATGTGAATAGTTGACATAATAAACGATCACCTTTATACCCAGATGTGACAGAGCATAAAGCCTCTTGTTAAGCTCGGCATCTATGTCGGTCACGATCAGAAAAGCTATAAGGCAGTCGGAAAAAGTACCCGCTTCGGTAAAGTATCCGATACCGTCGGGAGCATATTCCTCCTCACGGAATTTAACCTGGGAAAAGCTCGTAACCAGTGAGTCGATCTCATGAGCACCGGAACACAGATGAGTTCTGGGACCGGCCTGGTTTGAAAGCACGGATACGGGCACCGAATATGATGCAAAATAGTTGGCCAGCGAGAGCATGATCTCCAAGCATTTGCTCTCATTGGGGATAAATACATACTCATCCTTGGATATCCTTTTTGTATCAAGGAATATCGATATCCCACGCTTCTGCTCACCGTAGGTAAGACGGCTCTTAAGCTTTCCTGTTTTTGCGGAAACCTTCCAGTGTATACCCTTTTGCGGGTCACCGGGGATATAATCACGTACAGACGCATCATAATCGCTGTTAAGCCGTGCGTTTTCCTTATGGGCTGTAACCGATATATCGGGAAAGCTCTTGGGGTGCTCGAGCCTTATGATCCGCGGAAAAACATTTACACCCAAAGGCTCGGGTACACGGTATGTGATCTTAAAAAGACGGAAGAAATCAATTATGGTGATGGCCTTGATGCCCACATAGTATTCGCCGCGGTAACGGCATACCAGAGTACCGTCATATCTTACGCTTTCTCCCGGCAGCAGCTCATAGTCGCTTGAATCGGGATCGGAGACACCCTTTTGCCGGTCTATATGTGAAAAGGTGGTATACATCTTGATGCCTATATGACAGTAATTTAGTAGATATTCGTTCTGCAATACGAAGTAGTACTGTATGGGGTCATACGCCGTAATATGCTTGGTACCGAGCACCTGATACAGCTTAAAGAAAGAATAGACTACCAAAAGATAGATAAGAGACAGCGGAGTGATCAGCAGCAGCCCGAAGAAAAAGGTATAAGTGGCCGGACCGCCCCGGAAACTTGCCAGTACCAGGGCAGCCACACATAAAATTATATATATAAGTCTGTTGGTTTTAAGACTTTTAGTCACAGTTATCCTCCGGTATAGTCGGCCTGTTTAGATCCGCTCTATAATAAACAAGCCTTGATCGGTTTTTCATGCGCCTACAGGTACTTCTACGGAAGCGATAAGCGTCCTCATAAGGGTTACCGGATCCTCATGAGACATTCTTGCCTCTACGGACAGAGGCATCCTGTGGAGCAGTACGGGGATATAGAGCTGTTTGATATCATCGGGTTTTACGTAATCCCTGCCGTCCATCAGAGCATAAGCCTGGGCTGCTCTGATAAGTGAGAGCATGGCTCTGGGGCTGGCACCGGTCATAAATCTGGATTCGTTTCTGGTAGCCGTGATGATGTTATGTACATACTCTATGATGTTTTCTTTTACAGTCACCTGTTTAACCATCTCCTGCAGCTTTTCAATATCCGAAAGAGTGCAGACACTCTCGAGTTTTTCGGCCTCTTTTCCACCCAAGAACATATCGGCCAGCTTGATCTCATCTTCTTTACTGGGATACCCTAAGGAAAGCTTCATCATGAAACGGTCAAGCTGAGCCTCGGGAAGAGGGTATGTGCCTGCAAACTCTATAGGGTTCTGTGTGGCGATGACCATAAAGATACCTTCTATCGGATGCGATTCGCCGTCCACTGTGACCTTGTGCTCCTGCATGGCTTCGAGCAATGCGGACTGGGTCTTGGGAGGGGTACGGTTGATCTCGTCAGCCAGGAATATATTGTTCATGACAGGTCCCGGGCGGTAATCAAAAGCCTTGGTAGCCGTATTATATATGGTAAGACCTGTGATATCGGAAGGCAGAGTATCGGGTGAGAACGATACGCGTCCGAAGGAGCAGTTAACTGAATGTGCCAGTGACAGTGCAAGCGTGGTTTTTCCAACTCCGGGCACATCCTCTAAGAGCAGGTGGCCTCCTGCGAGCAGACAGCATATCACACGGTCCACGGTGGCCTCGGTACCTGCAAAAGTGGTAAGTATATTCTGTTTTATCTTAGCTATAAGCTCTTGGGCATTTCCTTCCATAGCGTGCTCCTTTTAAAGTTATTATAAGGTAATTGTAGTATATTAAGGTAACAGCGTCAAGAAAAATAACTGGTCATATAAATTTCTCATCTTCTGGTTGTTTTAATAATACCAAACATATGATATTGTATGATACGGTGTAATTTTGATAATGGGTTATTATGTGCATATGATCAAAGGAAGAAAAGGAGATATGATATGCGTATTACAGAAGATACAACCATCGGCGATCTTATAGATGAGATACCCGAGGCCAAAAATATACTTGCGGAAATGGGACTTCATTGCAGCAGCTGTCCGTCAGCCAGACGTGAGACTTTAAAGCAGGCAGCGGAAGTCCATGATATGGATATAGACGATATGCTTGAGGACTTAAAAGGATTCCTTGAAGGGTAATATCGGGGTAGTTATGTTTACATATTACTTCGCCTTCCCCTTGAGGGAATATATCGAGCCACAAAGTGGCTATGACAGATCGAGCCACAGAGTGGCTATGACAGATCGAGCCACAGAGTGGCTTGATGCCGTCCCGGCGAGGGATGCCGTCCCTAGAGAAGGGAAGGTGCCTGCGTTAGCAGGCGGATGAGGCGTAACGGTCTTTGAATATAAATCAAGGTGGGCAGCATGGTTAATTTTGACAAGGTTACATTTGAATATATAAGGCGTGATGAGGAAGGAAACGTTGAGAGCATCAATAAGGCATTGAACGAAGTAGACCTTGATGTAAAAAAAGGTGATTTCATAGCCATACTCGGTGCCAACGGTTCCGGTAAATCAACGCTCGCGAGACATATAAATGCACTCCTTACTCCCACTGAAGGTACTGTTTTTATCAGTGAAATGGATACCAAGGAAGAGAAAAATCTCTTAAAGATCCGTCAGAAAACAGGTATGGTATTCCAGAACCCCGATAACCAGATCATAGCCGGTCTGGTAGAAGAAGACGTAGGATTCGGACCTGAGAATATCGGTGTTCCCACAAAAGAAATATGGGAACGTGTGGCATTTGCCTTGGAAAAGGTAGGTATGACAGCTTACCGCGAAAAGTCACCCAACAACCTTTCCGGAGGACAGAAACAACGTGTGGCCATAGCCGGCATACTTGCCATGAAGCCCGAATGTATAGTGCTTGACGAACCTACTGCCATGCTGGATCCCAAGGGCAGGCGTGAGGTAATAGAGACTATTACAGAGCTTAACAAAAAAGAGGGCATTACTATCATCCTGATCACCCATTACATGACAGAAGTAGTAGGAGCCGATAAGGTCTACGTAATGAGCGAAGGAAATATAAAAATGTTTGGGACGCCGAGACAGATATTTAAGGAGGTAGAGCGGTTAAAGAAGTATAAGCTCGATGTACCTCAGGTGACCGAAATAGCTTACCGATTAAGGCAGAACGGATTAAACATACCCGAATGCATACTGACCGTGGACGAATTCATGCAGTGTGTCACAGGATGACAATATGACAAAAGGGACGGTTCTGTTTGTCACCTTTTACAGATGACAAAAGGGACGGTTCTGTTTGTCACCTTTTACCGAACAAGATATTGATTAAGAGAAACGGAGATAAAGATGTCTCTCATACTTGACAAAATAAATTATTATTACGGCAAAGGCACAGCTTTTGAGTCAAAAGCGTTGAAAAACATCAGCCTTTCCATACCGGACGGTGAGTTCATAGGACTCATCGGACATACAGGCTCCGGAAAATCAACATTGATACAGCATATGAACGGGCTGATAAAGGCGGACTCCGGAAATATATATTATAACGGACAGGATATATGTGACAAAGACTTCAAGATGACAGAGTTAAGGCGTAAGGTGGGATTGGTATTCCAGTACCCGGAACATCAGCTTTTTGAGTCTACGGTTATAAAGGACGTCCTGTTTGGTCCGAAAAACATAGGCTTATCCCAGCTGGAGGCTGAGGTGGCGGCATACGGAGCATTGAGATCCGTAGGTTTTTCAGATGATCTGATAGACGCTTCACCGTTTGAATTATCTGGCGGTCAGAAAAGAAGAGTTGCCATAGCCGGAGTACTTGCCATGAGCCCTGAGATACTCATACTTGACGAGCCAACAGCAGGGCTTGATCCTGCAGGCAGGACAGAGATCCTTTCGCTTTTAAAAACCATCAAGGATGAAAAAGGGATCACGGTTATCCTGGTTTCACACAGTATGGAGGACGTGGCAGAATTCGCCGAAAGGATCATAGTAATAGATGACGGCGAGATAAAGTTTGACGATGAACCGCGTAAGGTCTTTAGTCATGCAGAGGAGCTGCGCAAAATGGGACTTGAGATCCCACAGTGCACCGAGCTTATGAGCAGGCTTGCAGATGCAGGTTTTAATGTGGACAGAACCTGTCTTACCGTGGACGAAGCGGTAGCTTCCATTCTGCGGAGTGCAGGACGAGGTGAATGAGTAAATTCGCCACTTTTAGTTAAATTCATAGATACAGTAAGGAAACAGAAATGCTTAGAGATATAACGATAGGACAATACTATCCGACCGAGTCAGTCATACACAGACTTGATCCGAGAACGAAATTCCTGGGTACTATAATATTTGTAGTATCCTTATTTCTGTTCAAGTCTTTCTGGGGCTTCCTGCTTACAGGCGGATTTCTGGTTTGTCTGACAGTGTTGGCGCATATTCCGTTTAAATATGTGTTAAAAGGTATGCGTCCCATGCTTTTCCTATTGCTTTTCATGATGATATTCACACTCCTTATGACACCCGGAGAGGTACTGGGGGAATGGTGGATATTCACGGTAACGAAGGAGGGCATATATGCAGCATTGTTCATGGGCTTAAGACTTACGATGCTGGTACTCGGCTCATCGCTTATGACATATACTACCACACCTAACAAGCTGACAGCCGGAATGGAAAGTGTATTCGGATTTTTAAAAATATTCAAGGTGCCAGTACATGAACTGGCCATGATGATATCGATAGCGCTGAGGTTTATCCCGATACTTCTGGAAGAAACCAATAAGATAATAAAGGCACAGCAGGCCAGAGGAGCTGATTTTGAGAGCGGCGGCCCGGTAAAGAGAGCAAAGGCCATGGTACCCATACTGATACCGCTTTTCGTATCCTCGTTCAGACGTGCCGGAGAACTGGCAGAGGCCATGGAAGCACGCTGTTATCACGGCGGAGAGGGCAGGACTAAGATGAAGCCTTTAAAATACGCGAAAAGGGATCTGGTTGCGTATCTGTGTCTGATCGGGCTGATAGTAGGTTGTATTTTCATACCATGATAAGCCTTCACCTTGAGGGGATATATCGAGCCACGAAGTGGCTATGACAGATCGAGCCACAGAGTGGTTATGACAGATCGAGCCACAGAGTGGCTTGATGCCGTCCCGGCGAGGGATGCCGTCCCGGCGAGGGATGCCGTCCCTGGCGAAGGGAAGGTGTCATGCCAAAGGCATGACGGATGAGGTGTTGGTCAGAAGTTTTTACGCTTTGAATAAAAATGTCAGGTAAAAGAGTAGGAGAAGAAAAATCGTGCGACGCATAATGCTTACAATTGCATATGACGGAACCGACTATGTCGGATGGCAGATGCAGCCGAACGGGATAGCGGTTGAGCAGGTGATAAACAAGGCTTTGTCGGAGCTTACCGGTGAAGACATAATTATCGCCGGTGCATCGCGCACTGATTCCGGAGTGCATGCGGGCGGAAACGTGGCAGTATTTGATACGGAGACACGTATCCCTGCCGAAAAGATATGCTTTGCACTCAATCAGAGGCTGCCCAAAGACATAGTATGCCTTTCAAGCTGTGAAGTAAGAGTGGATTTTCATCCGAGGCATGCAGACTGTACCAAAACATATGAATATTCTATTTACAATGCGGTACATCCCGATCCGATAAAACGCAGGTATTCATATTTTGTATATGTACCTTTGGATGTGGATGCCATGAGAAAGGCAGCAGAATATTTGGTGGGAGAGCATGATTTTGCAAGCTTCTGTTCAGCACATGCCCAGGTAAAAACTACTGTGAGGACAGTGTATTCACTGGATATTATATGTGGTGATCAGGATGACTCCTGTATAATAAATGAAGCCATACATAAGACTTCGGATTATAAGAATACAGACTTGAAAATAAAGACCGATACTTCACGAAGAACATATCAGGCACAGGATATTAAAATCCGTATCAGCGGAAACGGTTTCCTTTATAATATGGTCCGTATAATAGTTGGTACACTTGTAAAAGTCGGATATCATTTTTATCCGCCGGAGTATGTGAAGACCATACTTGAGGCATGCGACAGGACAAAAGCCGGTCCCAAAGCACCTGCAGAAGGCCTGAAGCTGATCGGCATTAAGTACGATCCAAAGAATTATGAACTGCTCCCCGAAACTGCTCCGGATCATACGGAACCCCTTATTGACACGACAGATGACATGGACGAAATAGATTGACACTAAAATAAGCCGAAAAAGTAGATTATAAAATTACTTTTTCGGCTTTAAAAATAAATATTTTGCAATTTTTTTAAAAAATATTCAATTAAACCATTGACAAAATATATAAATCATAATATACTCACTCCTGCAGTCTTTTATGGCGGCAGAACAAGATCACAATTTCCCTATGGTCATACATTGGGAGTGGTTATACGGAAAAGGATGACTTTTCCAAGATAATAATAGCAGGAGGAACAGAAATGGAT